>NZ_JBSHCT010000006.1:0-300176 GCF_053615935.1 Nocardiopsis sp. NPDC055879
ACAGATCTCCGGAAAGCCTCGAATCCTGACCCCCGATAAGTCAATGTTCTAGGAAGTCAGGGCCTCAGGGGCTCTCAGAGTCCACCCGCCACCCCGCAGGGGTCCGCCAACGTTATTCAGCGCAAGGCCCGAAGCAGCGAAAACGCGATGGATACACCCACCGCTGTACCAACTGGGGGCGCCTCACCGAAGCGGGTCACACCCCTCCACGCTCCCGAGGCCAGATCCCCAAGAGCCACCACCCCACTCTCACCACGCCTCCCTGTACTCGCTGGAGTGGCTACGCCCATCCGGGTACACGGCACTGACCGATCAGCCCGGCGGATCGGGGTCGAGACGGGGATCGCGGAGCGTTGGAACAGGAACCCGCGCTAAGCCTTCTCCCACGGGTTCGCACCGTCTGTGGGCATGCCGTTCGAGTTCGGGGGGCGAGGAGGAGCGGCGAAGAAATTCCCGTTAGCGGCCTGACCTGCGCCTCGGTTCGGTGACGGGCCGATTCTGGGCACCTTCAGGGCCATACGTTCTGGCCCATGCCCGGTGAGTTCCTCTCCGGTGAGCAGATCGCCCGCCAGGCCCGCTCCCGCTGGGCCGACATGCCTTGTCGTCCTGATGATGTTCGAGGGGCTGCGAACCGCCCGGCCCGTCACCTCATCGCCTTGCATGACGCGGCCCAGGTCCCCTGACCGGGACCGATGGCAAGATCGCGTGGTAGGCCTGCGTGAGCGGGTACGGGCGGTGGACACCGACGACACCGACCAGGTGCCGGCGTGCGTCGAGGAATGGTCCAAGGTCTGAGGGGCTGGACCTCTTCGGTCCGGCTCGACCCACGAGAGCGGGGGCTCCGAAGATCTTCGGAGCCCCCGGTGGGGAGATCGAGGTCAGTGGCCGCCGGCCAAAGTGCCCGACAGTTCGGTGTGCAGCTTGGCACTGGGCTCGTTCAGGCCGGTGATCTGAACCTGGACGCCGTGACGGCGGAAGTGTTCGCTCACCTGATCCAAGGCCGCCACAGCGGAGGAGTCCCACACGTGGGCGCCGGACAGGTCCACCACGACCTTGGTCAGGCCCTGCTCGGTGTAGTCGAAGCATTCGACCAGCTCGCCGGTGGAGGCGAAGAAGACCTCGCCGCTGACCGTGTAGACGCGGGTGCCGCCCTCGGGGTCCAGGACACTGGTGACTCGGGCCTGGAGGGCGGCTTTGCGAGCGAAGAGAATCATGGAGACGACAACGCCGACGATCACGCCCAGGGCGAGATTGTGGGTGGCCACCACCACGACCACGGTGACGACCATGACCAGGGTCTCGGTCCAAGGCATGCGCCTGAGCGTGGCGGGGGCGATGCTGTGCCAGTCGAAGGTCACCGCCGACACGAAGATCATCACCGCGACCAGGGCGGCCATAGGGATCAGGCCAACGATGTCACCCAGGCCCACGCACAGGATGAGCAGGAACACCCCGGCCAGGAAGGTCGAGATCCGGGTACGGGCACCGGACTTGATGTTGATCATGGTCTGGCCGATCATCGCGCACCCGGCCATGCCGCCGAAGAGCCCGACCAGGATGTTGGCGATGCCCTGGCCTCGGGCCTCGCGGCCGTGGTCGGAGCGGGTCTCGGTCTGGTCGTCGACGACCTTGGCCGTCATCAGCGACTCCATCAGCCCGACCAGCGCCAGGGTCAGAGAATAGGGCGCGATGAGGATCAGCGTGTCCAGGGTGAGGGGGACATCGGGCAGCAACGGCATGGGCAGGGCATCGGGGAGTTGGCCCTCATCGCCCACGGTTCGGGTGGAGATCCCCATGGTGACGGTCGCGACGGTGAGGAGGACGATCGCCACCAAAGGCGCCGGGACGGCCTTGGTCAGGTAGGGAAGGCCGAAGATGACGCCGAGCCCGATGGCGACCATCACGTAGACGGGGACGTCGAAGCCTGCCAGGTAGGGCATCTGGGACAGGAAGATGAGGATGGCCAGGGCGTTGATGAACCCGGTCATCACGCTGGGCGGGACGAACCGCATCAACTTCGCCACACCGGCCAGGCCCAGGGCGATCTGGATGAGACCGGCCAACAGGGTGGCGGCGATGAGATGGTCGACGCCGTACTCGATCGAAAGGGGTGCGACCACCAGGGCCATGGCACCGGTGGCGGCCGAGATCATCGCGGGGCGTCCGCCCAGGAAGGCGATGGAGACGGCCATGATGAAGGAGGCGTACAGGCCCACCCGGGGGTCGACCCCGGCGATGAGCGAGAATGCGATTGCCTCGGGGATCAACGCCAGGGCGACCACCAGTCCGGCCAGGACGTCGATGCGGAGCTGGGCCGCCGAGGGCAGGACGTGGCGGGGTCGGTGTTTTCGGGCAGAAAAGATCAAGGGAACCCATCAGAGTGCAGGCGACCCGGGCAAAGGGTCGCGAAACGTGCAGGTCGAAGCCACTCGGGGGCCGACCCACACGAACTCTACCCTCACGTTAGGGTTGGGATTGCGAGAGGTGGAGTGACGACCATCACCGCCCTCCCCCGAGGCCGTCTCAGATCCGCCCCGTCTCGGAGGCCCGCGCAAGGCGCAAACGCTCGGCGAACTCCTCAGCCATCGCCAGCTCCTTACGAAGGGCCTGGCACCGCGTGGCGATCGACGTCTCGAACTCGTCCAGATCAGCGTCCAACTCGGTGCGTTCCCGCACCGTGGTCTCCGGTTCGGCCAACAAGTCCAAAGTGGCGAGCAGCCTCTGCATCTCCTCCAAAGGAAAATTGAGCGGCTTCATCCGTTTGATCAGCTGCAACCGGTCCACGTCCTCGGCGGTGTAGAGCCGAAACCCTCCCTGGGAACGCGCCGAGGGCTCGACCAGCCCGACCTCCCCGTAATACCGGATGGTCCGCAGGGACAGCCCTGTACGTTCGGCGACCTCACCGATCTGCATGTGTCCACCGTCGGCCATGACCGCACCCTCCTCGCATCACGCCCCTTGGCGGGGCACCCTGTTGTGCAACGTTAACGCTGCCTTGCCCGCTTTGAGGACGCGAGCTGAGGGGCTGCACAGTAGCGGCGCAGCGCGGCACCCGTGGTCTGGTCAAGCCTCCTGGAAACCCACGGACCGGCCGGCCCGGCACACCCACCGATCGGCTGATCTCGGCCACCGACCCGGGCGCGGCCACCATCAACAACCGGCCGGCCACCGTGGACACCTTCTTCGCCCTACACGGCTCGGGCCGACCCCAAGTGGTGCCCGAGCACCTGGCCCGCCCCGGCCCCCCGAGCCCTGGAGCAACGGGTACTGTCGCGGTTCCTGCACACCGTGGCCCACCACGCCTCGACCCGGGCTCGGGCCCTCTGCCACCTGGCCTACTACACGGGCCCGCGCATCACCGAGATCGTCGCCCTGGACATCGCCGACATCAGACTCTCCACGTGCAAGGGCAGCGTGCGTGTGCGCGGCAAAGAGCGACTGTCCACCACGGCCGGCTCTCGCGCATCGGCCAACGGAACACGGTGATCAGGTGGCCCCTCGGCGAAGGCCGATGTTCGAGGCCGTCCCTACGTCAGACCCGCCCCAAGGGCACGTGCGCCCCCTCCGGTTCGCGCACCCCCACCTTCATCCCGGGCTCGACGACGCCCCCCTCCAGCACCACACCCATCACCCCGGCCCGAAGCACCAGCACACCCTGCTCGTCCCGGTACACCATCTGTTTGAGCAGCCCCGGACTGAACCCGTCGATCTGCGCGCACGGGTTGCGCAACCCGGTGATCCGCACCCGTGCCGTTCCGAACCCGAGCACGGTTCCCCGGGACAGTCCCAACAGGTCGATCCCCCGGGTGGTGATGTTCTCGCCCATCTGCCCGGGCGCGACCTCGAACCCGGCCAGGGCGACCTCCTCCAGGAGTTCGGCGTGGATCAGGTGCACCTGGCGCAGGTTGGGGCGGGTGGGGTCGACCGCCACCCGCGATCGGTGCTTGACGGTCCTGCCCAGGTGCGCGTCGCCCTGCACCCCCAACCCGGCCAGAAGACGGATCCGTGCCCGGAGGGGTTTACCGAAGGTGTGCTCGGGGCTGCTACCGACCGACTCCACGACGGGGGCCATGGCCACCCTCCTCTACCACGTGTTCCAACGGGCCCCTCAGCCTAGACACCCCGGAACGGACGACCGGAGATCGCCCCCTGCCCGACCCGGCCGGGTCGACTCACGGCGCTCACACGGGAAAGCGCCCATCGTTGAATTCCGCGGCACTCCTTCTCAACCCCCGGGGAACCACCAGGAGCGAGCCGGATCACCCGCGTCCTTGAGCATCCGGGTTCTCAGTCGATGGCGAGAACGAAGGACGCGGCAGGCATCGCCGCCCCACGACCATCGAGATCACGCGGAGCCGATCCGGGGCCCGATTCGCGACCGGTTGTGACAGCCCGCCCTCTTGAGTCCCCGACCTTGGGCAACCCTCGAAAGCCCTGTGACCTGCCCTGATGTCCTCGGGTCGCACGCGCCACCCATGTCATTGGCACATCGGGGGGGCGCTCTCCACCACCACCGAGCCCAAGGGGTGGACCACCACGACCCCTCGGGGTTTGCATCTCAAGTGGCTTGAGAGTGCACGGTTACCCCCATGGACAACCAGCAGTCGTACCCCATCGGAGACGCCGCCCGCCGCAGCGGCCTGAGCGTCAGCGCCGTGCGCTTCTACGCCGACGCCGGAATCGTGGAGCCCACACACCTGTCCCAGGCGGGCCACCGCATGTACGACATCGACACCATCGCCCGCCTGGAACTGGTGCGCACCCTGCGCGAGTTGGACACCGAACTGAACGAGATCCGCCGCCTGCTCGAAGGTGGCACGACCCTGCACGATCTGCTCACCACCCACCTGGCCATCGTCGAACGCCAAGAACGCACCCTGCGGGCCAGGAGGGCGGTGCTGCGCACCCTGATCAAGCAGGGCGCCACGACCACGCAGGCCGACCTGATGCACAAACTCGTCTCGATGACCGACGAGGAACGCGAACAGACCATCGACGACTTCTGGGACGAGGTCGGCGAAGGCCTCGACGTCCCCGACGGCTTCGTCGACCGTCTGCGCACGATGCGCCCACTCCTGCCCGCCGACCCCACCGCCACCCAGCTACAGGCGTGGATCGAACTGGCCGACCTGGTCAAGGACCCGGCGTTTCGCGACGAGGTCCGCACCTACCTGCACCAGACCTACTCCACGGACGTGGGCAGGAACATCGCGAGCCCGCCCTTCCAGGAATTCGTGTACGAGAGCGGGGCCGGGCTCTTCGAGGAGGTCCTGGCCGCACACCGCGCCGGTGAGTCTCCTCGCTCCCCTTGGACGCAAAAGGCCATCACCCGCTTCTTGGCGGCGGTCGCCGAGGTGTCCAACACCCCACTCACCCATCAAGTCCGCGACCGGTTGGCCGACGCCTACCGGCACATCCCCGATATCAAGCGCCAGATCGCCGAGGAGGACGCCCACTCCCAAGGCCCCGTCTACGACCAGACCCACGGTCGATACCTGTCCCTGGTGGCGGTGATCAATGGGTCCGCTCCCGAGGAGGACACAGGGCCCTACGACTGGATCGCCGAAGCCATGCGCGCCCCGACCGACGACGACTGAGCAGCCCACCCACACGCCCGGCGGCGGCACAGGTCGGCCACCGCCGCAGGGCCACTGGCCACGACACAGTGAGCGGACCACGCCCCCATCCATCGCAGGGCCCGACACGACCGTAGATGAGGCGCCGGCACCCACCCCCAACGCTTCCACCGGGTCGAGCCGGAACCGGCGAGCGAACAGGTTGCGCCTCAAGCGGCTTCAACCGCCACAGTGGGCTCCATGGACGACAAAGAACTACACACCATCACCGACGCCGCCCGCCGCAGCGGCCTCAGCGTCAGCGCCGTGCGTTTCTACTCCAACGAAGGACTCATCCCACCTGAGGGCCACAACAGCGCGGGCCATCGCATGTACACCATCGACGCCATCGCCCGCCTGGAACTGGTGCGCACCCTGCGTGAGTTGGACACCGACCTGCAGCAGATCCGTCGCCTCCTGGAAGGCGAAACCACCCTGCACGATCTGCTCACCACCCACCTGGCCATCGTCGAGAACCAGGAACGCACCTTCCGGGCCAGGCGAGCCGTCCTGAGCACCCTCATCGAGCAGGGGGGCACCACGGCCCGAGCCGACCTGATGCACAAGCTCCTTTCCATGACCGACGAGGAACGCGAACAGACCATCGACGACTTCTGGAACGAGATCGCACGCGGTCTGGACGTACCCGAGGGGTTCCTCGACCGGTTGCGAGAACTACGCCCCCGGCTACCCGACGAACCCACCCTGGACCAGCTCCAGGCCTGGATCGAACTGGGCGACCTGGTGGGCAACCCGTTGTTTTGCGAGGAGGTCCGCACCGGCCTGCACCTGGACCACGGCCTCAACGAGACCGGACGCAAAATCGCCGCCCCACCCATCCAGGAACTCATACACGAGGTCGGCCCTCCCATCTTCAAGAAGGTTCTGGACCTGTACCACGCGGGCCAGGACCCCCGGTCCGCGAACGTGCAACAGGTCATCGACCACATGCTGGAAGTGATCTGCGAGTACACCGACCAGCGCCCCGGCCCGCAGCTACGCGATCGCATGGCCGAAAGCTACCGGCAACTCTCGGACCTGATCCGCCAGGACCAAGAGCAGGACTCCACCTCCCAGGACGCGCACCAGGACGCCTTCATCCGCTACCGGGACCTGGTGCAGCGGATCAACGGCCAACAGGACCAGGACGAGATCATCGATGAGCCCGCCCACCTTTTGTGGATGGCCGACGCCATCAGCACCCACTGACCACCCCGAAAAGCCGGCATCATCGACCGGTGCGGCCCCACCCCAAACCGCCGCACACCCGGTTGCGACCCCCCACCCGATTCGAGGTCACCACACGTGAACAACTACGACGACTTCGCCGACGCCTACTCCATCGACAACGAGAACAACCTCACCAACGGCCACTACGAACGCCCGGCCATGATCGACCTCGCGGCGAACGTGCGGGGCAAACACATCCTGGACGCCGGCTGCGGATCCGGGCCCCTGTCCGCGGCCCTACGCGACCAAGGCGCCACCGTGACCGGCTTCGACGCCAGCACCAAGATGATCGAACTGGCCCGCCAACGCCTGGGGCCAGGCACCGAGCTGCACGTGGCCGACCTGGGCGGACCCCTTCCCTTCAACGACGGAGCCTTCGACGACGTGGTCTGTTCCCTGGTCCTGCACTACCTCCAGGACTGGAGCGGTGCCCTGGCCGAACTCCACCGCGTGCTCAAACCGGGCGGGCGTCTGATCGCCTCGGTCAACCACCCCATCATCCACAAGATGATCGCCCCCGAGTCCGACTACTTCGCCATCGCCCAGTGGTCACAAACCCACACCTTCAACGGACGACCCGCCACCCTCACCTACTGGCACCGGCCCCTGCACGCGATGACCGACGCCTTCACCCAGGCCGGTTTTCGCATCACCCGCATCAGCGAACCGCCCTACTCCCCCCACACCCCGGCAGAACTCATCCCCTCGGAGTTGGCGGGACGCACCTCCTTCCTGAGCTTCCTGTTCTTCGTACTGCACAAGGACTGACCCCCAGCGGCGCACGTTCCGTGGCCGGGCCCCGCCCCCGCCGAAAAACCCGTGGCGACCCCCGCCGCCCACCCGACATGCTCCTCCCATGTCGATCGCCAACACCCGCGCCACCGGGTTGCACGAGTCGTCGGGCCTTGGTGTGGTGGGCACCCTGGGCCAGGCCCCCACCCGAGCACGCCGGTGAGCACCCGCCCACAGGCGGACGAACTCGTGCGCGCGGTGGCCGCCCGCCACCGCATCACCCCCGACCGCATCCGATCGCTGCCGGTGGGGGAGGCCAACCACGTCCTGGCCCTGGGCCCCGACCTGGTCCTGCGCGTTCCCCGCCTCCGCGAACACGCCCAGGACCTGGCCAAGGAGGCCGAACTCCTGCCCCTGACCCACACCGCCCGGGTGGGCACCCCGGCCCTGGTCGAACACGCCACCACCCCCGTGCCCTACCTGCTACAGACCCGCTTGCCCGGCACCGACCTGGCCACCACACCCACACCCGCACCCGCTCTGCTGCGGGAGCTGGGCCAAAGAATGGGACGCCTGCACCATCTGCCCACCGCGAACCTTCGCACCCCACCCCGACAGGGCGAATCCACCGATCCGGCCGATCTGCTCCAACACCTGCACCACATCGGCATGCTCGACGCCCACACCACCACCTGGTGCACGAGCCTGCTGCGCCGCCTGAACGACGCCCACCCCCGCCCCGGGACGGTGTTGATCCACGGCGACCTGACCCCCACCAACCTGCTCGCCACCCCCGACGGTGCCCTGTCGGGGATCGTGGACCTGGGGGACGCGGCCTTGGCCGAGGCGGCGGTGGACTTCGCCAAACTCCCACCGCACTGGCTCCCCGAGGTCCTGGCCGGCTACCCGCACCCACCCCGAACAGAACACGCCTGGCGTTCGCGCATCCTTCTCCACCATCTGACCTGGGCCCTGGCCCGCCTGCGCGAACCCCACCCCCGACCGGGCCGGCGCCACTGGAGCGCCCCGCCCACCTCCCGTCTGCTCGCCCTGATGCGGCTGCTGAGCACCCACCCCCACTGGGCCCCCACCTGAGCGGCGTTGTTCAGCGCCACCGCCCCGGTGTGTTCGGGCGCCCGAACGGGCCAGACCGATGGCTGCCGAGGCAACACCCGCCCCCCCAGGCGCCCACCAGCGATGTTCACCCCACCGCCACGGCCCGCCCCGCCACGTTCACCGTGCGTTACGACACTTTGGATAGCGTCGGCGTTCATCCCCCTGCGAGCCCCCGGCAAGGACCATTTCCCTCACCGGGGCCGGGGAGGGCGGGCGCATGTGCGGATGCCACCCACCCCGGCCCCCACCTTGGCGCTCACACCCTCGTGTAGGAGCGGTCCCTGTCCAACAACGCCTGGGCGCGGGCGCACACCGCTTCGGCGTGCTCCAGCGAACCGGACCCACCGACCTCACCGGCGGCCACCGCCAATGCCTCGCGCGCCCGGGCGTGGGCCTCCACCAACCGGTGGCGCGCCCCGACCTCCATCCCCGCCTTCTCGGCGGCCACGCACGCGCGTTCACATTCGGCCAGGGCCCATTCCAGACGCCGGTGCAGCGACCTGTCGCGCACCAGCAGGGGCACCACCACGCCCACCACCGCGCCCAGCACGGTGGCGGCCAACCGCTCACCCACCAGGTCGGAGGCTCCCGCGCCGGGGTGGGCCAACGCCGACAGCGCCAACGTCAACGGGGTCACGCACACGATCGCGTACGCGTAGTTGGTGGTCACCAACAACTCCGCGCCCACCTGGCACAGCACCACCACGGCGATCAGCGTCCACACCGAGGAGGTGTCCACCACCGCGAACAGCACGGCGGCCGCGACCGTACCGGCCACGGTGCCCAACGCTCGTTGCAGGGTGCGGTGCCAGGTGACGGTCACGCTGGTGGCCTGCAACACCGAGGCCGCCGAAACGGTCGCCCAGTAGCCGTGTCCCATGCCCAAGGACCAGGCCAACGCGCCGGCGGCCAGGGAGGCCAGGGCCACGCGCAGCGCCCACAGCATGCGCGGGCGCGGTCCGGGCTCACCGGGCCGCACCAGGCGGATCCGGTCGGCGTGGGCGCTGAAGGTGCGCAGTTCCTCGTCGGTGACCAGCGGGTCCAGGTGGCGGCGGGTGCGCACGCGGCGGGCCAGCTCGCGTAGTTCGGCGGCCCGGCGCCCCTCCAGTACCCGGTCGCCGCCGGTGGCCAGCAGGGTGTGGGCGCGGGCGATCATCACCTCAAGGGTCAGCACGGTGTCGGTGCGCGTGGTGGTGCCCAACAACCGGTGGGCCCGGTGCAGGGCCGCTTCGGCGCCCTGGCCTCGCGCGGGGGTGGGGGCGTGCAGGTGGTCGGCGACCGCGTGCAGGGCTCGGGCCACGACCAGGCGGTGGCCGGCGCGGGGGTGGAAGAACACCCCGACCATGGCCATCACCCAGCACAGGGCGCTGGATGCGGCGATGGTCGCCGTGTTGATGGGCACCCCGGCCAGGGTTTGGGGGGCGTAGGCGGCCACTCCGGCGGCGAAGACGAACATCAGCCCGGCCGGGGCGCCCAGGTTCACGGTGTCGGAGGTGTACTTGGCCGCGGCCGCCACCAGGGCCACCACCACGATGGGCCCCAGCATGGAGGTCGAAAGGGCCGAGGTCAGCGCGCCGGCGCCCACCGCCAGGGTCAGTCCGCCGGCCACCAGGGCCAGGATCGGTGCGCGGCGACGGTAGGTGTCATCGCGCGCGTACAGGGCGGTGAAGCAGCCCATGGCGGCGTAGGGAGCCAGGTCCATGCGTCCGGCCAGGTACAGGGTGGTCAATACCGCCAGCAGACATAGGCCCACTCGGGTGGCGGTGACGACGACGTTGCCGCGTACGCGGCGGGGCGAGAGGGAGCCTTTGGAGTCGAAGAGGGTGCTCGACCGCCCCCAAAAAGAAGAAAAGTAGTTCACAAGTAAATTATTATAGGGTGGATACGATCCCAACGCCACCCAGCGAAAGACACCTCACCTTGAGCGACGCCGTGGCCCGCTTCCAAGAACACTGGGCCCAACTACACCCCGGCACGGACCTGACCGGTATGGAAGCCATCGGCCGCGTCCGCCGCCTGGCCGCCCTGGCCAACAACCGCACCGACGACGCCCTCACCGACACCGGCGTCTCCCGACCCGAATTCGAGATCCTGGCCGCCCTACGCCGCTCCCCCGGCGGCCTACGCCCACGCCACCTGACCCGCGAGACCATCTCCTCGGGCGCCGCCACCACCAAACGCCTCCAACGCCTCGAAGAAGCCGGACTGCTCACCCGCACCCGCATCGAACGCGACCGCCGCGAAACCCTGGTGCGCCTGACCCCCGAAGGCGAAACCCTCGCCGACACCCTCTTCGCCCGCCAACTGGGCATCGACACCGACCTGCTCGCCCCCCTGAGCCAGGACGAGAGCACCCAACTGGCCGCCCTACTGGCCCGTGTGCTCACCCCCATCGACCACACCTGACCCCGACACCGGGACCACACCCACCACCACGGGCTTCTGAGCCACATCACCCCGGCCCACCTGCCTGAGCCTTACCGAGATGAACCAAATAAGCTCAAAAGGGGCAACGACGTTGCGGGGCCCTCCTGAGCCGCTGAGCAGCCACAGCCCCTCCTCGGCCGATCGCGGTTCGATGAACCCGCTGCGGCCCCGTTCGGCTCCCGACCACGGTGTGCGCGTTCATCACCCCTTGGCCGAAGAAGACCTCCGGTGACCTGCATCGAGCGCACGGCCCACCCCCGCCTCACGAAGCCGACCTCCACACGGATACCGCACGGGCCCTTCACCCCACAGAACAATGAGATCGCCTGGACACGCGAACACACCAACAGCCCTCAAGCACTGCCGGCGGTGCCACTCGCGCTGAAGTACCACCAAAAGAGGGCACGCTTCCCCACCAGACGAAGCCGTCGCGTGGGCCGAACCTCTCGCGCCACGCTGGTCCGACATGTCAAGATGACCAGTCATGGGCGCATTGGACGGGAAGACCGCACTGGTGACCGGTGGGTCACGCGGGATCGGGCGGGCCATCGTGCAACGCCTGGCGCGTGACGGAGCAAGCGTGGTGTTCAGCTTCGCCCGCGACGAGGCCGCCGCCGCGGCGCTGGAGGCCGACGTGCCCAAAGCGACCGCGGTGCAGGCCGACCTGGCCGAGCGGACCGCGGCGGTCGCGCTGTACGACGCGGCCGAGCAGCAACTGAACGGGCTGGACATCCTGGTCAACAACGCCGGGTCGAGCACCGTGCCGGCGTCGATCTCGCAAACCAGCGACGCCGACTACGATCAGATCATGGCGGTGAACACCCGCGCGGTGTTCACTCTGATGCGCGAGGCCGGAACCCGGCTGCGCGACAGCGGACGCATCGTGAACATCTCGACGATCAACACTGTGGCGCCCACCGCCGCCACCGGAGTGCACGCGGCCAGCAAGGCCGCCGTCGAACAGTTCGCCGCCGGCGCGGCCCGCGAGCTCGGCGCCCGGGGGATCACCGTCAACAGCGTCTCGCCCGGAGCCACCGACACCGACCTACTGCACGGCAACAACCCCGGAGTCGACGTGGCCGATGTCGTCATCCCCATCACCCCGTTGGGTCGGCTGGGACGACCCGACGACATCGCCGACGTCGTGGCCTTCCTGGTCGGGCCGGACGGGCGATGGATGACCGGGCAGAACCTGCGCGCGGGCGGCGGGCTGGCCTGACCTGGACCGCCCACAAGATAAGCCGGGAGAGGGCAACGGGCAGTACATGCGCCCGGCGCGACCCGCTGCGGCAAGCTCAAGGTGAGCGACCGGACCGCCCACCGTGCTGAATCCGGGCGAACATGCGCCCGCCCGCGGCGTCCACACACTGATCGACCTGGAGCCGGCCCCGGGTGTGCTCGTCCTCGCACAGCGCCGCGATGCCCTCAAGTTCGGGCCGCACCCCACCCAACACCCGATCCACCACGATCTCGATCACCACCCGCTCAGGGGTCGGGCCCGCGCACCCGGTACCGCCGCCCATAACGCCGCACGGCCTCGGCCACCGCCGGATGAGCGGCCACGGTGCGCGCCACGCAACCGCAGGCGAAGGTGAACACCCGCGCCCGATACCGCTGCGGCTCATAGGTCACCCCCACCGGCACCTGGTGGATCCCACCCCCAGGACACGGCGAGGCCGGCGTGCACAAGCGCTACCGCGACCAGAACGACGAGAACGGATCGGCCACCCCATCGACCTCTCCCACCCAAATCCCCCAACACACCAAACGACCACACCCACCTCGACCCCGAAAGGACCCCCGCGCGTGCACCCCACCACCACACCCCACACCAACGGCCACCTACCCCGCCCCGGCGGCCACCACCTGTTCTGGCAAGAAACCGGCAACCCCCACGGAATACCCGTCCTGGCCATCCACGGCGGCCCCGGCTCAGGCTCCTCCCACAAATGGTCGTGCTTCACCGACCCCCACCACTACCGGCTCATCCTGCTCGACCAACGCGGCAGCGGACACAGCACACCCAACGCCGGCGACCCCACCACCGACCTGACCACCAACACCACCGCCCACCTCATCGACGACTTCGAAGCCCTGCGCACCCACCTGGACATCGACCGCTGGCACCTACTGGGCGCCTCCTGGGGATCCACCCTGGCCCTGGCCTACGCCCAAACCCACCCCGAGGTCGTGCGCGCCCTGGTGCTGTTCGCCATCACCACCGGCACCCGTGCGGAGATCACCTGGATCACCCACACCATGCGCCGTGTCTTCCCCCACCAATGGGAACGCTTCCGCGCGGCCGCGGGCCCGGGCGCCGACCCCCACCACCTCCCGGCCGCCTACGCACGCCTTCTGGCCGACCCCGACCCACAGGTTCGTTTCGAGGCCGCCCAGGCCTGGTGTGCGTGGGAGGACACCCACGTGGCCACCGCCCCCGGCCACACACCCCACCCCCGATTCCACGACCCCGCCTTTCGCGCCACCTTCGCCCGCCTGGTCACCCACTACTGGGCGAACGACTGCTTCCTGGCCCCCGACCAACTCCTCCAAGGGATGGAACGCATCGCCCACCTACCGGCCGTGTTGGCCCACGGTCGCCTGGACATCAGCGGACCCGCCGACATCGCCCACGACCTGGCCGCACGCTGGCCGGCCGCGAAGCTGCACATCGTCGAAGACGCCGCCCACACCACCAACGTCGCCGGTCTGGGACAGATCGTCGCCCAGGCCATGGACCGCTTCCGCGCCCTGTGACACCCACCGCTGATCCGCGCCCGCGCCCGCACCCGGGCACGGGTCAGCGCGCCAGACCGGCCCGGAAGGCGAACACCACCAACTGGGCCCGGTCCCTGGCCCCCAGCTTGACCATCGCCCTGGACACGTGGGTGCGGGCGGTGGCGGGGGAGACCACCAGCCGTTGCGCGATCTCCTCGTTGCTCAACCCCTCACCCACCAACGCCACCACCTCACGTTCGCGTTCGGTCAGCACCCCAACGTCCGGAACCACCCCGCCGATCCCGCCCCCGCGCTCGGTGAAGGCGGCCACCACCCGCCGTGTGACCGAGGGCGACAACAACGCCTCCCCCCGGGCGGCCACCCGCACCGCCGCCAACATCTCCTGCGGTTCCCCGTCCTTGATCAGGAAACCGCTCGCACCACCCCGCAACGCCTCGAACACGTACTCGTCCAACTCGAAGGTGGTCAGCACCACCACCCGGGTGGCCACCAGATCCGGGTCCGATCCGATGACGCGCAGCGCCCCCAACCCGTCCAGTTCCGGCATGCGCACGTCCATCAACACCACATCGGGACGCAGCTCACGCACCAACTCCACCGCCCGCACCCCATCGGCGGCCTCACCCACCAACTCCATGTCGCCTTCGGCCTCAAGCAGCACCCGCAACCCCATCCGCACCAACGCCTGGTCGTCGGCCACCACCACCCGCACCATCACCGCGACCCCCGCACCGGCAGATCCGCACGCACCCGCACACCGCCACCCTGGGCCACCCCCACCGACACCGTCCCCCGCACCGCCCAGGCCCGCTCACGCATCCCCGCGATCCCCATCCCCTCCACGACCACCCCACCGCTTCCCTCATCGACCACCTCCACCACCACCCACTCCCTCCCGCACTCGATCCGCACCACCACCCCCGCGCCGGGGGCGTGGCGCACCACGTTGGTCAACGCCTCCTGCACGATCCGAAACGCCGCCACCTGCACCCCAGAACCCGGCCCGGACCGCTCCCCCTCCCAGACCACCTCCACCCGGTGCCCGGCCCGGCGCACCGACTCGGCCAACCCCTCCACCCGATCCAACCCGGCCACCGGCCCCCGACCCACCTCACCCCCATCCCGAAAGACCGCCAACGTGCCGCGCAACTCCTCCAACGCCTCCCGGCTGGCGTCCCGGATCGCCGCCAACGCCACCGGAGCCTGTTCGGGACGCCGATCCACCACGTGCAACGCCACCGACGCCTGCATGCTGATCACCGACAGGCTGTGCCCGACCACATCGTGCACCTCCCGCGCGATACTCAACCGCTCCTCATAACGCGAACGCGCCAACTCCTGGGAGCGTTCACGCTCACGCCCGGCCCGCCGCGCCCTGGCGAACACCCCCGCCCCGGCCGGCAGCGCCATCGCCCCCACCGCGAACACCACCGCCGCAGGGGCCGAACCATCGGCCCACCCCCACCAGGGCCGCCCCACCTGCGAGAGCAACGCCGCACCCACCACCACCGGACCCGTCCACCCCAAGAACACCCCCGGGGTCAGACCAAGCCCCGCCGAGAACACCACCAGTGCGCACATCAGCACCGCCGGCCCCATCCCCACACCGGCGGCCATCACCAACACCGCACCCACCCCGGCCACCGCGACCGCGGGCCCCGGCCACAACCGCCGCACCGCCACCGCCACCACCAACACCACCACGCCCGCCCACACACCCCAAGGCAAGACCACCTGCTGCACCTGATCCCACCCGGCGCCTTGACGCGCCCAAGGAGGACCCCCCACACCCTGGCCGGTCCGGTCCCAGGCCAAAGACCCCCGGGACCACACCAACACCAACGCACCCAGCACCACACCCAAGGCCACGTCCACGACCACGGCGCCCCTGCTCACACGTTCTGCCACACCCCGACCCTAAACACCCACCCCCTCCTCGCACCTGATGCGGCGGACGTATCTTCACCTACGCCCACCAACGTAGGCACACAGCCGCCCCCACACCGATGCGCGCGAGGGGCCCCACCACCCAGGGTGGTGACCATGAACACCACAACACTCATCGCCGCCGCCCCGCACTGGCAGGGCGGCCCACCACCCTTCCTTCCCGGAGTCCTCATGTTCTGTGTGCTCATCCTGCTCATCCTGGGCGCCCTGGTCTTCACCATCGCCCGCCGCAAGGGCCACACCCCGCCCTGGGCCCACCCGCGCACCCCCCGACCGGAGGACGCGGCCCGCACCGTACTGGCCGAACGCTTCGCCAAGGGCGACATCACCGTCGAGGAGTTCATGGAGCGCGCCAGCGCCCTGAACTGGACTCCCGGCCAAGGCGACAACGAACACTGACCCACCACACACAAGCAAGGGGCGCCCCCACCACGGGGTCGCCCCACCTCTTCGTTGTGGGGGTGTGTCCCACGCCGCGCCCCCACCCGACCCAGGCACACCCCACCATCAGCCACAATGACCAAAACCCTGACAAACACACCACAAGGATCGTGGGCTCACATGGCCATCCCCAAAGCCGAACTCCACCTGCACATCGAAGGCACCCTCGAACCCGAACTCGCCCTCCACCTAGCCCAACGCAACAACATCACCCTGCCCTACACCGACGTCGACCACCTACGCACCGCCTACGACTTCACCGACCTACAATCCTTCCTCGACCTGTACTACCGACTCATGGACGTCCTACGCACCCAACAGGACTTCCACGACCTGGCCACCGCCTACCTCGACCGCGCCGCCACCCAAGGCGTACGCCACGCCGAGATCTTCTTCGACCCCCAAGCCCACACCAACCGCGGCCTCCCCCTGGACACCGTCATCCAAGGCCTGGTCTCGGCCCTGGACCAAGCCCGCACCCGCCACGACATCTCCACCGAACTCATCCTGTGCTTCCTACGCGACCGCCCCGCCACCGAAGCCATGGACACCCTCCAAGCCGCCCACCCCCACCTCCACCACATCACCGGCGTAGGCCTGGACTCCGCCGAGGTCGGCCACCCACCCACCAAATTCACCGAAGTCTTCCAAGCCGCCGCCGACCTGGGCCTGCGCCGCGTCGCCCACGCCGGCGAAGAAGGCCCTCCCGACTACATCTGGCAGGCCCTGAACCACCTGGGCGCCGAACGCATCGACCACGGCATCCGCGCCCTGGAAGACCCCGCACTCCTGACCCACCTGGCCACCACCCGCACACCCCTGACCGTGTGCCCCTTCTCCAACGTGCGCCTACGCGCCGTCCCCACCCTGGCCCAACACCCCCTACCCGCCCTGATGGACGCCGGCCTCCTGGTCACCGTCAACTCCGACGACCCCTCCTACTTCGGCGGCTACGTCCACGACAACTACCTGGGCGTCCAACAACACCTGAACCTGACCAACGAAGACCTGCGCGCCCTGGCCCGCAACTCCTTCACCGCCTCCTTCCTCACCCCCCAGCGCCGCGACACCCTCATCGCCGAGGTCGACGCCTACCGCTTCGACTGACCCGCACACAAAACCGGGGGGCTCCACACCCACGCGTGAAGCCCCCCGCCCCCTTCCCTCAAACCCACACCAAACGCCGACCATGCTCACCCGCATGAGCCACCACACGCCCATCCAACGCCAACGTGAAAAAACCCTCCCGCGCCGGACGCGCACCCTCCCACCCGGGAAAGACCCGCCACCCCTCGTTACTCACCCACCGCACACCCAACCGACCCACCAACGACGCGAACCCCTCCCGCTCCCGAGGCCCCACATACGCCAACACCGCACTGTGCAACACCACCACCGTGGCCCCCTCCGGCGCCCGCGCCACCAAATCGGGCAACTCCGCCACCAAATCCCCCGCCACCATCACCGGCGGATCGGCCGCCACCACCGCCGCCGCACCCCGCAACCGCTCCAACCGCCCCGCCTCCTGCCCACCCGGCCAGATCAACGCCTCCAACCACCCCACATCACCCGCATCACCCACATCCAACGGATTCAGGTCGATCCCCCCACGCCAGACCACCCGCGGCAACCGATCCGGAACAGGAACCCCACCCTCGGTGGCGCACTCCAACACCGGCCCCGGCCCCTCACCCAACGGCGGCGCCCCATCGAAGGAGTACCGATACCGGTCCGGGTACAGACACAACCCCGCCGACGCCCCCACCTCGATCAAAGCCAACGGCCCCGGTAGTTGCGCCAACACCGGCAACAGGGTGGCGCACCGACCCACCTCGTTGGTCTGGGTCGAGCGCTCCATCACCACCCGCACCACCCGCTCCCAGTGCTCCATCACGAACGCCCGCCACGCCGCGAAAGAGCCCACCGGCCCACCCAGGTAGCGCACCGCCCCCAACCACAGGTTCGGTTGCCTCTTACCCTCCGGCAGCGCCGACACCGCTCCCACCAGCTCCGCGTCCAAGGCCACCCCACGCGCGATCTCCGCATAGCCGGGCGAGTCACCCTGCTCGAAGTTGACCGCCATGTGCGCCCACACCCGCGCCACCCGATCCCGACCCCGCATCGCGCACCCGCTTCCACCAAGACTCAGCCGACCTCGCGCACCCTAACCCCCACCCCCACCCCCACACCCGACCACGGCCGACCCCACCGCGTACCGCTCCCGATACCGCGAAGGCGAACACCCAAGACGCCGCACGAAAGCCTTACGCAACGCCTCACCCGTACCGAACCCACACCCCCGCGCGATCGTCTCCACCGACGCCGCCCCCTCCTCCAACCGCCGCCGCGCCCACTCCAAACGAACCTGCTCCACATACCGACCCGGACCACACCCCACCTGAGCGGTGAACACCCGCGAGAACTGCCGCACCGACAGCCCCGCCCGAGCCGCCATCTTGGCCACCGACCAATCCGCCCCAGGCTCGGCATCCACCAGATACTGCACCTGCCGCACCTCCACCCGCTCGGCCACCTGCACCGCCAACTGGGTCGAAAACTGCGACTGCCCACCCGGACGCACCAGAAAAACCACCAACGTCCGCGCCAGCTCCAAAGCCACCGCCCGCCCCAGATCTTCCTCCACCACCGCCAACGCCAAATCGATCCCCGAAGTCACCCCGGCTGACGTCCACACCCGCCCCGACCTCACGAACACCGCATCCTCTTCCACCACCAAGCCCGGAAACTCACTGGACAACCGGGCGCAGTGCCGCCAATGCGTGGTCACGCGCAATCCCTCCAACAACCCCGCACGCGCCAATACGAACGCCCCCGAACACACCGACGTCACCCGAGCGGCCCGCCCCGCCAACTCCCGCACCACCCCCACCAACACCGCATCCGGATCATGAGCACCCTCCCCACCGGGTACCACCAGCGTGTCCACCCGCCCCACCTCCTCCACCGCCATCGAGGGCACCAACCCCAAACCGGACGAACACACCACCGCCTTGCCGTCCACCGAGACGGTCCGCACCCGATACCGTGCCCCCGGCGCCCGCGCCGCCCCCGCGAACACCTCCAACGGCCCCGTCGCGTCCAAGCTCTGCATCCCATCGAAAAGCACGATGACCACCTCGTGCCGCGCACCGTTTCCCATACGCACCACCCCACCGCACCCCGAAAACGACCACAAGGTCACCCACCCCAAACATCCGGACACACCCACACGCCACCTCACCCCCTCTTGACCACCCCACCCTTACGCTGTGAACTCGACCCGACACACAAAAACCATCCGAACTCCCCACCACCCCCAGCAGTCCCACCCAGGAGAACACCACCCACACGAACGGACACCCGTGAGGCTCTCCGACCGCACCCGCCTGCACCACACCACATCCGCACCCACCACCAGCGGGCCCCTGGTGCACCTACACGACGTGTCCCACCCCCACCTGCCACGCCTGGACCTGGCCATCCACCCCGGCCACCACATCGCCCTACTGAACCTGAGCCCCCCGGCCCGCCACGCCCTGACACACCTGCTCACCGGCCACACCCACCCCACCAACGGCCACATCACCACCCACACCCGCATCCACACCACCCCCACCCACCCCACCCTGGCCCAAACCATCACCGGCCACACCCACCCCGACCCCCACGACCCCTACCTACACCGAGCCCTGGCCACCTCAGGGCTCGCCCACCACCCCCACACCACCCCCACCCACCGACTCCCACCCCACCTGGCCCCCCACATCCACCAGGCCCGCACCCTCTACGCCCACACCACGCGCGCCCACCTACTCCTGATCGACCACCCCACCACCCCCACACCGGCCCCCACACCCACCACCGCCCACCTCACCCTCACCGACCACCCCGCCCTGGTCCGCACCGCCGACCGCATCCTGCTCTTCCACCAAGACCGCCTCACCGAAACCGGCGACCACCACCAACTCCTGCTACGCGGCGGCGCCTACGCACGCCTGTACGCCCTCCAAAGCACCCGCACTCCCACACCACCGGCCCCCTAAACTGGTCCCCGTGGCACCCCTAACCAAGGAACTCACCGTCGGCCAGGTCGCCCAACGTTCCGGAGTGGCCATCTCGGCTCTGCACTTCTACGAACGCCAAGGCCTCATCCACAGCCGCCGCACCGCCGGCAACCAACGCCGCTACCACCGCGACACCCTGCGCCGCGTGGCCTTTATCCGTATCTCCCAACGGGTGGGCCTGCCCCTGTCCCGCATCCGCCAGGCCCTGGAACGACTCCCCGAGAACCGCACCCCCACCCGCGCCGACTGGGCCTCGGTCTCGGCCCAATGGCGCGACGAACTCGACACCCGCATCGCCCAACTCACCCGCCTGCGCGATGACCTGACCGGATGCATCGGCTGCGGCTGCCTGTCCCTGAACTCCTGCACCCTGTCCAACCCCGACGACGAACTCGCCGCCGCCGGCCCCGGACCCCGCCGCCTGATGGTCGATACGCTCACCGAACCCGACACGGGGCTTGAGCAGCAATCGAACAACCGGCCGCGTTAGCGCCTCGCACCGGGCGGATCTATCGCCTTGAAGCAGACGGTGCCGCCGGGCCGCACCAGGGCCAGGGTGTCGGACAGGGCGGTGGCGCCCGCGTCCACGACACGACAAGGTCCTCCGGCGAAAGGGTGAACGCGCAGGTCGACCAGGGTAGGAAGTCCCGAGGGGCCACGCGCGGCGGCGTCCGGGCGCAGGTCCGGTCCGGGCTCGGGAACGATCAGGTCAAGGAGGGCGATCGTGGACGGTGCGACCTTGCAGGAAAGAGCCGAACAGCGTGCTCGCGAGCTGCCAGACACGGTCTCGGGTGAGTTCTTCGGTCCGGGTTACGAGGTCTTCAAGGTCCGGGGCAAGGTGTTCATGCTCATGACCGAAGTCCCGGGCCGGCCGGTGGTGATCATCAAGTCCGACCCCGAGGAGTCCAAGACCCTGCGCCAAGACCACGACGACATCAGCCCCGGGTACCACATGAACAAGAAGCACTGGATCACCCTGGCCCCGGGCGGCTCGATCAACGCCTCCCTGGTCCAGGAGCTGGTGGCCGAGTCCTACCGTTTGGTGGTGTCCAACCTGCCGCGCGCCGAGCGTCCCGTGGACCCCGACCGATTCCAGACCCGCGAATGAGCGGGGCTCTGCCGAACACAGGGCTCCAGAAGGTCGACCGCCTCGGCCGCAAACCTCCTGGAAGGGCCGATCGTCCTCAACGACCCGTTCCAGCGCGGCATCGCCGGGCGCTGAAGGGCATCACGGCCGGTGAGTACACCTGACCCCCAGGCTCACCCCATCGGGGGAAGACCACCCCACCCCAGGGGGAGGCCCCCACCCGACCCCACACCACCCCGCATCGGCCCGGCCCTTGCCACCCACGCCTACGCCCGCCGCACCCACCCCCGATGCCCCATCTGCCGGCGACGCCGAACAAAAAAGGGGGGCGGGCCGGCCACAACGGCCCACCCGCCCTTGCCCACCGGCTCACCCCGCGGCGGCCTCATCGCGCCCGCGCCGAGCCAGCTCATCGGCGTATTCGTTGCCCTCGTCCCCGCTGTGGCCGCGCACCCAACGCCACTCGACCTCATGGCGTGCGGCCAACTCGTCCAGTCGCCGCCACAGGTCCACGTTCTTGACCGGCTTCTTGCTCGCGGTGGTCCAGCCGCGCTTCTTCCACCCGTGCACCCAAGAGGTGATGCCGTTGCGCACGTAGGAGGAGTCGGTGTGCACGATCGCCGGCACCGGCCGGGTCAGGCTCTCCAAGGCCTGGATGGCCGCCATCAACTCCATCCGGTTGTTGGTGGTCTGGGCCTCGCCCCCGTACAGCTCACGCTCGTGCTCCCCATAACGCAGCCACACACCCCAACCCCCCGGTCCAGGGTTGCCGCTGCAGGCCCCGTCGGTGTAGATGACCACGCTTTGTGTCGAGGTCTGCTCGACCTGATCCCCGTTGTGCATGCCGGGCAATCTACCGCCCTCAAAGATCACGAAAAGGCCACACACCCCATAAAAAGGGCCACCACCAGAGCCACCTACCCCCAATGGAGCCCCACAGGCACCCGAAAAAAGCCACACAGACGACCAATGGCACCCTCCGTGACCGACCCACCATCCACTTCCCCACGGCCACCAACCACTACCCACCGCACCCATGCCCACACCCGCCGTGGAAAAACACCCACCGAACCACCACCCCCCACACACACGGCGGGCCGCGAACCCCCCAAGGTTCGCGGCCCGCCGCACACACACAAGAGTGGACTTAACCGGCCGAGTACGCCTCCAACTCCCGCGCCCGCTCCTCACGACGCGCGAACACACTGTCGGCCATCTCGCTCATCTTCTTCAACACCCGCTTACGCTCACGCTTGGACAACCGATCCACATACAACCGCCCCCACGTGTGGTCGGTCTCGTGCTGCAAACACCGCGCGAAATACCCACTCCCGGACAACACCACCTCAGCGCCGTCCCTGTCCACCCCACGCACCGTCGCATGCTCCGCCCGCCCCAACTCCGCGTGCGGACCCGGAACCGACAAACACCCCTCGCTATCCACCACCACGGCATCGGCCACATCACGCTCATCCAACACCGGATTGATCACATGACCCACATGCCGCACACCATCATCATCAGGACAGTCATAGACGAACACCCGCCAATCCACACCCACCTGACTACCCGCCAACCCCACACCCTCGGCCGCGTACATCGTCACGAACATGTCATCGACCAACCGCGACAACTCCGCGCCACCCAACATCTCCTCGGGCACATCACGACCGGCCCGATGCAACACATCCTCACCGGTCACCGTCACCCGCAACACCCGACCACGCGCCGCCTCCGGAGCAAGATCAGGGAAATCCGCCACCTCCCGCCCCTGGACGACGGTCACGGGCACGGGCACAGACTGCTCCGACATGGCTCTACTCTCCGGACAGGCGACAACAGACGGTACAAACACCGCCACACCCGAAAAAATAGCACGAACCGGCAGGTCACCCCCGCCACCCACAACCACCCACCACTACCGGAACCACGCATTGCCCTGAATGAAACACCGCGCCAGATAGTCCCGCAACGACACCACCACCAACCGACGCCGATCACTCTCATGATCCCACACCACGATCCCCGGCCCATAGTCCGTATGCACATACGCGAACTGCGGACCCATATCCGAATCACCGAAGAAGATCATCTCATCGAACGGCGCGTACAACTCCAGATAATCCGGCTCCCCACGCATCGCCAGATTGTCCTCCACCAACCGACGCGCACCCCACACCACCTCATCCCCGTACTCGTTCACCACCCCATCCGTCTCACGCAACAACGACGCCAACTCGAACGGCAAAGGCAGCATCAAATGCTTCTCCACCTCGGCCAGCATCACCTCATCGGCCGCATCACTCAGATCGGCCTCCGGATACATCTCCAAGATCAGTTCACGCCACACACCCACGATCATCACAGGTCGCGGCAACACACGAGAAATCGCACCCGGCGAGTTGCCCCGAAAATCCACCACACCACCCCGCACACCACCACCCCCAACACCCCAACCAGCCACAAAAACCCACCAAAGCCCCACCACCCACCACACCAACCAGAGGAGCCACCACCACCGACCCACCCCACCCCCACCACGCACAATAGAAACCAACAACCCACCCACCCAGGAAGAGACACCCACCATGCCCACCACCCGCACACCCCGCGGACCCCACACCACCACCTGGGCCTACCTCTTCCTCCTCATCTCCCACAACACAGCCGCCCTCCTCCTACTCCCCCTCGTCCTCGCCTCCGCCCTCCTCACCCTCCTCTGGGTCGGCCTCCCCTTCATCATCCTCACCGCCCTCACCCTCCGCACCATCGCCAACGCCCAACGCACCACCCTCACCAAAATCCTCCAAACCCCCGTCCCCGCCGCCTACCGCCCCCTCCCACCCACCGGCATCATCACCCGAGTCCGCATCATCCTCACCGACCCCGCCACCTGGCGAGACCTCCTCTGGCTCACCGCCTCACCCCTCCTCACCGCCCTCGCCCTCATCCCCGCCATCCTCTACGCCCACGCCACCTACCAAACCCTCTACGCCCTCCTCCTCTGGCACCACACAACCGACCTCTACGGCCTCACCGCCACCACCCAACCCCAAGCCCTCCTCGCCCTCATCCCCGCAACCCTCCTCGCCACCCTCGCCCACACCCTCACCCCCCACACCACCAACGCCTGCACCCGCCTCTCCCACCTCATCCTCGCCCCCTCCGAAAAAGCCCGACTCACCGCACGCGTCGCCCACCTCGCCACCAGCCGCGCCGACACCATCGACACCCAAGCCTCCGAAATCCGCCGCATCGAACGCGACCTCCACGACGGCGCCCAAGCCCGCCTCGTCGCCCTCGGCATGAACCTCGGCATGGCCGAAAACCTCGTCGAAACCAACCCACAAGCCGCACGCGACATGCTCACCGAAGCCCGCGAAACCACCCGCCAAGCCCTCACCGAACTCCGCGACCTCGTCCGCGGCATCCACCCACCCGTCCTCGTCGAACGCGGACTCCCCGGCGCCGTCCAAGCCCTCGCCCTCACCCACCACCTCCCCATCACCGTCACCACCCACCTCCCCGGCCGCCCCGCCGACCCCGTCGAATCAGCCGCCTACTTCGCCATCGCCGAACTCCTCACCAACACCGCCAAACACGCAGGCGCCACCCACGCCTGGATCCACATCAACCACGGCCGACAACGCCTCATCATCACCGTCACCGACAACGGCCACGGCGGAGCCACCCCCACCCCCGAAAGCGGACTCAACGGCATCGCACGCCGACTCGACGCCTTCGATGGCACGATGAACATCACCAGCCCCACAGGCGGACCGACCATCATCACCCTGGAGATCCCGTGCGCGTTGTCATCGCCGAAGACCTTGCCCTCCTCCGCGACGGACTCATAAGGCTCCTCCAAGCCCACGAATTCACCGTCGTCGCCGCCCTCGACAACGGCCCCGACCTCCAAGCGGCCCTCACCGAACACAAACCCGACATCGCCGTCGTCGACGTACGCCTACCCCCCACCTTCACCGACGAAGGCCTCCAAGCCGCCATAGCCGCCCGCGCCCACATCCCCGGCCTGCCCATCCTCGTGCTCTCCCAGCACGTCGAACAGCTCTACGCCCGCGAACTCCTCTCCGACGACACCGGAGGCGTCGGCTACCTCCTCAAAGACCGCGTCTTCGACGTCAACCAGTTCATCGAAGCCGTCCGCCGCGTCTCCTCCGGCGGCACCGCCATGGACCCCGCCGTCATCTCCCAACTCCTGGCCCGACAAGACCAGAGCGGCCCCCTGGCCCAACTCACCCCCCGCGAACGCGAAGTCCTCTCCGAAATGGCCGAAGGACGCTCCAACTCCGCCATCGCAGGACGCCTCTACATCACCGAAAAAGCCGTCAGCAAACACATCAACAACATCTTCACCAAGCTCGACCTACCACCCTCCTCCGACGACAGCCGCCGCGTCCTGGCCGTCCTCGCCTACCTCAACGGCCAAGACCCACACCAATAGACACCCACCCCCAACACAACGAAGCGGCCGCGACCCCCAAGGGACCGCGGCCGCAACCACCCACACTCAACAACCACTAATCACGACGCACCCGATACAAACCGTCGATCTCCTCCGAGAACGCACGCAACACCGCATCCCGCCGCAACTCACCCGAAGGATGCACCAACCCCGACTGCACCGTGAACTCCTCGGCCAACACATGGAACGACCGCACCGCCAAATGCCGCGGCACACTCCGATTGGCCTCATACACCAACCCCTGCACCTCACGCAGAAGATCACGATCCCCCGCGATCTCCTCCGGCGCCATCGACAACGGCCGCCCGTTCACCAACCGCCAATACTCCAACTGATCACGCACCAACGTCACCAACGCACTGGCGAACGGACGCCCCTCCACTATCACCAACACCTGGCTGATCAACGGATGCGCCCGCAACCGCTCCTCGAACCCGGCCACCAACTCCGCGTCCGAGCCCCCCTCCACCTCACCGGCACGCGCCACCACACCCGACTCCACCGACCTCACCGGTTCCGGCTCGGCCCGCACCGCACGTGCCTGCGACACCCAAGGCTCCTCGAACCCCCCGGGCTCCTCCACCGGAGCCACCGGCTCAACGGCCTCCTCAGCAACGCCCAGGGCGCGCTCCGGCTCCATCCCCGGCCGCTCCAGCGCACCCTCCACCCGACCCGGCACGAACCGCCCCGGAACCGGCTCCAACGAAGCCTGCGCCCGCACCCGGCCACGCACCCTCACGAACCCGACCTCGTCCACATCGGCCAACACACCCGTGGCCAACCAACCCTCACGGAACGCCGCCCGCGTCCCCTCCACATCGGCCCAATACCCCAAGAACACCGCACCACCGCGCAGGTGCAACTCACCCTCGGGCGAAACCCACCAACGACGATCGGACAACACCCGACCCACCGTCCCCGGCACACGATCGCCCACCGCGTTGGCGCTGAACACCCCACCCGTCTCCGCGATGCCGTACACCTGCATCACCGGAACACCCACACCACCGAAGTAACTGTCCAACCGCTCCGTCAACCCACCGCCCCAGCACACCGCCAGATGCACCCGACCGCCCAACACATCCCGGATCTTGGAGAACGACCAGTCGTACATCGACCGCGACAACCGGGCCCAGGCACCCTTCTTCTTCGCCTGGTCGAACTGCACCGCGGCGTCCATAGCCGCGTTGAACGTCCCCACCGAGTCCCAGTCCGTCGAATGCGCCGTAGCCCGCTCCGCCCCGTGCACACCCTCCAGATCCCTCGACGTGCACACCAACACCGTCGGCTTGAACCGCGCCAACTCCGCACGCAACCGCCCGGGCTCCACCACACCCAACCGGACCCCGCCCACCACACACGCCACCATCGTCGACAACCCCGGCAACTGCGACAACGGCAGATCCATCACCGCGCTCGCCCGCCCAGCCGCCAACTCCGACAACCGCGGCCACATCCGATCCACCAGATCCGCCGCCGACGACAACAACGCCCCGTGCGAGAGCACCGCACCACGCATCGAACGCGACTCCGTGCTCACCGGGTACAACACCACCGCCGGATCCTCCGGCACCACCTCGTCCCGCCGAAAACGCACCGCCGTCGCGTCCATGTACGCACCCAGACCCACCACCTCCGGCAAGTCCTCCTGGTACCGCCACACACGCCCCAGATCCGGCATCTCCCGCTGCAGACCCACCACCACACGATGAGCCCGCTCACCGGCGACCACCGCCACCGCAGGACGCACCTGACGCACCACATGCGCCAACCGCTCCGCCGAGGCCTCCACCGGCAACGGCACCAACACCCCGCGCACCGACCACACCGCGTACGCCAAACGCACCCAGTCGTGATTGGAAGGCGCCACCACCAACACCCGATCGCCATCGGACACCCCGGCGGCCACCAGACCCTTGGCCACCGACGTCACCTCGGTCGCGAACTCCCCCGCCGTCAGACGCTCCCAGTGCTCCTCCACCAGAACCGAGAACACCTGAGAGTGCGCATCAGAAGTCGCCACGTCATAGACGTGGTCGCCCAACCCGGACTGCGCTCGAACCAACGAACCGGGGGTCTCGCCCATAACCAACTCATCCTCTGCCACATCGGAAGGCGGGCCACACCGTTCTCACCCGCCTCATTCGGGGAATCGAGCCCTACTGTGCCCATTTCTCCACCGAACGGCAACCTAGGAGAAACCCCCGATCGACGGCTCATCCCACCTTTACCCGCGCACCCCACACGAACGAAAGCAACGACAACACCGCCACAGACGCCATAACCACGGACATGCTCACCAACGAAGCCTCACCCGAAGGCGTCATCCCCGCCAAAGCCGCGATCGCACCACCCAACGCGAACTGCAACGAACCCATCAACGCCGAAGCCGTACCGGCCACCGCCACCGGCTGACCGTCCAGAGCCGACACCGTCGCGTTCGGCATGATGAACCCGACACTGAGCATCATCACCGCCAACAGCGACGACACCATCCACAGCTGGGCCGTCCCGGTCAACGCCAACACCAACAACGCCAGCACCGCGACCAACGCCAACACAAGACCCATCAGCAACCGACGCTTGGTGTCCACCCGACCCACCAACAAACCGTTGCCCTGCGTGCCCAACATCGACGCCAACGCGTTCACCGCGAACAACCACCCGTACGTCTGCGGCGAGACCCCGAACTCGTTCTGCGACACGAACGAGAACGCCGACACGTACGTGAACAACATCCCGAAGCTCAGCCCCAGCGACAACACCGGCGCCACGAACCGCCGATCCCGCACCAGGGAACCCACCGTCGCCGCCAACACCCGCGGCCCCTGCGCCCGACGCTCCGAGGCGGGCAACGACTCCGGCAGCCAGAACAACACCAACACGAAACTCAGCGCCGCCATCACCGCCAGCACCCAAAAACTCAACTGCCAGGGCCCCACCAGCAACAGCTGCGCACCCACCAGCGGAGCCAGCAACGGCGCCAACATCATCACCAGCGCCAGCCGCGAGAAGAACCGCACCGCGTCATCGCCCTGGAACATGTCGCGCACCACCGCACGCGCGATCACCGCGCCCGCGGCACCGGCCACACCCTGCGCGAACCGCAGCACGATGAACGCCGTCACGTTCGGCACGAACACGCACAACACCGAGGTGACCGTAAACATGGCCACCCCGACCAGCAACGGCCGCCGCCGACCCCAGGCGTCGCTCATCGGCCCGATCACCAACTGACCCGCGGCCAACCCCAGCATGATCGCCGTCAGGGTCAACCCGATCTGTGCTTCGGAGGTGCCGAGGTCCCGGGTGATCTGCGGGAACGCCGGCAGGTACATGTCGGTCGCCAACGGGCCCGTGGCCGTCAGCACACCCAACACCATCACCAACAACGCGATGGAACGACGCGACCGCACCTTGGGCCGGGCCGCCTCTTCCGAGGGGGTGGGGGTGGTCGAGGTCTGCACGGGCACTCCAGTTCAGGAACGGGGAAGGGAAGGCGGGAAGCGCACCAGAGGGTGCGAACCACTCCATAGCAACACCGAAGGGACGCGATTCGCTCCCCACCCGACCACACCGAAACCTGTGATGTCCCTTACCCAGAGGGGATATTCGACCGCACCAGGCGGTTCAACAACCTCTCCACCTCGTTCTCCGGATCCAACGTCAGACCACCATGCACCGGCCCGGCCTGCACGATCGTGCTCCGCGGCGCGGTGAGCCACCGGAACCGTGGTCCGGGACGCACACCCGCGGCCTGCCCGGCCTCTTCCCCGCCGCGGCACATCCGCTCCACCGCCTCCAGGGCTCGACGCACACCCACCACGTCCACACCCGGATCCAGCGCACGCAGCCGGTCCTCGTCCAGGTCCCAACGCGCGGCCAGGAACGCGCGCTCCTGGCTGTAGAGGATCACCCCGACGTTGACGCACTCACCACGTTCCAGGCACGGCACCACACGCAGCAGCGCGTACTCGAACACCACCCGATCGCGTTCGATGCCCACCTGCCCGGTGGTCACCACGCTGTAGCGCTCGCTCATGAGCCCACCTCCGGAAGCCAGGACCGATCGGCCATACGGGCCATCAGATGGCGAACGTAGGCCTCACGAACGGCCTCGGGCGTATCGAACCCGGGTTCCTCCTCCAGCCACACGTCGGGCACCAGCTCCACCACACCGCGCAGCAGCTCCTCGTCCACCAACGGCGCGAACGCGTCGTCGGCCGCGGCCAGGTCCGGGGAGGAACCCGACAGCACGTGGTCGGAGGCGTCGTAGGGGCGGGAGACGAACCGGTCGGCGTTGGCCCAGGAATGGTGGAAGATCAGCGTGGCACCGTGGTCGATCAGGTAGGGCGCACCGTGCCACAGCAGCATGTTCGGGTTGCGCCAGGAACGGTCCACGTTGCCGGTCAGGGCGTCGAGCCACATCACCCGCCCTGCGAAGACCGGGTCGACCTCGAAGGTCAGCGGGTCGAAGCCCAACGAACCCGGCAGGAAGTCCATCCCCAGGTTCAATCCCTCACTGGCCTTGAGCAGCTCCTGGACCTCGGGGTCGGGCTCACCGCGACCGATGACGGCGTCGAACTCCACCATGGCCAGCTCGGGAACCGGCAACCCCAGGGCACGCCCCAACTCACCGGTGACGACCTCCGCGACCAGGGTCTTGCGTCCTTGCCCGGCCCCGATGAACTTGACGACGTACATCCCCAGGTCGTCGGCCTCGACCAGACCGGGGAGCGAACCTCCTTCGCGGAGCGGTAGCACGTACCGCGTCGCGATCACTTTCTTCAGCACGCCGGCCAGCATAGTTGCGATGATCACGCGCGCGGCGCGGACCGCGGAGCCGACCGACCGCCGCCCGCGAACAGAACCAGCGGACAAGGAACGCGTCAGCGGCCCACTACCGGATCGAGCCGACCGGCCCTCGCCGCGCCACCCACCGACAGCCACGGCAACGTCTCCTATCCACCCCTGAACACGTTCTAGAACCATTCCACCTCGAACACGACACGCCGAACCACTCCCCGACACGGAATCCTTAAAGATGGGCGGCGTAGCCGCTCGAATTTGTTTGTCGAGGGATGCTTTTAGAGAAAAGCTCCGCCACCTTTATGACGTAGATCTATACTGATGGAACAGAGACCATCTCATGCATCTCCGATGGATCTCGGCCGATCTCGGAGCCGGAAGGACGCGGAGCCCGGGCGCTCCCCTCCCCGGGAAGGCCCGCACCCGACCACGTCGACTCCCCCACCCCACCCGCGCCTCTCCCCGTCGGCTCAGAGGTTGTCCTCGGGCTGCTCGCCCCACTCCTCTTCGCCGTCCTGCCCCGGACCGGGCAGCGTCGGCACCGGGGTGGGCTCGGCGTCCTCCCCCGGTGAGGGCTCCTGCTCGGGTTCGGACTCCTCGGCCTGCTCCTGCTCGGGTTGCGGGGGCGGCTCCGGCTGGGGGAACTGCATCAACCACAGGTACAGCGCGAACACCAACACCAGCAGCAACAGCAACAACGCCCCCAGGGCGCCGATGAGCCACCAGTTGGCCTCACCACGGGCCACCCTGCTGTCGCGCGCACCGGCCAGGGCACTCCAGCGCACCGCCGACACGCCCCGCTCCCCCGCCCAGTGCGGCATCACCATCGGACCGCTGCGCACCACAGGGCCACCCCGACCGGCACGCTCCAAGAACGCCCCCGCGTCCTCCCGCGCCCCCTCCTCATGGGGACAGGCCACCCACAGGGCCGACCGACCCTTGGTGCGCGCCGCCACCACCTGATCGCTGTGGTCCACCTCCCGGGCGAAACGCTCACGGGTGGGTTCGTCGATCCCGGCGGCGTCGTTGAGCATGGCCACGCTCACCTGACGCCCGCTCTTGTCCCTGCCCAGGTAGACCACACCCAGCCGCGACTCGCGCAACCGACCCGACAGCCGATACCCGCCCAGTTGGCGCGGGTCCCCCTCGTGCAGCCCCATCGTGGGAACCGACATCGACGTACCCCCTTCCATCGACCTACCCCGCGAGCGACGACCGTCGTCGCCACCACCCGTGCCGGGAACCGAACCATGACCCCGGAAACAGGTAGTGTCGCCCACAGGTGATCCAAAACCTACTCCTCATGGTGCCCTCACGGTCGGCACCGACGTACTGGGAAGGCGGGACATGGCAGAAACCTCACCCGGGAACGGTTCCTCCGCTCCGAAACCGGACAACGCTCCGGGGGAACCCACCCGACTGCTGCGCGCGGCGCTGCACGAGGTCTCCACCGTCATCGTCGGCCAGGAACGCATGGTGGAACGCTCCCTCATCGCCCTGGTCGCCCGTGGACACTGCCTCATCGAGGGCGTACCCGGCATCGCCAAGACCCTGGCCGTGTCCACCCTGGCCAAGGTCACCGGTGGTTCGTTCTCCCGCCTGCAGTTCACCCCCGACCTGGTGCCCTCCGACATCGTCGGCACCCGCATCTACCACCCCTCCACCGAGAGCTTCGACGTCGAACTGGGTCCGGTCTTCGCCAACTTCGTGCTGGCCGACGAGATCAACCGCGCGCCCGCCAAGGTCCAGTCGGCCCTGCTGGAGGTGATGGCCGAACGCCAGGTCTCCATCGGCGGCACCACCTACCCGCTGCCCTCGCCCTTCATCGTCATCGCCACCCAGAACCCCGTGGAGTCCGAGGGCGTCTACCCGCTGCCCGAGGCCCAGCGCGACCGGTTCCTGATGAAGGTCGACGTGTACCACCCCAAGGCCCACGAGGAGATGGAGATCCTGCGGCGGATGAGCTCCGAGCCGCCCACCGCGCACCAGGTCCTGGACCCGGTCACCCTGAGCGAGCTCCAGGCCGACGCCGAACGCGTGCACGTCCACCAGCTCATCGCCGACTACATCGTGCGCCTGGTCATGGCCACCCGCGAACCCGAGAACCACCAGATGCCCGACCTGCGCCAGGCCCTGGAGGTGGGCGCCAGCCCACGCGCCACCCTGGGGTTGGTGGCCGCCGCCCGCGCCCTGGCGCTGCTGCGCGGACGCGACTACGTGCTGCCCGACGACGTGCGCGTGCTGGCCCGCGACGTCATCGCCCACCGTCTGGTGCTGACCTTCGACGCCCTGGCCGACGGCATCACCACCGATCAGGTCGTGGACCGCATCCTGTCCACCGTCCCGGCCCCGCGGGTCATCTGGGACGAACCGCCCTCCGGCGAGACCGCGTCCTTCACCTCGCACCGATGAGGGGAGGCCGACCGTGAACGCACCCGCCATCGGCACCGACCCCCGGCTCCGGGCCGCCCTGCGCCGCCTGGACCTGCGCATCGTGCAACGCCTGGACGGCCTGCTGCACGGCGAACACCTGGGGCTGCGCCTGGGACCGGGCTCGGAGGCCGCCGAGGCGCGCCTGTACCAGCCCGGCGAGGACGACGTGCGCCACATGGACTGGGCCGTCACCGCCCGGACCGACACCCCTCACGTGCGCGACCTGGTCGCCGACCGTGAACTGGAGAGCTGGACCCTGTTGGACATGTCCCCGAGCATGGACTTCGGCACCGGCATGTACTCCAAACGCGAGGTGGCCGTGGGCGCTCTGGTGGCCGCCAACCTGCTGACCCAACGGGTGGGCGACCGCTTCGGCGCCCACTTCCTGCACCAGGGTCGGGTGCGCCGTTGGCCCGCCCGCTCGGGCAAGGAGGCCCTGTTGGCGTTGCTGGCCACCATCGCCGCCGCCCCGACCGGGGACCAGCGCGCCCTCGACCCCGACAGCGCCACCCTGGCCGACGCCGTCGGCGACCTGGTGCACACCCGGCGCAGGCGCGGCCTGCGCGTGGTCGTCTCCGACTTCCTGGATACCCCCGCCTTCGGTGGCACCGTCACCTGGGAACGTCCTCTGCGTCAGTTGTCCGCGCGCCACCAGGTACTGGTGGTCGAGGTCCTGGACCCCCGTGAACTGGACGTGCCCGAGGTGGGTGACGTGACCTTGCGCGATCCGACCACCGGTCGGGTGCGCGACGTGCGTCTGACCCGGGCGGTGCGCGAGCGGTACCGTGAGGCCGCCACGACCCAACGCGAGGCCATCCGCGCGGCACTGCGCCGCTGCGGCGTTCAGCACCTGGTGTTGCGCACCGACCGGGACTGGGTATTGGACATCGCGCGGTTCGTCATCGGACAACGACGTACCGCGCACCACATGGCCCGCCACACCCCGGGGGTTCCCCGGTGAGGCGCGCCGACGCGCACAAGGCGTGGGAGGGCCCCACGCCGCCGACGTTGACGGGGGACTGAGGCCACCATGACCTTCCTGGAACCCCAGCGGCTCTGGTGGCTGCTGCTCATCGTGGTGCTGGTGGCCGCCTATGTGTTCGCCCAACGTCAGCGGCGCGACTACACGCTGCGCTTCACCAACCTGGAACTGCTCGACCAGGTCGCCCCACACCGGCCCGACGTCCGTCGACACGTCCCGGCCGGCCTGTTCGCCATGACGGTCGCGGTCCTGATCGCGGCCATGGCGGTCCCGGCGATGCCGGTGGAGGCCCCGCGTGAGCGGGCCACGATCATCGTGGCGGTGGACGTGTCGCTGTCCATGGCCGCCACCGACATCGAACCCGACCGGCTGTACGCGGCCAAGGAGTCGGCGCGCGGGTTCGTGGAGACCCTGCCCGACCGGTTCAACGTCGGGTTGGTCTCCTTCTCCTCCACCGCCACCGTGGTCTCCCCGCCCACCCAGGACCACTCCGCGGTCACCGGTTCCATCGAGGGGTTGCGCCTGGGCCCGGGCACCGCCATCGGCGAGGGGGTCTTCGCCTCGATGGAGGCCATCCGCGGCTTCGACGAGGACGCCGAGGAGGATCCTCCGCCCTCGGCCATCGTGCTGCTCTCCGACGGTGAGAACACCAGTGGCCGCGACATCGCCCAGGCCTCCGCGGCCGCCGCCGAGCAGGAGGTCCCCGTCTCCACGATCGCCTTCGGCAGTGGCGCGGCGATGATCGAGATCGACGGCTACCAGGTGCCGGCCGACATCGACAAGGAGGCCCTTCGGGGTCTGGCCCAGGACACCGACGGTCACTTCTACGAGGCCGAGAGCGAAACCGAACTGGACGAGGTCTACGAGGACATCGGTTCCTCGTTGGGCACCGAGTACGTCCATGAGGAGATCGTCACGCGCTTCGTCATGGTCGCGCTCCTGTTGTCGATGGCCACCGCTTTGACGTCCCTGCTGTGGTTCCAGCGCCTTCCCTGATCGGTCCGAGACCCACCCGAAGAGATGGTGACTTTGGTCACATCCCTTTAGGTGGGCTTTACACCAATTCCTCTGATGTAACCGGTTAGCGTTGGCATGTTTGCCATGCCCAGCCACAACGAGGAACGATGCCGAACACACCCGCACCCCCGACCGCGCTCTGTTTCGATCTGGACGACACCCTCATCGACGACGTCGCCGCATCCTCCACCGGACTGCGCGCGGTCATGGAGCGGCTCGGACACTCCCACTTCGGCTCCGCCCGCGCCCTGTGGGACACCCAGACCGAGATCTCCTTCGGTGCCTACCTGCGCGGTCACCTGTCCCTGGACGAACAGCGACGCCAACGCATCCGCGCCCTGGCGGTCCAGGCCGGCCACAACGACATCGCCGACCAGCACTGCGACGAGCTCTACCGTCTCTACCTGGACGCCCACCGCTCCGCCTGGCAGGTCTACCCCGACACCCACACCACTCTGGCCGCGCTGGGCCGGGCCGGCTACCGACTGGCCGTGGTCACCAACGGCGTCGAGGCCATCCAGCACGCCAAGCTCCAGGCCTTGGAGCTGACCGGCTACTTCCACACCGTGGTGTGCGCCGACACCGCCGGGACGGGAAAGCCCGACCCGCGCATCTTCCACTTCGCCGCCCAGCGACTGGGCGTGGACCCCTCCGCCTGCTGGCACGTGGGCGACCAGATCCAGGCCGACGCCGTGGGCGCCACCGCCGCGCGCATGCACCCGGTCATCATCGACCGCACCGGGCGCCCGCCCTTCGAGGGTCTGACCACCATCACCGACCTGGACAGCCTGCCGCGCATGCTCGGACTGGCCGCTCCCGCCGGTGGCATCTGATGATCTCCGACGAGGTGTTGGCCCGTCGGGTCACCGTGCACCTGATCACCTCCGGGCCCCACGGCCCGGAGCTTCGGGGCGCGCGCGTGCTCTTCGGTCAAGATCCCGAGGAGCTCGCCCGCGAACTGGGCGGATTGGCCGCCGACGTCCCCTTGGTGGCCCTGGACGTGGTCACCGAGACCGTCAGCCTCTCGCGCAGCCGGGCCCTGCACGTGGACCGCATCGTCTACACCAGGCCCGAGCTGCGCTCGGCCTGGCCCTCGGTGGTGCCCGTCCAGGGTCTGACTCCCACCGCGCCCGAACTGGCCGAGGACGAACCCGGCCCCGGGCCGAAGGACCTGCCCCGGCTGCGCCGATTCGCCTCCTACGGCCTCGTCACCGACCCGGCCGGGCGCATCCTGCTCAGCAAGATCGCCGAGGGCTTCCCCGGCGCCGGTACCTGGCACCTGCCCGGCGGCGGCGTGGACCCCGGTGAGGACGTGCGCGCGGCGCTGCGCCGCGAGGTGCTGGAGGAGACCGGACAACACGGGGTGGTCGGCGAACTCATCTCGGTCTCCGCCCACCACCGCAGGCCACCCGCCGCGGCCCTGCACATCTACGCGGTCTGGGTCTTCTCCCACGTGCACGTGGGCGCGCCGACCCGGGCCCACGTCACCGAGGAGAACGGCTCCACCTGCGACTGCGCTTGGTTCACCCCCGAGGAACTCCCCGGCCTGCGCCTGTCCACCACCGCCCGGATCGGGATGGGCCTCCTGGTCTCCCGACCGGGCCACTGACCCACGGCGGATCCAACGGGGCTCGCCCCGCCGGCCCGCTCACCGGACGCTCTTCAGGAGGAGGGCGTCCGGTGGAGCAACCACCACACACCGGCGCCCGCGCCCAGCACCGCCATGCCCAGGGCCACCACCGGAAGCGGCAGGCTGGTGGCCAGCACCACACACCCCGCCAGACCGCCAACAGGGGCGATCAACGGCGGCCGGTCCTCGTGCGGGCCCAACCTCAGCGCCGAGGCGTTGGCGATGGCGTAGTAGACCAGCACACCGAAGGCCGAGAAGGCGATCGCCCCGGCCAGGTCGGCCACCATCACCAGGACGACCACGACCACCGCCACGGCGATCTCCGCGCGGTAGGGGACCCCGAGTCGGGTGTGGGACACCCCCAACGAGCGGGGCAGGTGACCGTCCGAGGCCATGGCCGCCACGGTGCGCGAGACCCCCAACAGCAACGACAGCAAGGCCCCGGTGCACGCCAGCACCGCGCCGGCCACCACGAACGGCGCCAGCATCGGGAACCCGGCCACCCGGACCGCGTCCACCATCGGCGCGGTCGAGGTGGTCAAACGCTCGCGCCCCAGCACGATCAGCAGCCCCGTGCCGATGGCCAGGTACAGTACCGACACCCCGCCCAGCGCCAAGGTGACGGCCCGCGGGATGGTGGTGCGCGGATCGCGCACCTCCCCGCCGAGCGTGGTGATGCGCGCATATCCCGCGAACGCGAAGAAGATCATCCCGGCCGAGCCCAGAACGCCGAAGGATCCGGGCCAAGGGCCCATGCCGTCGACCTCGGCGACCGCGGCGAAGCGTCCGCTGAGCACCATCGCCACGAACACCGCGACGAGCACCGCCAGCACCAGGACCACCAGGGTCTTGACCACCACCGTCGAACGCCGCACCCCTTGGAGGTTCAGCGCGGCCAACGCCACCACCACGGCCACCGCCAGGGGTTTCTCCCACCCGGGCAGCACGTAGGCGCCCAACGTCAACGCCATCGCCGCGCAGGAGGCGACCTTGCCGACCACGAAGGACCAACCGGCCAGGTACCCCCACATTTCACCGAGGCGTTCGCGCCCGTACACATAGGTGCCGCCGTTCTCGGGGTGGCGGGCGGCCAACCGGGCCGAGGAGATGGCGTTGCAGTAGGCGACCGCCCCGGCGATGACGATGGCGACCGGAAGCCAGGCGCCGGCGCCCAGTGCCGCCGGTGCGAAGACCGCGAAAACCCCGGCACCGAGCATCGCCGCGACGCCGATGGCGGCCGCGTCGATGGTGCTCAATACCCGGGCCGGTCCGGCCTGCGGTCCGGAAGAGGTGGCCAACGAGCTCTCCTTGGTCGACTGATCCGACTTTCCGAGTGTGCACGATGTGACCGACCCTTGGGCCCAGGCACGCTCCGGACCTTCGACCGTTCCGGATCGGGGAGGGGCACGCTCCGGAACCGGGGCGGACACAGGATGAGGCCCCCGGCACACGCCGAGGGCCTGCTCACACCGTCCCCCGCCGGTCGGCCGCTACCGGCGCCGACCGATGGGGCCTGCTCACGTGGGTCGCCAGGGCGAACCGGTGTTGTCGTTGATGTCCTCGGCGGCCACCTGTCGCAGCTGTCGGGACAGGTCCGACAGGGCGCGCGAGACCGCCAACTCCTCGCCGATCTCGGGCATGTCCAGGTCCCAAGGGTGCTTGCGGGCCATGCCGTGGCCGCGCAACGCGGTACCGTCCTCGGCCTCCAACCCCACCTCGGCCCAGGTACGAGCCATCTCCCCCTCGCTCTCCTCGGCCACGACCACGTCGACGTTCCACCGCTTCGTCGTCTGCATGGCGATCTCCCCTCGCGTGCGGTGAGTGTTCGATGTTCGCGTCGGGCCCTGAGCCGACCAGGGCCCGGCGGGGTCCCCCACGAACCTCGCCTACTCCCATCATCGCGCCCGGATCCGCGACCCCGTCGGGGGTTGACCCTTTCGTTCCCGCCCGTTGGCGAGGTTTTTGGCCACCGGACCATCACCCTTCCCCTGATAACGTCACGGCGTGGCCCAGCACTACTTCGACTCCGATCCCGACGCCGCCAGCCGGCCCTCCACGGCCGACCTGGTCCTGCCCGACGTGCACCTGCGTCTGCACACCGACCGCGGCGTCTTCTCCCCCGACAAGGTCGACCTGGGTACCCGGGTCCTGTTGGAGAGCGTTCCCGCACCACCTCCCGAGGGCGACCTGCTCGACGTGGGCTGCGGCTACGGTCCCATCGCCCTGACCCTGGCCCACCGGGCGCCCAACGCCCGAGTCCTGGGCGTGGACGTCAACTCCCGCGCGGTGTCCCTGGCCCGCCGCAACGCCGCCGAACACGGGATGGACCACACGCGCTTCGCCGTGGTCACCCCCGAGGGCGGCCTGGCCCTGGAACAGGGGAAGGGCACCGACACCCCGCCCGGGGCCGGCGACCTTCAGGGCCCCTTCGACGTCATCTGGTCCAACCCGCCCATCCGTGTGGGCAAGGACGTCCTGCACGGTCTGCTGCTCACCTGGCTATCCCGCCTGGCCCCCGGCGGGGTCGCCCACCTGGTCGTCCAGCGCCACCTGGGGTCGGACTCCCTGCAGAAGTGGTTGGAGTCCCAGGGCCACCCCACCGAGCGGCTCACCTCCCGCGCCGGCTTCCGGGTCCTGACCGTGCACCCCGCACCCACCATCTGAACCCGGGAAAATCCCCTTTTCGGACGCCATGCCCGATCCCCCACGTGCAGGTCGGCGCACGGAACGGTACGCTTGGGCGACCGGCGCCGGACCACCCGGCCCCCATCGACGAGGAACACACCGCAGTTGAGCACGCAGTTGCGTCCCACGGACGTCAAACGCCTGAACCGTCAGTGGCGCAGGCGCACCGAAGGACGCCTGTCCCTGATGGTCGAGTCGGTCACCCAACCCTTCAACCTGGGTTCGATCCTGCGCACCTGCGCCACCCTGGGCGTGGACCGGCTCTGGCTCACCGGCAACAGCGCCGACCCCGATGACCCCAAGGTCGGCAAGACCGCCCTGGGCACCGGGGCCAAGGTCCCCCACGAGCGCCTGGCCACCACCGCGGAGGCCCTGGCGGCCGCCCGCGCCGACGGCTACAAGGTCGTGGCCCTGGAACTGGCCAAGGGCGCCGTCCCCCTGCACGCCGCGCCCCTTGAGCCCGACGTGTGTCTGGCCGTGGGCGCCGAGGACCACGGGTGCTCCCCCGCGCTGCTCAACGGCGCAGACGCCATCACCTACATTCCCCAGATCGGTCGGGTCGGCTCGCTCAACGTGGCCGTGGCCACCGCGATCGCCCTGACCGAGGCCCGTCGCAGGGAGTGGGCCGGCTTCGGCGACGAGGCCGACGCCCCCATCGGTTCCTGAATCGAAGAATCGTCACCGGGGGCGGGAATCTTTCACCGCCCCCGAACGTATCCTCTTCGACCCCATGTTCCACAACAATCACATCATCCGAGGCGCTACGGCGCAGAGAGAGGAACAGTGGATTCGTCCCGAAGTACCAGCAGCATCCCCCGTGGATGCTGTGACTCTGACACAGACGAGCCCCCTTCTTGGCGGGGCGCACACCTTCGAAAGAACTCGGCCCTTAGACGGACCCAGGCGGTGTGTGCCCGATGAGCACCGTCCTCAGTATCGCCTTCGGCGCGCTGGTGGTCTTCTTGATCACCGTGGCGACCGGATACTTCGTCGCCCAGGAATTCGGCTACATGGCCGTGGATCGCTCACGCCTGAAGGCGCGGGCCTCGGCCGGTGACAATGGGGCCAAACGGGCCCTGGCGATCACCAATCGCACCTCGTTCATGCTCTCCGGCGCCCAGTTGGGCATCACGGTGACCACTCTGTTGGTCGGTTACGTGGCCGAACCGATGATCGGTACCGGGGTCGGAGAACTGCTCGGTGAAGCCGGCGTGCCGAACGGCACCGGTCTGGCCATCGGCACCGCCCTGGCCCTGATCTTCTCCACCGTCGTGCAGATGGTCTTCGGTGAACTGTTCGCCAAGAACCTGGCCATCGCCCGTCCCGAGCCCGTGGCCCGCTGGTTGGCGCTGTCCACCGGTATCTACCTCAAGGTCTTCGGGCCCGTCATCTGGTTGTTCGACCAGGCCTCCAACCTGCTGCTCAAGGCGGTCGGTATCACGCCGGTCGAGGACGTCCAGCACGCGGCCACCCCGCGCGACCTGGAACGCATCATCGCCGAGTCCAGGGAGAGCGGGGACCTGCCCGCCGAGGTGTCCACCCTGTTGGACCGCACCCTGGACTTCCACGACCAGACCGCCGAGCACGCGATGATCCCCCGCCCGGAGGTCACCACGGTGGAGGAGAACGACCCGGTCAGCCTGGTCGTGGAGCACATGTCCTCCGGACACTCGCGCTTCCCCGTCCTGGGACAGGGAGTGGACGACATCGTCGGTGTCATCTGCCTGCGCGACGTGCTCGCCCTGGGCGACCGTGACCTGGCGGGCGTGCGCGTCAGCGAGATCGCCAGGCCCACAGTGATGGTCCCGGCGTCCCTGCCCCTGCCCGGGGTGCTCGGCCAACTGCGCGAGGTCGACGAGGAGTTCGCCTGCGTGGTCGACGAGTACGGCGGTCTGGCCGGCGTCATCACCACGGAGGACCTGGCCGAGGAGCTCGTCGGCGAGATCGCCGACGAACACACCCCCGAGGAGGAGTCGCCCGCCCGGTTGGGCGGGGACAACGGCTACCTGGTCCCCGGTGGGCTGCACATCGACGAGGTCGAGCGGCTCATCGGCCACGACCTGCCCGATGGCGACTACGAGACCCTGGGTGGTCTGGTCATCCACGAGCTGCACCGGCTGCCCAAGGCCGGCGACCGTGTCGACCTGCCGCTGCCCCGACCCTCCAGTGCCCATGACGACGATCCCGACATGGCGTTGGCCATGATCGTCCACGCCGTCCAACGGCACGTGCCCCACAGCATCGAGGTCAGGTTGCGTGAGGTCCAGGGCGAGGACGCACAGGAGGTGCGGGCATGAGTGAGATGAACGTGTGGTTGGCGATGGCGCTGACCGTGGTCTTCATCGCGTTGAGCGCGTTCTTCGTGGCGATCGAGTTCGCCCTGGTGGCGGCTCGCCGCTACCGGTTGGAGGAGGCCGCGCACACCAGCGCCTCGGCCCGGGCCGCTCTCAAGAGCGCCCGCGACCTGTCGCTGCTGTTGGCCGGCTCACAGCTGGGCATCACCCTGGCCACCCTGGCCCTGGGTGCCATCTCCAAGCCTGCCTTCCACCACCTGCTGGAGCCGCTCTTCGGTTCCCTGCCAGGATCGGTGGGGTACGTGCTCTCCTTCGTCTTCTCCCTGATCATCGTGACGTTCCTGCACCTGATCGTGGGTGAGATGGCGCCCAAGTCCTGGGCGATCTCCCACCCGGAGAAGTCCGCCACCATGTTGGCCATCCCCATGCGGGCGTTCATGTGGCTGACCCGCCCGATCATCGTCATGCTCAACTCCATGGCCAACGCCGTGCTGCGCCGTTTCGGTGTGGAGGCCGTGGACGAGATGGCCAGCGGGCACAACCCCGAGGACGTGCGCGAGCTGGTCGAGCACTCGGCCAAGGCCGGTGCCCTGGACTCCGAGCGCCGTGACCAGCTGGCCACCGCCTTGGAGGTCAACTCCCAGCCCATCAGCGAGCACATCACCCCGCGCGAGGACATGGCCTGGGTGGGACCCGACGCCGGTGTGGAGGAGATCAAGCGCGTCTCCCGACAGACCACGCACCTGCGTCTGGTCGTGATGGAGGACGAGCAGCCCGTAGGGGTCGTGCACGTACGCGAGGCCCTGACCGGCGCGGCCGACACCACCGCCGAGGACCTGATGCGTCCGGTCCTGACCCTGGATCCGACCACACCCATGTACGCGGCCATGGGCATCATGCGGGAGAGCCGCAACCACCTGGCCCTGGTCGAGAACGAGGACGGCCTGGTGGGGCTGGTGACCCTGCAGGACATCCTGGAGCGGTTGTTGCTGCTGGACACCGCCGCCTGACGTCGGCGCCGCGACGCGGCGCGGACGGGAACCACGGGGAGGGCTCTTGGGCCCTCCCCGTTTCATTGGTCCGTTGGGCGTGGGAACCCGGTCCCTCGGCTCCGGAAGGAAACGTCCTCCGCCTTCCAGGTGTGCTCGTGGCCGGCCGCTCGTTGAAGCAGACGCGCGTACTCGTGACCGACGCCCTGGACGGCGCCCCGTGGGTGGTGATGTCGACCCTGGTCACAGCGCTGGAGCGGATCATCGTGATGGGCCCAGAGAGCGGGCATCCGCGCCCGGTGATCATGGGGGGCGAGTAGGAACGGATGTTGACACCCATAGCGGGACCCATCACCCTGTCGGGATGGACGGTGACGCGGTGGCCTTCGTCAAGGCCGATGTGGAACGGGTGTGCGCGGAGTTCGCAGACCTGGCCCCGGCAGTGCGGCTACGCAAGCTCGCCGAGCTGCGAGCGGCCCTGGACGAGACCCTCGGCCAGGCGGCCGTGTCCGCGATGAGCGACGCCCGATCCGAGGGGTGGGGGCTGCGCCGGATCGCGGCGTTCTCGTCCGTCTCCCACGAGCAGGTACGGCGCACCCTCGCCGCAGCAGACGAGGGCACCGCGGGATGAGGGGCCCTACTGGCCGGAGCGAGGCGCGCGTAGGGGACGCGGCTGCCCGGCACCGATCTCAGGGGCGAGCTTGAAGCTGTAGCGGCCCAGCATGTTCAGGTGCTCGCTGCCCAAAGGGCTCAGGCGAGCGATGTCGGCGGCGTGCACCCGGGTGCCCTCGGCTCGGATCTGCTCGATGGCGCGGGCGGTGTAGACGGTGTTCCACAAGATGACGACGTTGACCACGAAGCCGAGCGCACCGAGCTGGTCCTCCATGCCCTCTCGGTAGCGCTGGCGCAGCTCACCCTTTTTGCCGTGGAAGATCTTGCGGGCCGGGGTGTGGCGGGATTCTTGACGGTTGAGCTGGGTGTTGACCCGGCTTCAGAGGAGTTCATCGTCGAAGTAAGAGGCCAGGTAGATCGATCGGTCCAGGCGTCCCAGCTCCATCAGGGCCCGGCCGATCGGGGTGGGGGTGCCGCCTCCGGCCAGGTAGCGGAACAGTTCGCTGGTCTTGACCGGGACGACGAAGCGCAGCCCGTCGGCGGAGGCCGGCTCGCCGCCGCCCCAGACGGCCACGATGTCCAGACGTGAGTGGTAGTCGACCAGGTCGGCGTTGGCCGGGGTGAGGGTGGCCTCGCGGATGTAGTTCTGCTCGGTCCAAAACAGCCGGTCCAGGGACAGGGCCTCGCTGGCCTCGGAGACCATCGGGCGCATGCCGACGTTCATGGCCTGGGCTCACAGCACGGCGGCGATGGAGGTGATCATGTCCTCCTTGCGAGAGGGTGTCTGGCCGCCCACGTGGGTGAACCGGTCAAGGCACCCGGTCCAGGAGTGGACCTCCAACAGCACCTCGGGGAAGTCCACAACGGGAACGCGGGCGGCCACATCGGCGCGCAGCGCGGACAGTGAGGCGGGCTCGTCCAAGGCGTCCAGGCCGGACAACACGAGGTGGTCACGACCCTCGCGATCTTCGATGCGCACCGAGGGGTTGGCCGCAAGGCCGTCGGCGAGTTGGGCGACGGCTTGGGCGCGGGCGGCCTTGGCGAAGCGTGCCAGGGCCACAATCCGTCCCGGTGGAACCGAGGACAGGTTCCAGGCGGAGGCGCCCAGGGAGCGGATGGCGGCGTAGCGGTCCAGGGCTTTGACGACGCCCTTGCCGCTGATGTCGGTGGGGCTCTTGCGGTAGCGGTCCAGTTGGGAGACGCGCCCTCCTTCGGCCACGTTGACCAGGGCCTGAAGGGTTGTGCGCTGCTCGGGTGTGGGGGCCGAGGACAGGAGTTTGAACTGGCGCAGGGCCACGCGCTCGCGCACACCGGCGATGAGCCGTTCCAGGGTGGTCACGCCGGGAAGCAGGATCTTGGCCTCGACCAGGCGGTTGGTGGCCAGGTCGAACAGCACGCTGGGGCGCTCGTTGCCCGACCAGGAGCGCCGGTAGGCCCAGATGCCCAGCAACAGCCACTGGTGGGGGCCGAAGAGGGTGTAGCCGTAGCGTTCGCGGATCAGCTTCTGGTGGTCCCAGCGGCCTTTCTTCTCCCCGTACCCCTTGAGGTCGTCGGCGGTCAGGCCGAGTTGTTCGGCGATGAAGTCGACGACGGCGGTGGGCACCTCGGTGGGGTCATCCAGGAACGTGCCCAAAAAGCGCACGGTGGTCAGTTGCAGGGCCAGGCCGAGCTGGTTGCGCGGCCCGTAGGCGCTCATCGCCAGGCGGCGCGCGTCGGCGTCCAGGTGGAAGAAGGCGCCCAGTTGTGACTCGTCGGGGACGGTGTTGAAGCGGCTGTAGCGCTCGCGCTGGGCGGCGGTGAGGAAGTTGACCGGCATGAGGGGATGCCTTCCATGGAGCCCGCCCACCGCCCTGGGGCGGTGGGCGGGCTCGGCACGGGGATTGTCCCAGGGGCAAGCCGATCAGGAGGCCGATTCGGCACAAAAGCTCGGATATGGGGGCGGTTATCCGCTCACCCTGCGCTGTCGCAGCCCTCTATAGGGCTGCTTCAACACGCTGCCGTTCGAGTGCGGCCAGAGCGACGGTAGCTCGACTGTGGCCTTCCAACCCGTCCATGACAGCACCGACCACGAGGTGCTGGTGGCGATGGCTTCGGTCAGGCCTTGAACACGTAGCTCAGCTCCGCCTCTGTTCGGAGGCGGAGCTGAGCACCTTGCCCGCTAGGTGATCGTTAGCGACGAGATTTCGCGGCTCGCCGTAGCTCCAGGAATCGCGGGCCTACCTGCGGAAACGATATTCTGTTACCGCTTTCTCCCATATCCGGTCCGCACCCCCAACATGTCCCGCTCCCAGAGGAGAGCGGGGCGTTTTCACCTTCATGTCACAGACGTCTTACCGTGCGTCTACACGATCGGGCCGGACACGTCTCAAGACGAACATGCACCCGACAACGATCAGCCCCAAAGCCGCGAAGCCCAACCAATGGAGGGTGCCTCCGGAGTCAGCGAGGCTGGGGACGAGCAGAACCAATCCCGCCCCGGCCAACGCCATGGGGATGAGAAAGGCGAGGAAGAGCCGGTAAGACCCCTTCCCTTTAGACATGGTGATCACCTCAGAAACAGCTCGCGATCGCTGTGATCGAAGCACCGCCGACGACCGCGAACCCGCCGACGCACGCCGCGCAGACCGGGGCGGTGACAGGAGTCATGGGAACGGAGCAGGAACCGACGCAGGCATAGGCGATGGCGGCGCCCACCGCGCCGCTGACACCGAGCACCGCGGCGACGCACGCGCCCGTGTTGGCGCTCTCGGCGACCGCTTCGTTCGCGGCCGCTGTCTCGTCACGGAGCTGCTCGTCACCCACGAACGGGATACCGGTGTCCTCGCTCTGCGTGAGCGCACCGTCCACGTAGCTGCTGATGTGGAAATTGCCGGAGTCGGCCTGGCTGTACAGGGTCTCGGCGTACTGGATGACGGCGCCCTCAGCATCGAAGAGAACCGTCAGGTTACTCAATGGCTCGCTGTAGCCGCCCGAGATCGGGACACTCACCGACGTGTGCTGCGGCTGGTCCGAGTCGGTCTCGATCTGGTAGGCCTTGGCTCCGTCGCGCACCAGGGCCTCGGCCGACGCGTGCACCGTCACTTCGCCGTCGCCGACGAGCGCGGACACATCGGCCGTGAGCCGTTCGGCCGGTGCGCCCTCGATCAGGGCCATGTCGTACGCGTCATCTTGGTTGGCGCCCGCGGCCACGGCGCCGTTGTCAGAACATTCGGTGGCCGACTGGGCCGACGACACCTCAACCGAACCCGCTCTTGGCGGCGTCGGCGATGCCACAGCCGTTCCGGCCGGGATCATCAGAAACGCTGCGGTGACCACACCGATCACGTTGATCGTACGAATGGGGGTCCTCTCGATGAGGGATGGATGGGGTCAGACCCTCCCCTTGCCGTAGCGGCGGCGAGACAATCGCACGGGGCCACCTTCGGTCACACTAAGCAGTGAAATCACTGCTCACGGCAATAGTAGGAGAAGTAGGCCTATACCAAGGCCTCAATACCCCTTGCATCCCAGCCGCCACTGTGGCAGAAAACCCGGCGGTCTACCACAGCCCAAACGCCTCCGGCGAGGGCCTCAGGAATCCAGGTTGGGGAGGGGAGGCCAGTCGGGTGCACCTCTGCTGTGGCCGGGGCAGGGACCCTCAGCTCTCACCCCGTCACCCACCAGCGGTCGAAGACCAGCACACCGAGCCCGAGGCCGCCAGCCCTCCGCGCCACCGGGAGCTGCGGCTTCCGCTCTACGTCGCTCCACCCGGTCACCCGGCAGCGTTCCCGGGCCGAGCCTCGCTCCGCGAGGTGGCACCCCGGACACGGCGTGCTCGCGCGGAGCGCGCCGACGGATGACGGGATGGACCTCGAGGAACGGGGGCGTGCGTGGACCGGTCATCGGTCCACCGTGAGCGCCTCCAGCGCGGCGGCCTTATCGGCTTCGGTGGGCAGGGCGTAGCGGCGGGTGGTGTTGATGTCGGCGTGTCCCATCAGTTCGGCGACCGTGACCAGGTCGACCGGCTCGCGTGCCGGCTCGCCACGGCCGCGCACCAGGTCGGTGCCGAAGGTGCGGCGCAGCACGTGCGGACCGAACACCTCGCCGTCATCTGACGGTCCGACCCCCGCCGCCGCGCCCAGCGCGGTGACCGCCGCGGCGGCTGCCCGCGTCGACAGCCGGCCCCCGTCGTAGTTGCGCACCAGCGGTCCCGCGCCGGGGCGGCCGAGATCGTCCAGGAGGAGTTCGAGGGAGGAGCGGATCTCGGCGTGCAACGGCACCGTGCGGTCTTTTCCGCCCAGGCGTCCCTTGCCACGTACTCGCACCGTGCCCTTGCGGGCCGAGGCCCGGAGGTCGGCCACGTCCAAGGCGACGATCCCGGCGATGCGCAGCCCGGCGTAGTAGGCCGGGTGGCAGATCACCCGGTCACGCACCGAGGCGTCCCGGGCCACGGTGCGCAGGAACCGCAGCAGCGTGCGCTGGTCCAACGCCCGGGGCGCGGAGGGGCGGCTCAGGTGTTCGCGCACCACTGCGGGGCGCCCCGAGCCGCGCAGGGCGAAGAAGGCGTCCAGCGCGGCGAGCCGGTTGTTGATCGTGGCCGCCGACAGGCGAGCGCCCCCGCGGGTGCGGGTGTTCTTCAAGGTGCGCCGCCAGTCGCGCACCGCCCAATCCCGCGCGTTCGTATCGGTGAGCGGGTCGCCGTCCAGCGCGCCGGCCTCGCGCGCGTCGGCGAGCCAGGCCAGGAAGTGGCCGACGTTGCGCAGGTACTTGTCGCGGGTGGCCGCGCCCAGGTCGGTCGCCGAGGCCAGCCTCGCGGCGAAGGTCGCACGTTCTGCGTCCAGGTCGCCGGGCAACGCCACGGTTCGGCGCGGTCGCCCGGTGCGTGTGTTTCCAGAAGTAGAGCCTCCCGCAGCGAGGCCGTGCAAGTCACCTGCGAACTACGTGTCCTGCTGGCGAAGGGGCGGAAATGTGAACCAAGGGTGTCAACAGATGTGACAGTTACCGGAACTCACCGTTCCGTTCCTACTCGGACCCCATCATCGACCACGGTGAACCCGTGGGCGCGGCGGCCCGCACCACACCGTGAGCGGGGGCGGGCGTCTTCGGACGTCCGCCCCCGCTCGTTTCGTGCTCACCCGGCCGTCGTCATCGTGCGTTCGTCGACCGAAAAAAATCTTCCTGCATTTTAAACTCCGGTCGCGTTAACCCCCTACTCAAAGGGCGCAAGGGCTCGCAGAGTATGAAGAGGTCTTCGGGAGGGAAGAACCGAAGGGACCCTGGTCCCGATCCCTGACATGCTGGAATTACCAGGGCGTGTTCACTCAAGACCCACCCCTGTACACGCTTCACTGCGATTGCTAGGTTCACGTTATGACCCAACCGCGGGAACTCCGCGTCATCGAGCAGAAAAAGCTCCTGGTCAGTGTCCGCAAAGCCGCCCAAATACTCGATGTATCAGAGCGCGTGGTATATGACCTCTGCTACAGCGAAGAACTGGAGTCGGTGAAGATCGGACCCAAGAAATGGATTCGTAGAATCACGTGCGAATCACTCAACAAGTACGTCGACAACGCCGTACGCGAATCCCGAATCGACCACGAGCACGGATCACAGACACCGTTGAAAGGTGGTGCCCCGTGAATACACTACCCACAGCCGAAAGAATTCCGGCCCTTCCCAGGCGCGAACCGACCCGACCGATCGAGCCCTCGGTCTCCGGACCCCGCAGACTGACCGCGTGCGCTCGCGACGTGGCCGCCCTGATCGAGGCGGACCCCGGGCTGTGGCCGGCCCTGACCACGTGTGTCACCGACACCAACGGGCTGACCACCGTCCACTACGCCGCCGTGCACGGCGGTGGTCTGGCCTCCTCACTGTTCGGCCCCGACGGGGTCGTCTCCCGCTGGCGCGCCCGCCTGCACGCGCCCACCGAGGCCAGGCGCGAACGCTCCCAGGGCCGCGAACGTGTGGTGACCCTGCGCGGCCACCACTCCGGATACGCCGTCACGGTGCTCTTCACCGTCCTTTCCGGCACCCGCGCCCCCGACGGGGACACCCCCGAACAGGAGTCCGAGAGGTGACCACTCCCCCATCCTCGTCCCGTCTGCTGTACGTGGACGTCAACACCACTCCTTGGCCGCTCAACCACCACGCCTACGTGCACGCGTGCGCCGAACGGTTGCGCAAGGGGGTCGACCACGCCCCGCGGGTCCACTTCCCCGAGAGCCACCTGCAACGGAGCGACACCCGCGGAGCGCTGGTGCGTCTGGACGGACCCGACCACGACGACGTCCTGCTGACCTGGGACGAACAGCGCGGCTGGGCCCGGCTGGAACAGTCCGTCCGTCGTCCCTTGGTCCTTGGCGCCGAGCCCCTACTGGAACCGGAGGCCTTCGCCCACGCCGTCACCGCCCTGCTGAGGCCGGGGACCCGACAGCTGGTGATGGTCCTGGATCGTTCCCGCCTGTTCGCCCATCCGGTGGACGTGGTCTTCGAACGCCGACTGGCGGCCTACCGGGATCTGTAACCCTCCCGGGAGAGTCCTCCTTCGAAACGGGAGGGAAGGAGGACCCCACACCCGTCAGCGGACCCTGTGGGCCAGCACCACAGCGTCGGTCATGGTCACCTCGGTGCCGTCACCACGGCGGCGTGTGCGCGACCGCGGCTCCGCCGCCAGCACCCGCCACCGGTCGGTTCCCAGTACCGCCGTCACCTCCTCAGGCGCCACGTGGGCGCGCCCGTGGCCGGCGTGCGGGGCGTGCCCGTGGGCGTCGGAGGGGTCGTGGCCCACGATGAGCAGCCGCCCCCGCGGCGCGACCCGGTCGGCCAGGTGTTCCACCAGCTTCACGAAGGGCCCCTCGGGGTGTGCGTAGTGGCTGGTGACCAGGTCGAACCCGCTCAGGTGCGGGTCGAGTGCGCCGGCGTCGGCCCGCACCCACCGGATGCGCGCGGCGGCCTCGGCGTCGACCCTGCCCACCGATGCCCGGGCCCGCTCCAGCGCGTTGGCGGAGATGTCCACCGCGGTGACCTCCCAGCCGTGCCGGGCCAGCCACAGACTGTCGGCGCCCAGCCCGGCGCCGACCTCCAATACCCGACCCGGATCCAGGTCGCCGGCGGCGGCCACCAGTTGCGGGTTGGGCTCACCCGGCCCGTGCTGCCCGTGCTCACCGTGCCCGTGGCCGTCCCGGTAGCGTTCTTCCCAGAACTCCCGGTCGAAGTCGTTCCCCATGTGCGTCCCCCCGTCGTCGTTGCTCACAGTCGGTGCCCCTGGCCCACACGCGCGGCCACCTCACGCTCGGCCTCGGCCGAGAAGGGGCGCCGCGCGGCCAGGGCCCGGTCGATCTCGGTGTTGACGAGGTCGGCGTTGATCTGCGCCGCGACAAGGGTGCCGGCCGCTCCGGAGGCCCCCACCTGGGCGGACACGTCGGTGGCGTTGCCCGCCACCCACACCCCGGCCACCTCGGCGCGGCCCATGGCATCCACCGTCAGGTGCTCGCCCACTCCCATGGGGTGGGTCACCGGTGCCAGACCCAGCGGGGCCAGGAAGTCGACCCTGGCCACCATCCGGCCGGCCACGACCAGTGCCCGGCGCTCCACCAGTCCTCCCCCGGCCAGACGTACCCCCGCCAGGGCATCGGCGACCGTCTCCACCCCGGCCACCCGGTCCTCGATCACCTTGATGCCGCGCACGGCCAGCCGCTCGGCCTGTTCGTCCTCCACCGTGGTCCCGTTCGCGAAGAAGAGCACGTCCGCGCTCCACTGGCTGAACATCAGCGCCTGGTGCACCGACATCGGCCCGGTGGCCAGCACTCCGATGGGTTCGTCACGTACCTCCCACCCGTGGCAGTAGGGGCAGTGCAGTACGTCGCGGCCCCAGCGCTCGGCCAGTCCGGGGATGTCGGGCAGTTCGTCGACCAGTCCGGTGGCCACCAGCACCCGGGCCGCTCCCACCGTGCGCCCGTCCTCCAGCGAGGCCACGAACGCGCCCGCCTCGCCCTCGACCGAGCGCACCCGCCCCCGCGTGACGTGGGCCCCGTAGGAGCGGGCCTCGGCCCGCCCCCTCTCCAACAGCTCACCCGGGGGCGTGCCCTCCAGGCCCAGCAGACCGTGCACCCCGGCCGCCGGGGCGTTGCGCGGCTCACCCGCGTCCACCACCAGCACCGATCGTCGGGCCCTGGCCAGGGTGAGCGCCCCGCTCAGCCCCGCCGCGCCGCCGCCGATCACCAACACCTCGTAGAAGTCCTCGACCTGATCGTCCACTGTGGACCACCTCCACGGACCACAGTGCGCCCCGCCCCCACCATCCGACAAGCCCTGTTGCCGGTGTGGCAAAATACGGGGATGGACCACGATCTCGATCAGGCTCTGAACTCCGTCGGACCACGCCTGCGCACCCTGCGCACCCAACGCGGCATCACCCTGTCCGACCTGGCCACCACCACCGCCATCTCGGTGAGCACCCTGTCACGGTTGGAGACCGGCGAGCGCAGACCCACCCTCGAACTCCTCCTGCCCCTGGCGCGCGCCTACGGGGTCACCCTCGACGAACTCGTCGACGCACCACCCACCGGCGACCCGCGTATCCACATGCGTGCCACCACCCGAGACGGCATGACGATGATCCCCCTGACCCGTCGCCCCGGCGGCATCCAGGCCTACAAACTCGTCTTTCCACCGGGCACCGACCGCCGCGAACCCGACCCCCGCACCCACGAGGGCTACGAGTGGCTCTACGTCCTCAACGGACGCCTGCGCGTGGTCCTGGGCGAACACGACCTGGTTCTCAAGGCCGGTGAGGCCGCCGAGTTCGACACCCGTGTCCCCCACTGGTTCGGTTCCGCCGACGAGCGCGCGGTGGAGTTCCTCAGCCTCTTCGGAGCACAGGGCGAGAAGGCCCACCTGCGCGCCCGCCCCAAGCAGGGTGATCGACCCGCCTGAAGACCCGTCGACGCCCTCACCCCCGGGACAGCACCCGGCCCAGCCGACGGGCGCCCTCGACGAAACCGCCCGGATCGGGACCGGCGTAGTTGAGCCGAAGGTAGGGTCCGGCCGGCTCGGCCGGAAACCACTCATCGCCCGGCGCCACCAACACCCCCTCCTCCTCGCACCGACGCGCCAGGGCCTTGACGTCGCTCCCCTCGGGCAGTCGCACCCACAGGTTCAACCCGCCCGCCGGCACCGCCTCCACCATCGTGGTGGGGGCGTGCTCGGTCAACGCCGCCACCAACAGGTCCCGACGCTGGGCCAACCGCCGGCGCAACCCCTTCACGTGTGTGTGCCAGGCCGGGCGGGTGACCACGTCCAAGGCCACCTGTTGCAGCACACCGGACACGTACATCGACTCGCTCTGGGCCCCGGCCGACACCCGTTCCCGCACCGGCCCACGGGCCACCACCGCCGCCACCCGCACCGCCGGCGACACGCTCTTGGTCAGCGAACGCACGTACACCACGTGCCCGTCGTCCTCACGGGCCGCCACCGGAACGGGGTCGGCGTCGATCCCGAAGTCGTGCGCCCAGTCGTCCTCGATCAGGAACGCCCCGTGCGAGCGCACCACCTCCAGCACCTCCTCGATGGTGCGCGTCGACCACCGGGCACCGGTCGGGTTGGCGAAGGTGGGTTGGGCGTAGAAGGCGCGCGCCCCCGTAGTGGCGAACGCCCGGTCCAACTCCACCGGGTCCGGTCCGTACGCCCCGCTGGGCACCGGCACCGCGGCGATCCCCGATCGCGCCGCCGCGGAGATGGCGCCCCAGTAGGTGGGCGACTCCATCAACACCGGTCTCCCCGGGCCCGCCAAGGAACGGAACACCGTACTCAGCCCGCTCTGGCTGCCGGGGAAGATCACCACGTCCCCGGCCGTGACCGGGCTGAGCGTGCCCGGGGTCGACTCGGCCAGGGCGGCGGCGAACCACTCCTGCAATTCGGCCAGGCCCGCCGCCGGAGGTCGATCCACCACCGCCCCGCCCCGGCCGGCCCGTGCCAGGGCCGAACGCACCAAGGACTCGGGCAGCAGTTCCCGATCCGGATAGCCCGAGTGCAGGGCGATGACGTCGTTGGGGGCGGTGCGAAGCGCCACCGAGGGACGCCGGGCCCTTGGGGAGGCGCCCAGAGCGGCGCTCTGCCAACCGTAGTCACGGGCGCGCACCACCCGAGGAGCGCGCACGAAGGAACCCGCCCCGGGTCGACTCTCCACCAGCCCTTGCGTCACCAGCACGCGCAGCGCCTTCTGCACCGTCACCGGGCTCACCCCGTGGCGGGCCACCAACTCCCGGCTGGTGGGCAGCCTCGCCCCGGGCGCGGCCCCACCGATCCACTCGCGAAGCCACGCCACGATCCGCCCACTGCTATCGTTGGACATGAAGAAACACGATAGCGCTATCGCGCAAGAGGCGCCACCGCTACTCATCTCGCGGGCCGGTCTGGGCTGGGGCCTATTGGGCGTGGCGGCCTTCTCCCTCACCGTCCCCCTGACCCGCCTGGCCGTGGCCGACGGAGGCCTGGCACCCCTGTTCACCGGCACCGGTCGGGCGGTCGTGGCGGCCCTGCTCGCCGCCGGCGCCCTGGTCCTGACCCGACAACGTCTTCCACGCCCTTGGCAGTGGGCCCGACTGGGTCTGGTCGCCGCGGGAATCGTCGTCGGTTTTCCCGTACTGACCTCGCTGGCGCTGACCGGTACCGGCGCCGCGCACAGCGCCGTCGTCATCGGCCTGCTGCCGGCCGCGACCGCCACCGTGGCCGTGCTTCGCACCGGCGAGCGCCCCGGTGCGCGTTTTTGGGCCATGGTCGCCCTGGGAGCCGTGGCCGCGGTCGCCTTCGCCACGCTCACCGGCGCCGCTCCCGGGCCACCCGACCTGTTCGACCTGCTGCTGTTCGGCGCGGTCGTGGCCGCAGCCCTCGGGTATGCCGAGGGCGGCCTACTCGCCCGGGAACTAGGTGCCTGGCAGACCGTGTCCTGGGCGCTGGTCCTCAGCGCCCCGGTGACCCTTCCCCTGACCCTGTGGTCGCTCTCCCAGCATCCGCCCCAGGCCACCGCCGCCCAGTGGGCGGCCTTCGCCTACCTGGCCTTGGTCAGCATGTACCTGGGGTTCTTCGCCTGGTACCGGGGGCTGGCCATCGGCCCCATGGCCCGCGTAAGCCAGGTCCAACTCACCCAACCGGTCATGACCATCACCTGGGCCGCCCTGCTGCTGGGCGAGCCCCTGACCGGGCCCGTCCTGGCCGGTGGCGCGGCCGTGCTGGCCTGCGCCGCCGTGGCGGTGCGGGCACGCCTGGAACCGGGCACGCACGAGCGGGGCCGTACCCACACCGGGTGGGTACGGCCCCGCGGGCGAGCGGCTACGCTCAGGCGGTCTTCGCGGCCAGGTTGACCACGATGTTGCCGCGGGTGGCGCGCGAGTAGGGGCACACCTGGTGGGCGTCCTCGACCAGCTTGTCGGCCTCCTCCTGCGACAGGTTCGGCAGGTTCACGGTCAGGTCGACCACCAGGTCCAGACCCTCGTCCTTGCCCAGGGTGACCTGGGAGTCGATGCTGGATCCGGACACGTCGGCCTTGGTCTGGGCGGCGACCTTCTTCAGGGCACCGTGGAAGCAGGCCGCGTACCCGACGGCGAAGAGCTGCTCGGGGTTGGTGCCCGGGCCGTCGTCGCCGCCCACGCCCTTGGGCACCGACAGGTCCACCGACAGGCGGCCGTCGTCGGTCTTGCCCGAGCCCTTGCGGCCCTCACCGGTGACGGTGGCGCTGGCCGTGTACATCTTCTGGAAAGCCATGACTTGTCCCTTCCTCAGGGGTCGAGCCGCTCGCTCGGCCCCGTTCGCGATGTGGTTCGGTGCCCCGCCTGGGCGGTCACCGAACGGGTGACGTGGTCGAGTAGCGCACGCAGGTCCTCGACCTTGCCCTCGGGCAGGTCGGTGGCGCACAGGACACGAGGGGGAATCCCCTCTGCGCGCTCTCGTAGGCGCTCGCCCTCATCGGTGAGAGCCACGTGGACGATGCGTTCGTCCTCGGGTCCGCGTCTGCGGGTGAGCAGCCCCGCCCCCTCCATCCGACGCAGCAGGGGCGAGAGCGTACCGGTGTCCAGGCTCAACGCCAGCCCCAGTTCCTTGACCGGCAACGTCCCCCGTTCCCACAGCACCAGCATCACCAGGTACTGCGGGTAGGTCAGCTCCAGCTCGGTCAGGATCTCCCGGTAGAGCCCGGTCAGGGCCCGGGAGGCGGTGTAGAGGGCGAAGCACAGCTGGTTGTCCAGAGCGAGGGGGTCCCCCTCCTCGGTGCCGGCCATGTCCCCTCCCCACGATGCGCGTCTCGGCGTTCGTCGGCCACGCTAACAGAATTCGGTTGTGCACAACACTATTGGGCGCGACTATTTTGGTCGGTGTCCTCGCCCGGCCGAGAACGGGCGCCCTGGCGGGGCCCGCACCCCTGGGGGCACGGGCTCCGCCGATCACCTCACAAGAACTCCACGCCCTGGGCCAAGGGCAGCTCACCGCCGTAGTTGACGGTGTTGGTGGCCCGCCTCATGTACGCCTTCCACGAGTCCGAACCCGACTCCCGTCCCCCACCGGTGTCCTTCTCGCCACCGAAGGCCCCACCGATCTCGGCCCCCGAGGTACCGATGTTGACGTTGACGATCCCGCAGTCCGACCCTGCCGCCGACAGGAAACGCTCGGCCTCGGCCTGGTCCTGGGTGAAGATCGCCGAGCTCAACCCCTGCGGCACCCCGTTGTGCAGCTCCACCGCCTCCTCGAAGGTGCGGTAGGACATCACGTACAGGATCGGCGCGAAGGTCTCCTCCCGCACCACCTCGGTCTGGGACGGCATGCGCACCACGGCCGGCTCCACGTAGAAGGCGTCACCGGCCTCCTCCTCCAACCGGCGTCCACCGCCCACCAGCACCCGCCCACCATCGCCCTGGGCCCGCTCCAGCGCCGAGACCATCGCCTTGTGACCGCGCTCGCCCACCAACGGCCCCACCAGGGTCGATTCCTGATAGGGGTCACCGATCCGGTCGCGCAGCTGGGCGTAGGCGTCCACCACCCGCTCACACACCGCCTCCACCACGTCCTCGTGCACGATCAGCCGGCGCAGCGTCGTACACCTTTGACCGGCCGTGCCCGCGGCGGAGAACACGCTGCCGCGCACCACCAGGTCCAGGTCGGCCGAGGGCGCCACCACCGCGGCGTTGTTACCCCCCAGCTCCAACAGGTACCGACCCATCCGAGCCGCCACCTTCGGCGCCACCGCGCGACCCATCGCCGTGGACCCGGTCGCCGACACCAACGCCACCCGGGCGTCCTCCACCAGCACCGAACCCACCTCGGCGCCGCCCAGCACCACCCGGTGCACCCCTTCCGGGGCGCCCACGTCCGCGGCCGCGCGCATCAACAACCCGTGGCAGGCCAACCCCGTCAGCGAGGCCGTCTCCGAGGGCTTCCACACCACCGTGTCACCGCACACCAGGGCCACACAGGTATTCCACGACCACACCGCCACCGGGAAGTTGAAGGCGGTGATCACCCCGACCACCCCCAAGGGGTGCCAGGTCTCCATCAGCCGGTGCCCGGGACGCTCCGAGGGCATGGTGCGCCCGTACAACTGGCGTGACAACCCCACCGCGAAGTCGCAGATGTCGATCATCTCCTGCACCTCGCCCAGCGCCTCGGAGCGGATCTTGCCCGCCTCGATGGTCACCAGCTCGGCCAGGTCCCCCTTGTGTTCGCGCAGCAACTCGCCCAGACGGTGCACCAGTTCTCCGCGCCGGGGCGCGGGGGTGTCACGCCAGGTGGAAGCGAAGGTCTCGGCGGCCTCGGTCACGGCCCGTTCGGCGCTTTGGGGGGTATCGAACTCCACGTCGAACAGGTCCTGCCCGGTGATCGGTGTGCGGGCACTCCCGCTCGCTCCGACCGGCTCGGGCAGATGGGTCACACCGCACCGTTCCAAAGCGGTCCGCGCGCGTTCGGCGAGGACCTGCGTGTCGGGTAGGGAACCGTTGGTCATCAGTTTTGCTCTCTCCGTTGAGAGGGACGACGGACACCTCACACCTTGCCAACTCCGCGCCCCACAAACCAGACCCATCGTCACTCTCGCCCCGCCCCACGGGCCTTCACGGCTTTTTCGTCACCCGTGAACGTTAGACTCGGCGGGCCCATCCCCGACTCGGACAGACCACCCCGTGCACCCTGCCACCACCCTCGAAGAGGACCGCGCCCGCCTGCCCTTCCCCCGCAGGTCGCTGGCCCGGTCCGGATTCGACGCCGCCGATCCTCTCTTCAACGCCGACCTGCGCGACTCCACCACCTACGAACAGGTCCGGGAGGTGGTCACCTCCCACGCCTCCCGCCTGTGGACCGAGGCCACCCGGACCTCCACCAACGGCCCCGTGGACGACCGCCCCCTGTACTGGGCCAGACTCACCCTCTCGGCGCGCCTACGCGCCTGGAGTCCGTCCTTCGATCTGAGCCCGGACGAGCACGCCGAACTCCTGCGCCTGTGGGAACGCACCTCCCGCGGCATCACCGACCTGGAATTCCCACCGGGAGACCGGTGGGTGCGCGTGGTCGTGACCGGTTTCGACCCCTTCGGGCTGGAGGAGGACCTGGAGTGCTCCAACCCCTCCGGGGCCGCCGCCCTGGCCCTGCACGGCTGGACCTTCCCCGTGGGCGAGCGCACCGCGGTGGTGCGCTCGGCGCTGTTCCCGGTGCGTTGGGACGACTTCGCCCACGGCCTGGTGGAGGACGCCCTGGCCACCCGGCACGGTGTCGTCGACGCCGCACTGACCCTGAGCCGTGGTCGCCCCGACCGCTTCGACCTGGAGGTGTTCAACGGCGCCTGGCGCGGAGGGGGCCTGGACAACGTCGGTGTGGGTCGCACCGGGCAGATCCCGCTACCCGAGGGGCCGGGTCCCCAGTGGACGCGTTCGTCCCTGCCGGTGGAGCGCATGGTGGAGGCGGCCTCGGGCCCCTTCATCGTGGTGGCCAACACCGAGGTCGTCGAGGTGGCGGCGGACGCGGACGAAGAGGTGCGGCGCCCCCAGGGACCGAGCGAGGGCTCTGCCGCCCGGGCCGGTGGCGGCGGGGACTACCTGTCCAACGAGATCGCCTACCGCAACACCGTGTTGCGTGATCGGACCGGCACCGGGGCGCGTTCGGGTCACGTGCACCTGCCGCGGACCACCCGCCCGGACGAGCACGTGCCGATGGGGGAACAGTTGCGCCTGCTCGTGGCCGCGGCGGTGACGGAGTAGAGCCTTCTTTCGGGGCCCGACGCGCCCGGTCGCGTGTCGGGCCCCGAACTTCGCATTCCACCCACGATGGGGCGATTTATTACTCTTTGAAATGCTAAGGTCGCGCTGCGTCCCACTCAGGACCCCCCTCCTTCGATATGGTCCACCCGTGGTTGTCACCTCACTGCAACGAAAAGTCACCGTCTGTAGCGCCCTGGGGCTGCTTCTGCTCCCCGGCTGCCAGGCGGCGGACACGACCGATCCCTACGCCGAAGCCATCGGATTCATCTCCGCCGACCTACCGGACCTGCACACACGCACCGTGTCCGTGGAAACCGACCACAACACGGTGAGCTACCGGTATCCGGTACTGGGTGAGTCGCACCCGCTTTCGATCCAAGTGCGCACCGCCATGGCCGAACGCCAGACCGCCTTCCTGGAAGAGGCACCCGAGGGGCGCGCTCCCGAACTGAACCAGGACACCGAACTGTTGGCCGCTTCCGCCGACGTCATCGGCCTACGCCTCAACGTCGTCGACTCCACCGCGCAGGGCCCCGAGTCCTCCACGCTGTGGTACGACGCCCATGGCGGGCAGGTGTTGCCCTGGACCTCCCTGTTCCGTGACGAACAGGCCCTGGCCCAGGCACACGTGAACCTGGTCGATGTCCTGCGGGAGGAGTACGAACTGGCCGACGAGGAACTGCCCGACCCGCTCGGCGAGGTCGCCGCCTACGCCGAGTCCCTGGCCACCGAACAGCAGGGCCGGGAGAGCGAGACCCAGGAGGGGGAGGGCCGCGACACCAAGGAGCAACCGGCGCCCGCCGACTCCTCCGACCAATCCAAGGACTCCGAGGACGAGGACGGCTCCGACCGTTCCGATGACACCGACGACTCCGACGGGGACGAGCGTGCGGCCCTGCCTCCGGGGGAGGCCGACCTCACCGACCCCGACCAGGCCCAAGAGGTGGCCGATGCCTGGGCCCACTCGCCACTGGCCGACCTGGCCTTCAGCACCGCCGGCGGCCTGGCCGTACGCATGGCCCCCGACCAGGTGCCCGGGTCCGGCAACGACGACGAGGTCCTGGTTCCCATCGAACCCGAGGTGGCCGAGGAGACACTGTCCGAACTGGGCTACCAGGCCCGGGACGCCGCCGTCCACGGCAACGCCTCGACCGAGAGCCTGGACCTGGGGCCCGAGGCCACCACCGAAGGCACCACCTTGGACTGTGCCCAGGCCAAATGTGTGGCCCTGACCTTCGACGACGGCCCCGGTGAGCACACCGAGGCGCTGCTGGACAGCCTGGACGACTACCAGGCCAAGGCCACCTTCTACGTCCTGGGCTCGTTGGTGGGCGAGTTCCCCGACGTGGTCGAGCGCACCGCCGCCGAAGGACACGAGGTCGCCAATCACACCTGGAAGCACGACGATCTGGCCACCATGTCCGACGACGCCATCCGAAAGGACCTACAGCGCACCGACGACGCCATCGAGGAGATCACCGGCGAGGCCCCGGTGACCATGCGCCCGCCCTACGGCTCGCTCAACGCCACCGTGCGCAGCGCCACCGGGCATCCGCTCATCCTGTGGGACGTGGACACCATGGACTGGGAGAGCCGCGACACCAAGGCCGTGTCCAAGCACGCCCTGGACGAGACCCAGGCGGGCAGCGTGGTGCTCTTCCACGACATCCACAAGTCCACCGTGGACGCCATCCCGAAGGTCCTGGCGGGCCTGCACGAGGAGGGCTACCACTTCGTGACGGTCAAGGACCTGTTCGGATTGAACGATATGGAGGCGGGCGAGGTCATCACCGACGCCCGACTGAATTGATCGGGGGTAGAAGGGGCCGGGGCGTGGACGACGCCCCGGCCCCTTCTGCGTGTGCCATCCGGCCCCCGCATCCCCTGGGGCACGGCGCGACCCTCGTTCCATCCCCCTGACGGAGCGAGGAGTCCTTGCTCACTTCGAGGCTCTGAACTGGGCTTACCTTTGCCCCCACCCGAAACTTCGCATACATTTCGACGCGTGAACGTTACCTCTTTGATGCGTAAGGCCGCCGCTGGCGGGGTATTGGCCACCACCGGGCTCTTGACCCTGACCACGCTCCCCGCGGCCGCGGACACCGAACGCCCCCGACCCGACTGCGCCGACGTCAAGTGCGTGGCCCTGACCTTCGACGACGGCCCCGGTGAGCACACCGACGAACTCCTCGACATCCTCGACGAGAACGACGCCAAGGCCACCTTCTACGTCCTGGGCACCAAACTCGACTCCCACACCGAGGAGGTCGAGCGCATGGTCCGGGAAGACCACGAGGTCGGCAACCACACCTGGGACCACGCCGACCTGGCCACTCTGTCGGCGAGCAAGATCAAGGACGACCTCCAGCGCACCGACAAGGCCATCAAGGACGTCACCGGTCAGACGCCCACCACCATGCGCCCGCCCTACGGCTCCCTCAGCGACACCGCCCGCGAGACCATCGACAAGCCCATGCTCCTGTGGGACGTCGACACCCTGGACTGGCAGCACCGTGACCCCGAGACCACCGTGGACATCGCCGAAGAGGAGACCGACGAGGGCAGCGTCCTGCTCTTCCACGACATCCACGAGACCACCGTCGAGGCCATCCCCGACGTGCTGGAGACCCTCTCCGAGGACGGCTACGAGTTCGTGACCGTCGACGAGATGATGGGCTCCGAGGTCGAGGCCGGCACCGCCTACTCCGACGCCCGTTCCCTGGGTTGACCGGGCGGGTCGGAACCGTGAGGGGTAACACACCGCGGTCCGAACACGCGGAGGATCCCCCTCGTGTTCGGACCGCCCGGCCGACCTTCGCGATACCGGCGCCGCCTCACACCATCCGACGCATCAGTTTCTCCTTGAACTCCGTGATCGGGGCGTAGGCCAGCTTCATCGTGTCCAGCGCCAACGACTTGTCCAACACCGGCTTGACGTGCGAGAACGTTTCGATGGAGGCCTCGGCGTGGTAGGCGCCCATCCCGCTCTCACCCACACCGCCGAAGGGCAGGTCCGGCACGGCCAGGTGCGCGATCGGCAGCCCGAACGCGACCCCGCCCGAGGACGTCTCGGTGATCAACCGTCGCTTGGTGACCTCTGAGTCGGTGAACCCGTACAGCGCCAACGGCTTGTCCCGCTCATTGACGAACCGGATCGCCGCGTCCAGGTCCGGGACCGTGATCACCGGCAGGATCGGACCGAAGATCTCCTCCGCCATCACCGGGCTGTCGGGGTCCACACCGCCCAACACCGTGGGCTCCATGTACAGCGAATCACGATCGGCGCGTCCACCGGCGACGACCTCACCACTGTCCAACAACGCGCTGAGCCGGTCGAAGTGCCGCTCGTTGACGATGCGCCCGTAGTCGGGACTCGTCTTGGGGTCGGAGCCGAACATCTCGGTGATCGCCGTCGCCAACTCACGCTGGAGCCCTCGCGCGGTGTCGCCGATGGCCAACACGTAGTCCGGGGCCACACAGGTCTGGCCCGCGTTGGTGAACTTGCCCCAGACCAGACGCCGAGCCGTGGTGGCCAGGTCCACGCCCGGCTCCACCACCGCCGGGCTCTTGCCGCCGAGCTCCAACGTCACCGGTGTCAGGTGCTTGACCGCGGCCGCCATCACGATCCGCGCCACCGCCGCGTTGCCGGTGTAGAAGATGTGGTCGAACCGCTCCTCCAGCAGGGCGGTGCTCTCGGGCACCCCGCCCTCGACCACGGCCACGGCCTCGGTGTCCAGGTAGCGCGGCACCAACTCGGCGAGCGCGCCGGAGGTGGCCGGGGCCAGCTCGCTGGGTTTGACCACCGCGCTGTTACCCGCCGCGATGGCGCCGGCCAACGGCGCCAACGCCAGGTTCAGTGGATAGTTCCACGGGCTGATGATCAGCACCGTGCCCAACGGCTCACGCACCCATCGCGCCTTGGCCGGGGCCAGCGCCATCGGCACCCCCACCCGCTTGGGCCGCAGCCACGAGGCCAGGTTCCTCAGAATGTGGTCGATCTCATTGACCACGTACCCGATCTCGGTGGTGTGCGCCTCCAGGGAGGGCTTGCCCAGATCGTCCTTCAGGGCCTTGTCCCAGGTGGGACGCTCCTCGGTGAGCATCCGGCGCAACGCCCGCAGCTGGGCCCTTCGCCAGGAGATCGGCTTGGTCCGGCCGTTGTCGAAGGTGGACCGAAGACGCGCGACCACAGGCGGGATCTCGGTGGTCAACGTCAGGGGTTGGGGAGTCTCGGTGTCAGCCATGCCCTGGATACTAAACGAAAACGTTTCGTTTTTACCAGGTGCCGGCCACTAGGATTCATCCCATGACGACGGACCATCTGCCCGACACGACCGCACCGGCCGCCCCCCGAGGGAGGCCCCGCGACGCCGGCCGGGACCGCGCGCTGATGGACGCCACCCTCACCGAACTCCGACTCAACGGCTACAGCGGCCTGACCACCGCCGCCGTCGCACGACGCGCCGGTGTCTCCACCGCCACCCTCTACCGGCGCTGGAGTTCCAAACAGGACCTGGTCGTGGGAGCCGCACAGGCCTGGGCCGAGGACCTGGGGCCCGACCACGACACCGGCACCCTGCCCGGCGACCTCGGCGCCCTGCTGCACGACAAGGCCGCCGCGCTCCAGGGCCCCTCCGGGTTGCTGTTGCGCGCCATCCTGGGCGAGGCCGCCCACAACCGTGCCCTGGCCGACGTCCTCTACGACGCGTTCATCCTGCCCCTGCAAAACCGGGTCCTGGCCCTGCTGGAGCGCGGTGTGCTGCGCGAGGAGATCCCACCGGTGGAGGACCCACTGGTCGTCGCCGAGATGGTCATCGGCCCCATGGTCAGCCACACCTTCCTCCTACCGGACGACGACGGCCGTGACCACGGCGACGACATCGCCGACCGCCTCCTGCCCTATCTCCTGCGCGCCCTGGGCCATCGCCCCTGAGACGAGGACTCTTCGAGGCCCTCACCACGCGGGCTCTCCCCGTCGCGGCGAGCGGTCGTGGTAGCGGACCATCTGCTCCCAGTACACGAGCGTGAGCGCCATCTGCGCCGCACAGGCCACCGCCGTGGGCAACGGGCGACGGTACCTCGCCCCGATCAACGCGACCACTGCCGCCGCCGTGGCCGCGGCGTTGACGGCCAGGGCCGCGTCCCGGGGCCGCTCCAGCATCCACCGCTCCTCACCGAGCATCGCCCGCGTCGACCACGCCCGCTCATGGGCGGGCCGGGGGAAGATCACCGGATTGAGGGCGAACCAGACGGCCACCGCGGCGGCCTGTCCTCGACTGCGCGTCCAGACGGGGAGCAGGACCAGCGGGATGGTGGCCCACCGGCTCCAGGCACTCCACGGATTCGAGTGGCGGGCGAACACCGCCCGCCTGATCCGAGCGAACCCGCCACCCGGGGAAGTCTTGCTCATGTGCGCTGCGCTCCCTCTCGCGAACCACGGACGCTATCCCCGGAGCGGAAACGGTTCAACTCCCCTCCCCGGCCCTACCGCCCCACTCCCGGGATGAGCCCTCAGGCGACCTCGCGCCTCATCGGCCGTTGGCGCGAAGAACGGCCACCGCGGAGACGGTCGTGTACCCGCGCCACTCCAGGGCCGCGGCTTCGGAGTGACTCGAAAAGTCGACGGCCCAACCCCCGTCTGGGCGCCGGCCCCGCTCCAAACGGTCCAGGTCACGGGTGACGGCGGCGGCGTCGACGACATCGCGCATCGGGTGTTCGGGCAAGGGCGCCAGGTCCAGCAGGTGGAGCGTCTCACCCTCGGTGCCTCCCTCGACCGGGAGCGCCCCATCGGCGGGAACGAACCGTGCCAGGCGCGCCCGCTGCTCACGCGCCTGGGGATGTGTGTCCGCGGCGGCGTCGAGGAACCCCAGCGCGAATAACAGGACGTAGGCGAACGGGGCCTCCTCGATTCGGGCGATCGCGTCCAGGCAGTACCTCGTCGCTCGCGCGGTCCAGGGATGCGTCCTCGCCTCGGCGTCGAATCGCCCCACGCGGAGGGCCTGGGCCGCGACCGCCGCGGTGATCTGCAACGACGACACCCGGGGGTCGGCCTGGGCCCAGAAGGGCGCGCACGCGGTCGGATCGGCGACGGGCAACGCGAAGGGCAGGCCGCCGTCGGGCAGGGTCACCGAGTCCAGCCAGTCGAGCAACCCGAGGGTCGCGGGCGTGGTGGTGGGTCCGGCTTCGGCGATGGCCTCCAGTGCGTGCAGGGCGCCGGCCGGTTGGCTCTCGGGGGCGCGCAGATCCGGCTCGATCCCCCAGCCGTAGCCGCCGTCGTCGTTGCGGTAGCCCTCCAGCGCGGCGAGGACGGCCCGCCGGTCGCGCTCGGTGGCCTCGCCGGTGAGCAGGGCGAAGCGGCGCCGATCCAACACACGTGCGTGGGCCGTCATGAACGAGGTGGCCCGGTCGATGTCGATGCTCATGCCGTCGACGGTGTCATGCGCGGAGCCGATCGTCTTGAAGGAATCGGCCGGCCTCGGCCCAGGAGGTCTCCGGGGGTCGTTCCGGCCAGGCGTCGCACGTCGCGGTTCAAGTGGGACTGGTCGGCGTAGCCGGCCGCGGTCGACGCCTGGGCCAACGATGTGCCGGAACGTGCCAGGTGGAGCGCGTGCTGGAAACGGTGGATGGTGGTCAGGGTCTTGGGTCCGTACCCGAAGACGCGGTCGCCCAGGCGGCGCAGGGTACGTTCGGACATCTCGTGCCGGTACGCGAGGTCGGGGACGTCGAGCCCGGCCCGGGCGAAGCGGTCCAACGACTCCGCCAGGTTCAAGAGGATCGGGTCGGGTTCGGTCCGTCGCCACAGCGTCACGTAGAGGTCCTCCAACGCCGCGACCGGATCACCGTAAGCGCTTTCCCTGATTCGGGGCGGGATCGTGGTCAGCTCCTCCAACTCCAAGCGCCGATCGGTCAACTCAAGGGCGGGGACACCCAACAGCGAATACGCCACGCCGGGGGCCAGTCTCAGTCCCCAGGTCACCGCACCGTCCTCGCCCGGAGAGACCATGGCGGTGGTGTCCGCGCCGGCGAACAGGAAGCGGCCTTTGGACCACATCAGGTCCATGACGGCGTCGGGCAGGATACGCACCTCGCCGGAGCCGGTCCGAACCCGCCACAGCGTCGCCCCCGTGCGGGGACCGCGCCATGCCCGGTAGTCGTCCATCGCCGGCGCCTCCTCGCCTCGACCGTACCGCCGCCGCTGCGCCGAAGGGGTGTGCGCGCATGTCGGCCCGGGCGCGGGCACGATCGTGGTTACCGTGGGGTTAGTCGGCCAAGGGTGCCTCCACGGCACAGCGTCCACGAGGGGAACCCGATGCGCTCACCGATCATGGACTACCTGGACGACATCATCGCCCAGACCGCCCACGTCGATTCCGGGGCCCCGGCCGACTACATCCCCGAACTCGCCGCCGCCGACCCCGAGCGCGTGGCGGTGGCCCTGTGCACGGTCAACGGCACCGTGTACGCGAGCGGAGAGGCCGACCATGAGTTCAGCATCCAGTCGATGTCCAAACCGTTCGCCTACGCGCTGGCCATCGAGGACCGCGGACTGGACGACATCCTCGACCGTGTCGGTGTGGAGCCCAGTGGCGAGGCCTTCAACGAACTCTCGTTGGACCCCGAGACCGGCAAACCGCGCAACCCGATGATCAACGCCGGGGCCATCGCCACCCACGCGCTCATCCACGACGAACCGGCGCCGGCGGTGGACCGGTTGCTCGCGCTCTACTCCGAACTCGCCCAACGGCCGATCGTGATCGACGAGTCGTTGGCCGCCTCTGAACTGGCGACCGGCGACCGCAACCTCGGTCTGGCCTACCTGCTGCACGCCTCGGAACGCTTGTCCAAGGACCCCGCCGCCGCCGTGCAGGGATACATCCGCCAGTGTTCGGCCTCGGTCACCGTGCGCGACCTGGCCCTGATGGCCTCGACCCTGGCCAACGGCGGAGTCCAGCCCAACACCGGCCGGTCACTGTTCGGCCGCCAGACCACCCGGCACCTGCTGAGCGTGATGACCACCTGCGGCATGTACGACGCGGCCGGGGACTGGCTCACCTCGGTGGGCATCCCCGCCAAGAGCGGCGTGGCCGGCGGCATCATCGGGGTACTTCCCGGACAGGTGGGCGTGGCGGCGTTCTCACCCCGGCTGGACGAGCACGGCAACAGCGCCCGCGGCGTGGTGATGATGGAGAAGCTCTCGCAGGACCTGGGGCTGCACCTGATGGAACCGGGTCGGCCGGCGCGTTCGGCGCTGCGCGAAATCCGAAAGGAGACGGTCGAGGGTGAACCTGCCACCATCTACGTGCTCCAGGGCGACATGGTGCTGAGCAGCATCGAGGCGCTGGTGCACGAACTGGTCCACAACCCGCCCTCCACCGACCTGGTCATCTTCGACATGAGTCGGGTGGACGAAGTACTGCCGGTGGCGCGCCGCACGTCGGCGGCGATGGCGACCAAACTCATCGACGCCGGCCACACCCTCATCCTGATCGACCCCGAGGAGACCATGCCGGGGTTCCAGGACGCTCAGGGACGTGGGATGCAGCGCTGGACGAGCGCGTACCTGGCGCGTCACCTGGACTAGCCGGGCCTGGAGTCGGCGGAACCGCCGAGGTGCCCGGGGTGGTGGGGCGGCGGGGGTCGTTCGAGGTGTGGGCAGCGCGAAGTGGGCGAAGACCGTGGCTCCCCCATATCAATGGGACACCACGCGAACCCTCCCGCGCCACCTCGGCCCCTCGCGCCTGTGGACGGCCCGCCCTCTCCCCCGCGAGAATCCCTGCCCTGTCGGAAGACTGGACAGTCATTCGAAAACATGTTCGAATCAGGGCATGCGCTGGGAGAACCTGCGAGAAGACAGCGACTCAGGACAGACCGCACTGTTCGAAGCACCCACCACATCACCGGCCCGAGGCAGCGGCCGGGCCGGGCTCACCGCGCCCTCCCCCGCGCCCATCCAGGCGGGCGCGGACGGCGAACCGGTCGCCATCGAGATCCGGGCCCGCTCCATCATCAACCGCGTCCCCGGCGCCGACCCCATGTTCCGGTGGACCATCAATCCGTATCGGGGGTGCGCGCACGCCTGCGTGTACTGCTTCGCCCGACGCACCCACGAGTACCTGGACCTGGACAGCGGCCGGGACTTCGACACCCGCATCCTGGTCAAGACCAACGCCGGTGAGCTGTTGCGCGCCCAACTGGCTCGTTCCTCCTGGCGGGGCGAACACATCGCCATGGGCACCAACACCGATCCCTACCAGCGGGCCGAGGGCCACTACCGGCTCATGCCACAGATCATCTCCGCGCTGCGCGACGCCGCCAACCCCTTCTCCATCCTCACCAAGGGCACCCTGATCCTGCGCGACGCCGACCTGCTCCAGCAGGCCGCCCGCGTCACCGAGGTGGGGCTGGCGGTCTCGGTGGGTTCGGTCGACGAACAGGTCTGGCGCACCGTGGAACCGGGCACCCCCGCGCCCCGGGCCCGCCTGGACATGGTGCGCCGACTGGCCGACCGAGGGTTGAAGTGTTCGGTGCTGATGGCGCCGATCCTGCCCGGTCTGACCGACTCGGTCGAGCAGATCGAACGCACCGTCGCCGCCATCGCCGAGGCCGGAGCCCAACGCCTGACCCCGATCGTGCTGCACCTGCGCCCCGGCGCCCGCGAGTGGTATCGGTCCTGGCTCGAACGCGAACACCCGCGCCTGGTACCGCTGTATCGGGAGCTGTACGGCAACGGTTCCTACGCCCGCGCCTCCTACCGGCGCATCGTCACCTCGGCGGTACGCGAGATCGCCGCCCGCCACGGCCTGAACCGCCCGGGCTCACCCCGCGACGCCGGCCGAGAGCCCCCCGTCGCCGAGACCGACACCGACGGGCGACTCCCCCTCGACCTGCCCGCCCCCACCGACCGAACCGGGGCATACTCGTCCGCGTGAGCGCTCCGTGTACCGGCCTCGGCGCGGAACGGCCATCGAAGGACCCGGGTCACCACTGTTCGATGAGCGGGTCGTCGTGCTCGGCGCGACGCCAGAGTTCGTTGAGGCGTTCCAACCGGCCCCGGGAGGACACACCGACCAGGTTCACGACCTTGCCCTCCCGCAGTCCCAGGGCCACCACACCCACGACCCGGTCCCCCAGCGCCGCGACCATGGCGGGCGTTCCGTTGACCACGGCCGCGTGGATCGACGGCGACCCACCGACGAGCCTGCGCTTGGCCGGGGTCGGTTTGAAACCGGCCCGCAGGTTCGCGGCGATCGGTCCCACACCCGTGCGGCGCATCAGCTTGCCGCCCACACCGGCACCCTCGCTGACCACCGTGGCGTCGTCGGTCAACAACTCCACCAACCGTTCGGTCCTACCCGAGGACGCGGCCTCGACGAACGCCTCGACGATGCGCCGCGCAGCCGAACGGTCGGCCTCCCCCGCGACCCTCTCCGAGGCCACCCGCCGCCGGGCACGGTGCACATGCTGCTGACTGGAGGTCTCGGTGATGTCGAGGATGTCGGCGACCTCCGCGTGACTGTAGGAGAACGCCTCGCGCAGCACGTAGACGGCGCGTTCGACCGGACTGAGGCGCTCCATGAGCAGCAACACCGCCAGGGTCACCGACTCGCGTTGTTCGACGGTCTGGGCCGGGCCCAGCATCGGGTCTCCGTCCAGCAGGGGTTCGGGCAACCAGTCGCCGGCCGCGCGTTCCCGCCTGACCTGCGCGGACCGGAGCCGGTCCAGGGCGAGGTTGGTGACCACCTTGGTCAGCCACGCCTCGGGCACCTCTATGCGAGCGGGGTCGGAGGCCTGCCAACGCAGGTAGGCGTCCTGGACGGTGTCCTCGGCGTCGGCGGCCGAGCCGAGCAGGCGATAGGCGAGGGAGGCCAACCGGTCGCGGTTGGCCTCGAACCGTTCAACGGTGACGGTGTCCACGAAGGCCACGTTAGTCGGCGACCACCTTCCCCGTATCGACGGACACCGGCCGGATCCGGCGTCTGCGTGTGGGCAGCCCGAAGGTGGGGTGACCCATGCTCCAGGCGACGGTGCGGAGCACGGCCGACTTGACCCTGGTGGCCGCCCATCCCCGCAGCGCCCAGGTCTTGGGGCGGGCCCGGCCGTCGACCACCTGGAAGAACGCGTCCCGGGAGCCGAGGCTGACACAGTTGCCCAGGTAGGACAGCGGGACCTTCGCGGGTTCGGTCCCGGTCAGCTCGGCGATGATCGCGGACGTGGCCTGCATCCGGGTGAATCCGGCCGAGGCGCAGGACATCGGCAGCGGCCGACCGTGGTCGTCGATGGCGTGGACGCTGTCTCCGGCGGCGTGGATCTGGGGGTGGGAGACCGAGCGCATCCGCCGGTCGACGCTGATCCGACCATCGGCGGCCACCGCCAGTCCGCTGTCGGCGGCGATGGGGTGGACGGCGAACCCGGCCGCCCACACGGTCACGTCGGTCTCGAACACCTGGCCATCGGCCGCGATGGCCTCCCCTTCTCCGACCTTGGTGATGGTGGTGTGTTCGTGCACCTCGATGCCGAACCGGGCGAAGGCCCGGGCCAGGTGGTCTCGGGCCTGGGAGCCCGACCAACCGACCGGCTCGCCGGTGGTGGCCAGGGCGACCCGCAGCCGCGGGTGGGCTTCGGCGATCTCGGTGGCGGCCTCGACCGCGGTGAGGTTGCCGCCCACCACGAGCACTCGGCCGCCCGGCTCCAGTGTGTCCAGCCTTTGCCGCAACCGTTCGGCGGCGGGCCGTCCGGCGACGTGGAAGGCGTGTTCGCGTACTCCCGGCACACCGTGGTCGGCGATGGTGCTGCCCAGTGTGTACAGCAGGGTGTCGTACTCCAGTTCCTCGGTGCCCGACTCCCCCACCACGGTGACGGTCCGTCGCTCGGGGGCCAGAGCGGTCACCCGGGCGATCTTCAAGTGGACGCCGGTGCCGGCGAACATGTCCGCGAGCCCGCGGCGACGCGGTGGTCGTCCGGCGGCGACCTGGTGCAGGCGCATTCGTTCCACGAAGTCGGATTCGGCGTTGACGACGGTGATGTGGACGTCGTCGGGGTGCAGGTGACGGGCGAGGTATCCGGTCGCGGCGGCTCCGGCGTAGCCGGCCCCGAGGACGATGACGCGGTGTCGCATGAGCTTGCTCCTGTCCGTTCGTGTGCCCCTTGAACGAGACGGCTCGCGTGTTCCTGACAGGGTCTTGACGTGACTTGAGTCACATGACTTCTAAGGGTGTGAATAGATCCGAACCAGCACCTTGACGACGTAGATTCACAATCGAAATCGAAGTGCCCGGGACCAGCGAGCCCGGCTCCCCGTCGGCCACCCCCACCGATTCACGCCCACGGGACCGCCACACGCCGAACACCCACCTCACACACCCCGGTACGGACCCGGGCCCGGGTCCGTACCGGAACGCGCCCCCGGTGGAACCCCCGACGAAAGTAGGGGGCCCTCCCCCACTTAGGCGTCGCGAACCCGCCCCGCATCATGCCTTTGGCCGACAAGCGGTTCGGCCTGTGGGTGGAGGTTTCGGGCACCTTCGCGGACCTAGCGTGATGAACACGCCCGGTTCAGGTCCGCCCTACCGGAGTCGACCAGTCACCGTCCCATCCAGGAGTCACCCGCCGTGAGCATGCCGTCAGCACAACCCCAGTCCCCCATCCAGGCCCCTCCGGTCGTGGTGGCCCGGGCCCTGACCAAGACCTACGACACCGGCGGCACCCAGGTCCACGCCCTGGCCGGCGTCGACGTCGACTTCCACCGCGGTGCCTTCACCGCGATCATGGGCCCCTCCGGGTCCGGTAAATCCACCCTCATGCACTGCCTGGCCGGGCTCGATGTTCCGACCTCCGGCAGTGTGCACCTGGGGCGCACCCAGATCACCGGCATGCGCGATGGCGACCTCACCCTGCTGCGCCGGGACCGGATCGGGTTCATCTTCCAGTCCTTCAACCTGCTGCCGATGCTGACCGCCGAGCAGAACATCCTGTTGCCCTCCCAGATCGCCAAGCGCAAGGTCGACCCCGCCCGTTTCGACCACATCGTCGACGTGGTGGGGCTGCGCGATCGCCTCGGGCACCTGCCCGCCAAGCTCTCCGGCGGCCAGCAACAGCGCGTGGCCGTGGCCCGTGCCCTGCTCAACGCCCCCGAGGTGGTCTACGCCGACGAGCCCACCGGTAACCTCGACTCCCGCTCCGGCGCCGAGATCCTCACCTTCCTGCGCGATTCGGCTCGTGATCTGAACCAGACCATCGTGATGGTCACCCACGACCCCGTCGCCGCCTCCTACGCCGACCGTGTGGTGTTCCTGCGCGATGGGCGTCTGGTGGACGAGGTCAGCGACCCCACCGCCGAGCTGGTCTCCGAGCGCCTGCTGAAGCTGGAGGCCTGAGCCACCATGTTGCGCACCACCCTGGCCGGCCTACGCATGCACAAGGCCCGCTACGTCACCACCACCCTGGCCATCCTGCTCGGAGTCATGTTCATCTCCGGCACCATGGTCTTCGCCGACACCCTCAAGGCCAGCTACGAGAAGTCCGTGATGGGGTCGGCCTCCAGCGTCGACACCATCGCCGTCCCCGAGGCTTTGGAGGCCCAGGACGGGACCTGGGAGGATCCGGAGCCCTTCACCCAAGAACAGCTCGACCAGATCCGGGACCTGCCCGAGGTCGCCGATGCCGACGGAGTTCGGCAAGGCCCCGGCCTGCTCCTGGACGCCGAGGGACGCGCCTTCAGTCATGTTCCTCCCGAGGCCATGGCCGTGGAAGAGGTGACCCGCTACGAGATCACCGAGGGGGAACTTCCCGACAGCTACGACGAGATGGTTCTGGCCACCACCATCAGTGACCAGACCGGTTTCGAGGTGGGCGATTCGGTCACCGTGCTCGACGCCGAGCAGCAGGAGCAGGAGTTCACCGTCACCGGCCTGCTCGACGTGGGGGTGGGCTCCGAGCTGAGCTACCGTGGAGCCTTCATCCTGACCCCCGAGGCCTTCGCGTCGGTGACCGGCGCCGAGGGCTACCACGAGATCGACGCCCTGGCCGCCGACGGGACCTCCGAAGAGGACCTCGCCACCGCCGTGGCCGGGGTGCTCGGTGAGGGCTCCGACGTGAAGACCTCCACCGAGTTCGGTGATGAGATGGCCGCTCAGGCCGGCGCGAGCGCCGATATGATCCGCACCGGCCTGATGCTGTTCGCGCTCATCGCCGTCTTCGTCGCGGGCATCGTCATCTACAACACCTTCGCGATCCTCGTCGCCCAGCGCCAGCGAGAGATGGCCCTGCTGCGCTGCGTGGGAGCCAAGCGCGGCCAGGTCTTCCGTTCCATGCTGACCGAGTCCTTCGTGGTCGGCCTGGTGGCCTCGACCTTGGGCGTACTGGCCGGAGTCGGCCTCGGGATGTTGGGGTTCCGCTTCGTCGGCCCACTCATGGGTGAGGACATGGACGTCGCCACCGTGATCAGCCCGACCGCCGTGATCATCGGTCTGACCGTGGGCGTGACCATCACCGTGTTCTCCGCGATGGTCCCGGCCATGCGCGCCACCCGAGTGCCCCCGTTGGCCGCGCTGAGCACCAGCGCCACCGCGGCCGGCATGGAGAAGGGCACCGGCAAGCTGCGCGCGGTCATGGGGATCCTGTTGTTCCTGGTCTCCGGCGGGATCGTGGCGCTGGGGCTGCAGGGCGACCCCGACAGCTCGGCGATGTGGATCGTGGCCGTCGGCGCCATCGTCGCCTTCCTGGGCGTGGTCGTGCTCGGCCCCCTGCTGGTGCGCGCCATCGTGGGTCTGATCGGTGTCCCGTTGCGTCACGTCGGTGTGCCGAGCAGGCTGGCGGTGGACAACTCCACCCGCAGCCCGCGCCGCGCCGCCACCGCCATGATCGCCCTGACCGTGGGCGCCACCCTCATCACCGGATACTCGGTGATCAACGCGACCATGCAGGAGAGCATCGCCCAGGAGTTGGACGGTAAGTACCCCGTGGACTACCAGCTCTCGCCGATGCTGGACCTGGGGGGCGAGTCAGCGGAGGAAGGCACGGAGGAGACCTCCGAGGAGGTCGGCGGCACCGACCTGAGCACCATCCCCGAGTCGGTGCGTTCGGACCTGGCGGCGCGCTCGGAGATCGATCAGGTCTTCGCCAATCGCTTCGACTCCGTGGACAGCGATGACGACAGGATCACCAACGACGACGGAACCGTCCCGGTGTCCTCCGTGGTGGGCGCCACCGTGGGCGAGGAGGTCGAGGTCGACGTGGTCAAGGGCGACCTCACCGACTTCGGCCCGGGCAGCGTGCTGATCACCGAGGAGCGGGCAGGATCCCTCGAAGCCGGCGACACCATCTCCCTGGGCGATCCCGAACACGAGTTCGAGATCGCTGCCGTGGTCGCGGACACCGGGATGTTCTACGGCGTCAACCTGGACCCGGCCGACTACGAGCAGGTGGTTCCCGAGATCACGGGTGACTCCAGCGTCATGATCCGGGGCAGTGACTCCGCGTCGTCCTCGGAGCTGCGCGAGGTCGTCTACTCCGCGGTGGACGACCACCCGACCCTGAACGTCATGTCCATGGGCGAGATGCGCCAGCAGTTCGAGGACATGTTGGACATCGCCTTCTACGCGATCGCGGCGATGCTCGGTCTGGCCATCATCATCGCGGTGTTCGGTATCTCCAACACCATGGCGCTGTCGGTGCTGGAGCGCACCCGCGAGTCCGCGATCCTGCGGGCCCTGGGCTTGAACAAGGCACAAATGCGCCGCATGTTGGGGGTCGAGGCGGTGCTGCTGTGCCTGATCGGTGCCGGCATCGGTGTCCTGCTCGGCGTGGTATTCGGTTGGGCTGCCATCTCCGCGACCCTGCCCAACATCGTCTTCGGGTTCCCCATCGGTCAGGTGGCCACGTTCTTGGCCATCGCGATCGTGGCCGGTTTGGTCGCCTCCCTGCTGCCCGCTCGCCGGGCGGCGCGTACCTCCATCACCGGGGCGCTCGCCTCGCAGTGACCCGAACCGGGAGCGTGTGACCCGACCGGGGTGGCCCCACCGTCCAGGTGGCCACCCCGGTCTTCGCATGTCCGGGGACGATCGTGCGACGCCACCGACCCGGCACCTTTACCTCGTAGATTACATCGGGTGTCATCGTGGAGGACCAATCATGTCCCGGACGACTCCGGAACAACCCACATCGCCCGCGCAGTCGTCAGATCCAGGGCCGTTCGTGGTGGCGGGACCAGGCCCTCGGCGCGCCCCTTGCCGAGTTCCGTGCGCAGTCCGTCGAGGACGGTCCGGCTCGTGGGCGAGATGCCCGAGCCCAGGGTCTTCCATGGGCCGGCGTCGGGTACCGAGGGCGGCGGCGGAGCCGATCCGCCCGCCCTCTCCAAGGAGGCGGCGATGAGCGCTCGAAGTGCCGGATCCAGCCCTTCCTCGGGGACGGCGGGGAGTTCCGGTACCGCTTTCAGTGCGATGGGAGCGGACCTCCGGTCCTCGGATGGAGCGGTCGTTTCCGGCAGAGGATCGTGCATGAGTTCGTTCGGCACCGACCGACACCGCCGGCCACAGATCGCACAGGTGCCACCGGGTTCGTTACGGGTGCTCTGGTGCACCGGGCAGGTCTGGTCGGCCTTGCCCTGGCTGTCCAGCAGGAACCGTTCGGGTAGGGCGAAGGGTTCGGGCTCGCCGGTGGTCGGCCAAATCGTGGGCGGTCCCGCCCACGAGGGCCCCGAAGCGTCCATGCCCCTGCCCAGGGTTCCGGCCAGGAACGCGTGGGCGGCTTGCAGACTGCGCATTCGGATCATCAGGGCCGGGAAGGGCCGCCGCACCCCGTCGAGCCCCGAAAGTAGGGCTCGCGTCTGCCCCACGCTCAGGCCTTGACTCAGGAGGTGGTCCACCGCTTCGCCGAGCTGTTGTCGGTCGGCTTGCGGATCGGACAGGAACCGATCATGAATGCGATCGATGATTCCGTGCGGTCCGTTTTCCGACTTTTGCCGCCTTTGCCGATTTTCTTCCTCTGTGGTTTCGCTGCCACGGACGGAACCACCCACCCCATTCCCCGAACAGTCGCCATCAAAAGAGTCTGTAGCTCGATCTGAGCTGGGGCCCAGCCCATTCTGAGCTCGGGTCCCGGCCTTCGGTATCCGCTTCAAAGGGGGACGATTGTGCGGGGTGAGCGGCTCCTCCCCCAGGCTCTCCCGGCAGGCGTTGATCTCGGCCAAAACCGGCTCGGGGTAGACCTCGGCCGGGACCAGGACCTCCAGCACGCACGGCAGCCGGTAGATGGAACGGCCACGGGCGATGTCGGCGGCGAAGAAGTCCAGCGTCTCCGAACGGCTCAACTTGCGGATCAGACCCGCCTCAATCAGGTCCTCGATGGCCCGCTTGATGCTGCTGACGCTGAGGAACCCATTGCAGCGTTCGGGCAGGTTCTCCAGGTAACAGAAGCTCCAGCGGCCGTCGACGTCCACCAGTTCGGCCAGGGCCACCAGGAACAGGAACGAGCGGGCCGTGGGCAGCCGCCCCTTGCGGTACAGCCGTTGAACCCACAGGGAGAGGATGAAGCCGATGCCCTCGAACTCACCCTTGCGACGCTTGCGGGCCGGAGAAAGACCGGGCGGATTCGGCGATTGGGCTGTGGTGGCGGGGGCCGAGGCGGTAGAGTTCACGGCGAGTCGCCTTCCTGGTGCGTACAGGTAGGTGGCACGGCCGACACACCTGTTTGCGCAGGCGTCGACCAAAACCCGACCTGGTGTTGATTGCACCCGGTCGGGTTTTTTCTTGTCGACATTCAAGCTAGCCGAACTAAACCGAGTTCGTGGGTCTTTCTCTCAAATCCACACTTGCCCGAGAGTGGAGTTTGGCCCCACCGGTTCACAATGTCGGCATTTCCCGATTGGTTCGATTTGGATCGATATGCCAGCTTATTGACCGCAGTGAGAGCTGGGATTCCTACCCAAACCCCTTTCCAAGATGGGCCTTGGAAAGCCCCGACCCGCTTCAAGGCCACCTTCGACCCTTCGCGTAACACGCTCGGCGAGGCCATTCCACAGAGCCCGGCGATCGGCCCGGGTAGGTTCTGCGGGACCCCTCGCATACGCCTGCCCTGAAGGGCAGGCCCACGACCGGAACCGTGTCGAGAAGCCGGCCGCTTACGCGGCGACAGGCATCGGCGTCTACCTGCTGGTGGATCGCGACACCAACACCGTCGTAGTCCACAGCCGCCCCGCCCACGGTCAGTACCTGGAACGCAGCACCCATTTCCATGGCGAGGCCGTCCCCATTCCGGGCCTCGGGGTCGCCCTGGACACCGAGTCTCTCAAGCGTTTCGCCCGCTGATCACCGAAGGGCCGTTGCGGGGGCCTGCGGCGAGACGGCTAAGTGAGGCACTTCGACAACTCCTCACGGGCCGGCCACCAGCGATAGGCGAGGCTCCACGAAGACAGCACCGGATCCAGGAATGGATTGAGGACCTCCAACACGGAAACGGCCCCTCGCCGGAGCGAAGGGCCGTTGTGGTTTATGAGTCAGCGCAAGTCGGAGCGCACCCCGGACAGCAATGCCACCCATTCATCGCGGGCAAAGGTCAGGTGCCCGGCCTCGCGGTTCTGGGTGTCACGCACGTCCGCTCCGTCAACACCCTCGCGCAGCTCGACACAGTTTCCACCATTAGCGCTGTAGCTGGACTTGTGCCATTCGGAGGTGGTGTTCATGTGAGCTTCCTCAGTACTTCGAGTGAGAATGTGAGTGGCAAAGACGCTGCCAGCGCTGCGGTGGCCTGACTGGACAGCCTGTCATGCGAACCGTCTTCGTGGATCACGTTACCGTCAGCGTGATCGCTCACGACCGCCAGTTCCCCCGAAGCGAGACGGAACAGCATCAGTGGAGCGGAAGGCGCCAGCAGCGTTGTCCCCTCTGGTACGAGATGGACGCCCACACGCCCGGTTTCGACCCACTCAATGAGATGAAGCGCCTGGGCCCGACGGAGCGGCTCGGTGAGAGCGGAGACGGCCGTCACCGGAAAGACAGCGGTCACTTCCAGTTCGGGGAGTTCCTTCAACCTGCCGGTACGCAGCGCGACCAATCGGTCGAGGTCGTCCGAGGTGGCGAGCGGATGCGCCGCCCGGAACACCCCCCGAGCCACCTCGGAGCACTGAAGCAGGCCGGGCACGAGCGCGGGAGCCACGATCGTCACCTGTCTTGCCGCTCTCTCTATGGCGTCAAGGTTCCTGGCCCACTCAGGCAATCCGTTGCCCGTGGTCACGGCACGCCAAGCCGCCAGCAGTGTCCCGTCTGCTTGTAGGGCTTCATCCAAGGCTTCAACGTTGTCCCGTTTTGGGAGGGAGCCACCCTTTTCCCAACGGTTCACGGATGAGTGCGCCGTCTGAGATCTCTTGGCCAACTGCAACTGGGTGAGACCTGCGACTTCACGCAATCGAGCGAGGGCTTCGGCGAAATCATTGGGGGCCACGTCTTCATTTTTACCCTCAAGACTCCAACCTCGCACAGCAAATCCCAAGTTTGATCGAAACCCTGTGAGATGCCTCTTGGAGTGCACACCATCGGACCATGACTCCTCGTAAAGACCCCGTAACAGACTCAGAAGAAATCGCGCTGTGTGCGCTGCTCTCCGCCTTGCGGCGACGCGGGCTCGCACCCTGGGAGAATCCCGACGACGGATCGGTGACCGTGGAGTTCGGCTACCGCCGGGTCACCGTCCACCTCACCGATGACGGCTGGGTGCGACACCTTCCCGAACGTCCCGGCTCCGCCGTCCGCTTGGCGGCCCAGGGCTGCGAGGAAGCCCTGGGCCGGCAACTGGCGCGGGAGCTCCTGGACCGGTTGCCATGACCGACCGGCACGCCACCACCACACCTCAGGAGCAGGCCGACTTCCTCTTCGACGAACTCTCCGCCGCGCTACGCCACATCCCTGACGACCCGGCCCAAGCACTCGACGCCCTGCGTGTCGCGGACCGGGCCTTCGACGCCCTCCACGCCTGGCTGCGCGCCGGTAAACCACTCCCCCAACCCTGGCGTGACAAAGCCAAGGCGCGACCTCCCGAAGAGGGACCGGGAGACACCGGCTGAGCACGGGCGCTCGGGTGAACACGGCGCCAACCTCCAGGTGGGACGGTGAAGCCCTCATGAACTGCAACTAAAATTGCCATCTCACACCTTGTCGCAAGAAAAATTGCTCGTAATGTGGGCGTCGTGAACCTACAGGAGCGAATGAACAGGTACCGCGACCGGCTGACCAAGTCGGATCGCGTCCTTCTCGACGAACTTCTCTCCAACCCGGCCGAGGCCCCGCTGTGGCGGGGCGGAGAGGTCGCCCAACGTGCGGGGGTCCACCCCGCCGCCGCCACCCGGCTGGCGCAACGGCTCGGGTACCAGGGCTACCTGGAACTACGCGAAGACCTGCGCGAAGCCCACGAAGCACACCTCAACGGTGCCGGCGACCGGTTCCGCGCGGAACTTCGAGAGCAGGGTCAGAGCAGTGTCCTGGACACACTCCTTGCCACCGAACTCGACTCCCTCGCCGCGGTCGCCCACCACGTGGACCAGGCACGGATCGACGAGGTCGCCGACCGCCTCGTCGGCGCGCGCGTGGTCTACCTCTTCGCCCGCGGCAACGCGGGGGTCCTGGCCGAGCTTCTCGATAGTCGGTTGCGACGGTTCGGGATGCACGCGGTCAACCTCCTCGGCCCCGGCCGGCAGGTCGCCGAGCGTGTCCTGGCGATGTCGGACTCCGACGTCGTGGTGTCGTTCGCGTTTCGTCGCGCTCCACGCAACCTCACGGATCTATACGCCCACGCCGCCGAGGTGGGGGCTCGTTCCGTGCTCGTCACGGACACCCTCCACACCCTCGACCCGGCTCCCACCACCGTGCTCTCGGCCCCGCGCGGGCATCAGGAGGGCTTCTCCTCCCTGAGCGTCCCGATGATGATCGCGAACGCCATCGTGCTCACCATCGCCCAGCGGCACCCGGAAACCATCCTGCCCGCCCTGGACCGACTGGACGACCTGCTCACAGCGTTCGACTGACACCTCGGTCCCCCCTTCCACACGACGGCCGGTTCGCACCGGTCTCGCTCCCCCATGCGCGAAAACCGACACAAAGGACTGTCATGCGCTCCTCGAAACTGCTCACCACCTCCATCGCCCTCCCACTCGTCGTGACGCTCGCCGCCTGCGGTGGCGGCACTCCCCAGACCCCCGACGCCGACGCGGCCGCCCAATCCCACGAACTCGACGACGCCACCCATGAGGAACTCGTCGAACTGGCCGAGGAGGAGGGAGAGGTCACCGTCTACTCCTTCACCTCACGCATCACCTCGGTCGAGGAGGCCTTCGAGGCGGAGTACCCCGGCATCGACTTCGTCGGCCACGACATCTCCTCCTCCGAGCAGATCACCCGGTTGCAGTCCGAGGCACAGGCCGGAACCCCATCGGCGGACGTCGCCTACATCTCCGACGCGCCGGTGGTCATCACCGAACTGCTCGCGAGCGGCATCCTGCGGAACCACGTGCCACAGCGCGTCGCGGACTCCGTGCCCGAGGAGTACCAGGAGCCGCTGCTGGCCAACCGACTCTCGACCAAGATCCTCATGTACAACGAGGAGGCCCACCCCGACGGCAGCCCGATCGAGAACCTGTGGCAGCTGACCGAGGACGAGTGGAACGGCAAGGTCGTCATGGTCGACCCCGGGGTGCGCGGCGACTACCTCGACCTCATGACGGAGATCGTCCGCCAGTCCGAGGAGATGGCCCAGGCCTACGAGGAGCTGAACGGGTCCGAGATCGAGCTCGACGACGACGTCGAGAACGCCGGACAGCAGTTCGTCAAGGACCTTTACGCCAACGGACTGGTCCTGGTCGACGACACGGACAACGTCAACGCCGCCGTGGGCCAGACCGGGCAGGAGGACCCGCCGGTCGGCATCACCTCCTACTCCGACCGCCGGGACAACGAGGAGGAGGGCTGGGCGCTCCAGGCCTCCCTGGACACCACTCCCTCGCTCGGCATCACCTTCCCCGCCTACATCGGCATGGTGCAGGACGCCGAGAACCCCGCCGCCGCACGCCTGGTCGCGGACTTCCTCATGGGCGACGACTCCGCGACCGGCGGCGCCGGCTACGAGCCCTTCTACGTCCCCGGTGACTACCCGGTCCGCACCGACATGGACCAGCCCGAGGACGCCGCCTCCCTCGACGAGCTCGGTGCCTGGGACATCGACCCCGAGGCGACCGCGGAGATCCGCTCGGACGTGGCGGACTTCCTGCTGACCCTGTGACCCCATAGCCCCGCCCCTCTCTCCATCTCCTCACCGCCCGAAAGGACCCGATGTCAACGGCACCCGCTCCCCGCCGCACCACGGTCGGCCGTACGGTGGCCCGTGCGCGCACGGCGCTCACCCGGCCGACCGTGGTGCTGGGGGCCGGCACCCTGCTCGTCCTCCTGGTCCTGGTGATGGCACCGCTCATCGGGCTGGTCAACACGACCTTGCAGAGCGATAACCGCCAGGCGTGGTCGGACGTGTTCGCCAGCCCGATGTCGCAGAACCTGCTGTGGCGGCCCATGGGCAACTCGATCCTCATGGGGGTCGCCACGGCCGTGGGCTCCACGGTGATCGGTGGATTCCTCGCCTGGGTCGTGGTGATGACCCGCGTCCCCGGGCGAAGGCTCCTTGGATTGCTGGCGATGATCCCCTTCGCGCTACCGAGCTTCGCGCTGGCGCTGGCGTGGGAGTCGGTCTTTCGCAACGACCTGGTGGGCGGATCCACCGGAATCCTCGTGAACCTGGGGATCTCCGTCCCGGACTGGTTGGCCTGGGGCCCGGTGCCGATCGCCGCGACCTTGACGGCCCACTACTTCTCACTGTCGTTCATGCTCATCGCGGCGGCGCTGGCCGGTGTCAACGGCGACCTCATGGAGGCCGCTGAGATGACGGGCGCCTCCACGCTGCGGGTGGCCAAGGACATCGCGTTGCCCGTGGTGGCCCCGGCGATGATCTCCGGCGCGCTGCTCGCGTTCGCCGAAGGGGTCTCCAACTTCGTCTCACCCGCCCTGCTGGGTCTGCCGGTCCGGTTCCACACGCTCTCGACCCGGTTGTACGGGGCGATCTCGACCGGTGACGTCTCACGCGGATACGTGTTGTCGATCGTGCTCATCCTCGTCGCGGCGCTGATCATGTACGCGTCGACCCGCGTCACCGGGGGTCGACGGAGCTTCGAGACGATCACCGGCAAGGGCGGCCGTCGACGGGGCGTCGAACTCGGGATCCTGGGGCGCCCCGTGGCCGGGCTCGCGTGGCTGCTGGTCACGTGCACCACGATCGTGCCCGGCATCGTGCTGGTGCTCAGTTCGCTGACCCGACACACGAACGACTTCACCTCCGGGCTGACCCTGCACTACTGGATCGGTGGTTCGGACCCCGCGCTCGCCCAGGGACAGCCGGGTGTGCTGAACAACCCGCAGATCCTTCAGGCCACCTGGAACACCGTCCTGCTCGGGGTGTGCGTGGCGATCGGCGCCGGTGTCCTCGGGCTGCTCATCTCCTATGTCATCACCCGGTCGAGCGGCCCGAAGTGGCTGGTGGGGACCTTGAACGTCACCTCGTTCGTGCCGTTCCTCATCCCGGGAATCGCGCTGGGCGCGGCGTTCATCGCGCAGTTCGGGGCGCCCATCGGCCCTCTTCCGAGCCTGTACGGAACGTTCGCGATCCTCGTGTTGGCCGGGATCGCGGCGACGATCCCGTTCTCGGTCCGGTCGGGCACCGCGGCCCTGAGCCAGGTCTCCAAGGACGTCGAGGAGTCCGCGGTGATGGCCGGCGCCGGTCTGTTCCGCAGGATCGGCGCCATCATCGCGCCGTTGACGGCCCGTGGTCTGTTCACCGGCGGGGTGCTCGTGTTCGTCCAGATGGTGCGCGACCTCTCCCTGGTCGTGCTGCTGGCGACCCCGGCGATGCCGGTCCTGGCCGTCCTCACCTACCAGTACTCCTCGGAGAACTTCACTCAATTGGCCAACGCGGTCACGGTCGTCATCGCGGTGATCTCGGTCGCGGCGACCATCATCGCCCGGCGTTTCGAAGGCGCCGCCCAGCCCTGGAACTCGAACTCATGACCTCAAGGACCGGCCTTCACCGGGTCGAAAGGACCGACATGCGACCCCGAGCCTCCTCGGCCTCCCTGACCATCACCGACCTGCGCAAGGACTTCGGCGACACCCCGGCCGTCGACGGCATATCGATCGACGTACCGGAGGGCTCGTTCCTGGTGCTGCTCGGGCCGTCCGGGTGCGGAAAGACGACGACTCTGCGGATGCTCGCGGGGTTGGAGGATCCCACCGGGGGTGAGATCCGCTTCGGCGACCGCGTCATCGCCCGCGGTGACGGAACCGAGATGGTGCCACCCGCCGAACGCGAGGCCGGTCTGGTCTTCCAGTCCTACGCGTTGTGGCCGCACAAGACCGTGTTCCAGAACGTCACCTGGCCGCTGACCGTGGCCAAGTGGTCGAAGGAGGCGCGGCGGGCCCGGGGCGAGGAGGTGTTGTCGTTGCTGTCGATCTCCGACCTGGCCGACCGGTATCCGGGAGAGATCAGTGGCGGTCAACAGCAGCGCGTGGCGATCGCCCGCATGATCGCCCCGCAGCCCAAGGTGTTGCTGTTCGACGAACCGTTGTCCAACCTCGACGCGAAACTTCGGGTGGACACCCGTGGCGAACTGATGCGCGTGCACAGGTCGACCGGTGCCACGAGCGTCTACGTCACGCACGACCAGGTCGAGGCGATGACCATGGCCACGCACATCGCGCTGATGAAGGACGGCCGGATCGAACAGTTCGGCACTCCGCGGGAACTGCTCGAATCACCGCGTACCGCGTTCACCGCCACGTTCATCGGCACCCCACCGGCGAACATCATCGATTGCGAGGTCGCCGGCGGGCGTCTGTCGGCGTTCGGCGTCGACTGCGGCGCCGCCCCCGCTTCGGTCCGGGGCGGGGCGCTCAAGGCGATGTACCGGGCGGGTTCGATCGAAATCGATCTTGGGGCGTCGGCTTCCGGATGTCTGGAGGCGACGTTCGCCGACCAGGTTCCGATGGCCGACAAGTGGGTCGTGGGCGTGGACCTTCTCGACGGTACGCGGGTGAGCGTCTCCCGCGACACACCGGTCGACCTGTTGCCCGGCGACGGGATCGGGCTGCGGCCACCGCAGGCTCCGGACGCCTACTTCGACGTCGATGGCGCCCTTCTGGACACCGAGGTGGTCCGATGACGCGACTGATCCTGGTCCGCCACGGCGAAACCGCGTGGAACGGACAGCGCCGTCTCCAAGGGCAGCAGGACATCGGCCTGTCGCAGGACGGGCGCCGGCAGGTCGCCGCGCTGGCGCGGACGGTCGCTCACCTGGCCCCCGGGTACGTCGTCACTTCGAGTCTGTGTCGCACGCGGGAGACCGCCGAGGTGCTCGGTGTCGAACCGGATGTGTGCGATCCCAGGCTCAACGAGGCCTACCTGGGCGACTGGGAGGGGCGGTACTCGGCGCAGATCAAGGAGGAGGACGCCGCAGAGTACACCGAGTGGCGGGCGGGGAGGTTCCACCCCCCGGGCGCCGAGAGCTTCGGCGAACTCACCGATCGGGTGGTCGCCGGGGTGGACGCCGCCGTGCGGCGGGCGAGGGAGGGTGACCATGGGACGCTCCTGGTCGTCACCCATGGCGGGCCGGTCCGGGCCTTCCTCGGGGCCGCCGTGGGACTGGACCCGAGTCGCACGGTGCCGAGCCATCCGGCGAGTCTGAGCATCGTCGACGTCGCTTCGGGTTTCGTCTCCCTCATCGAACCGGGGGCGGCCAAACTCCGGTTGTTCAACCACTCCCCCGCGATGTCACCGCTGGACCCGCCGGACTGACGGCCGTGCGAAGGTCGACGACCGGACCCGGTGGTCGACCACGCACGGCGCTCGGCCGGGGAACCCCGGCCGAGCGTCCGGCGAAGCGATCGGTGGGAACGGGATCCCTTCACGTCAGATGCAGTCGCCCCAGTTCCTGGGTGCATCGGGTGAGCGCGACATAGAGCCCGTTCCAGCCTCGCGGTTCAGCGACGATGCCCGGGGCGTCGATGAGCAGGGTGGCGTCCCATTCCAGGCCCTTGGCCTCGGTCGCGGAGAGAACCGATACGTCGGGTAGCGCCGCGCGCAAAGCCGGCACGCGTTCGAGGGGCGCGATGACACCGACCAGCCCTCCCGTCCATCGTTTCGACAGCTCCTCGACGACACGTGCCGCCTCGGCCACGAGATGGCCCTCTTCCACAGCGCGTTCCCAGGGCTCGACGCCTGAGGCCCGGACCGCGCGAGGCGGCTCGTTCCGGCTACCCGCGTTCTGGAGCACCGGCCCGGTGAGAGCCATGACCTCGAACGGAGTGCGGTAACAGATGGTCAATCGGGCCTCCGTCCACCTCTCGCCGAAGGCCGCACCGACCGCCTCCTCCCAGGTGGTGTGCCGGTGCGGCGCCTCGGCCTGGTCGATGTCGCCTACAGCGGTGATCGACCGCGAAGGGCATCGGCGCATCACCATCTGCCACTGCATCTCCGAGAGCTCCTGGGCTTCGTCGATGACGACGTGTCCGTAGACCCAGTCCCTGCGCGCCGCGGCACGATCGGTCAGAAACTCCCCCTGCTCACCGTTCGACCGAGCATCACCCAGCGAGTCGGCCAGGGCATCGAACAGGGGGATGTCGCTGCTCGCCCACTCCCGCGGTTCAGCGAGAACCATTCCTCTTTCGGTGTCGGTGAGCCCCGGCACCCATCGGCGCAAGAGCGCTTCGTCACCAAGGAGCCGACGTAGTTCCACCTTCGTATCGCGGGTCGGCCACCATTCCCGCAACGTCGCGGCCACGCCGGGGTCGGTGGCGATCCGGTCGTGCAGCCGCTCCAGGTCCTCCTCCGTGAGTTCCCCGTCGACATCGGTGCCGGTGGTGCCATTGCTCGCGGCACGATTGTCGGAGTGAGCGAATCCGGCGTCGAACCGATCGAGTATGTCCTCGAAGCCCTCCTCCATTCTCGCCAGTGTCTCTTCGTTGCGTTCGGCTATCGCATCGGTCAGAAGATGGTGGACCTGTTCGCTGAAGCCGGCGCGCGCCGCGTGGTAGGAGTGCCCCGAGGTAGCCGAGGCGAGGGCTCTGGCGACCCGTCGTTCATCGATCGTGTACCGCTCCCCCTCCCACTCCAGTTCGAGGTCGACGGGCCGCGGGACGAGCGTCGCGGAGTACTCGGAGAGTGCCTGTTGCCAGAGCGCCCGACCTTTGATCTCCGCGACTTCGCGCGACTCGGCACGCTCCACACCGATTCCCGGCACGAGGGTGTCGCAGGTCGCCGAGACGATGGCGGTCTCCCCGAGTGCCGGCAGCACCTGGGTGATGTAGTCCAGGAAACGCAGTGACGGTCCGAGAACCAGTACGCCCTGTGCGGCGAGCCGCGGATGGGTGAAGAGCAGGTACGCCACTCGGTGCAGTGCCACCACGGTCTTGCCGGTGCCCGGGCCGCCTTGGACGACCAGCGGCCCGCGGGGGTCGGCGCGGATCACATAGTCCTGCTCACGTTGCAGGGTGGCCGCGGCGGTGCCCATTCGGCCGGTGCGCCGCTCGTCGAGGGCTGCGAGCAGGGCGCCCTCACCGACCAGCTCGTTCGCACCCGACCCATCGAGTGGTTCGTCATCGACGCCGATCACCACGCACCCGTCGACGCGTACGTGGCGACGTCGGCCCTGGCCCTGGGGGTCGATCGGTGTCGCGGTGTAGAAGGCCCGTGCGGCCGGTGCACGCCAATCGATCACCAGGGGATCATCGTCGTCTCCGGCGCTGGAGATGCCGACCCGCCCCACATGCAGGACCGTCCGGTCGAGCGCGTCGAGTCGGCCGAAGATCAGACCCTGGTCGGCGCGCCGCAGCTCCTCGCGGTGGGCGGCCAACACGCGCATCCGGGCATGCCCGGTCGCGTCGCCCGCCGGGATCGCGAGTTCGGCGTCGAGGTGTTGGAGTAGCTCGTCGCGGCGGGCGAAGGCCTCGTCGAGGACCGACTGCTCCTCGGCCACGGCCGCCGCGTGCGCGGCGGAGTCTTCGTTCAGTGGTGTGGAGACACTGTCCAGGTGCACTCGCACTCCGTTCTCTATGCTTCACGATGATCGGAAAGAGCGAACCATCACGACGTCGTGGGATATCAGGGGCGTCCGCGAGGAGAGTCATACCTGAGTCGTGCTTGCCGGAAAGGACGACCCGGGGCGCTTATCGCCCATCGGGTTCGATGGGCGTCATGAACGCTAGGCCACATCTTCGATGTTAATGCAACCCGTCATCCGATGGCGCGGAAGTCCCTGACATCACAGTGACCGTCGATGGCATTATACCTATCTTGTGGTCACGGCCAGACGGTTGCGTGAGGCCCCGGTGTCTGTTAGCGAATACCGAATTCCGCATTCTCGATTGTCATCCCGAATTCCGAACCCGGTTTCCCAGAGTCTTCCCCTCGACCGAGGAGGAACAGGAATGCCGAAGGTGGTGTCCTGGCTCATCGGACGGTGGCCGTTCGCGTGTTCGGGGAATGACCACACCAGCGCGGTCGAGCATCCCCGAACGACCGCGAACCGGCTCGTGGCCACCAAGACCTGAGATTCGACCGGAGTCTCATCCCGCCTTCGTTCCGCGCGGGTCGGTCTCCGCACCTTCCTCGGGAAGACACGTCAACAGGTCGTCCGCGTTCGTTCGTGCTCCAACGATTCGAGCCACGATCCGGTCCTGGATCGAACGCGGAACCATCCGACTCAACACGTTCATCACTCGGGCACCGGACGGTGACAGCACGCAGAACGACCGGCGGGCACTCCTGCGGGAGCACCCCTCGCGGAGAGGGATGGACGAGGCGCTCAGACCCCGGATACGAGCGGGAAAAACGGATTCTGGGCGACACGCCCCATCACGGAGCGTGTCCGGCATGTACAGCACGTGCAGGATACGAGGAGGTACCCGAGGGAGGACACATGCCCGAGCACCGGCCATTGACCGTGCACATCGGCCACCATGAGCTGGTCATCCGGCGTCGCTACGAAGTCGTCAGCATCTGCAACGACATCCTGATCGCGGCGTGGTTCATCGCCGGGAGCATCATGTTCTTCTATTCGAGCATGATGGTCCCCGGGACCTGGTGCTTTCTCATCGGCAGCATCGAACTCCTGATCCGCCCGGCCATTCGACTCACCCGCCTGGTGCACATTCGGAGCATTCAGGGCCAAGGTGGATCCGGCGGCACGTCCTCGGAGACCGCGATGGACTTCTAGTGCCCCGGTCAGGACGCGAAAAGGCACAAGAGGGAGTAGGCGGTGAGGAAGCTCAGAACGAGGGCCGCCACGAGTACGAGCAGGTCCGGGCGAAATCGGGTTCTCTCGTGCGCCTCCCCTTCCACATCCCGGAGCCGAGAGCGGTCGAATTCGTTCTGGAGAAGGGTGCCCGGGGCGTGGCGAAGCCGGGGACCGGCCGATGTCCGCCATCGGTCAGCACCAGGGCGAGCCCTCCGGTGATGGCCGGCGTCAACAGGGCGGTGAAGGACATCAGAGACGTGAGGGTGGCGGCGTTGACCGTGCGGCATACCGGTTTCGTCCGCATCGTCGCCTACCGGTTCGCTTCTTTTCGCGAACGCCTAGTGTTCCGAGTCGTTGATTCGATGGGTAGATGGTGACGGTGACTCGGATTTCCGTGGCGGGGTGGTCGGGTGCTTGGCCGGGTCGAACTGTTCGGTGGCGATCAGGATCACCACGAACGCGAGCGGTACGATCCAACCGCTCCAGCCAAGGATCGTCGCTTGCGTGGTGTCGATGTGCTCGCCCGCCATGGCGAAGAGGAGGTAGCTGCCGCCGGCCCCGTTGAACGCGGCGTGGGCGAGGGCGGCGGGCCATACCGATCCTGATCGGAGCCGCAGCCAGCCGAAGACCGCACCGACCAGGACGCACATGATGACCATCGCGGTCAGGCCGAGCCGGCCCGGCGCGCCGGGGTAGTTGTACCCGAGCAGGATGAGCGGGGCGTGCCAAAGGCCCCAGATCACGCCGGAGACCAGCAGAGCCGGAAGAGTGCCTAGAGGCATCAGCTTGGGAAGCAGCCATCCCCGCCACCCGAGTTCCTCGCCCAGCGCTGGGATGAGGTTGATGAACGCCGCCAGGGGGAGTGTGGCGAGCTGGAGGGCGATGAGCGCGCCGATCGGGATCGGGGTTTCGGCCGCTCCCGATGTGCCCACTTGCTCGTCGAGGGACTGCTGGAAGGCGGAGAAGTTCGCGAAGTCGGCCGGGTAGACCCCCAGGAGCGCGCCGACTGGGAGCGCAACCAGGACGAGTGCGATGGGCACGAAGATCCCCAGGGCGGCGTAGCCGAGCAGCCTTGGAGCCGGCCTGAGCGGCCATAGTCCCAGCGTCCACGCCTTGTGCCGCGGTCGTTCCATGAAGAACACGACGATCAGGGCGGCGATCGTCGGTGTCATCATCGTCGCGACGGCGACGGCGGGGAACCAAGGGCTGGTGAGTCCATCGCCGAGCCAGAGCGGGAGCGCGAGCAACCAGGCGAGCGCGAACGACAAGATGGTGAACACGCTGATGGATCGCAGGTCGCGTCTGTTCATGCGGGGTCCGCCTCGGGCCTGGGCCGTCTTCGAGCCGACTGGAGGTTTCATGGTCACGACGTCTGCCTTTCGAGGATGTGCAGCCCGGCGATGGTGCGGTCGTCACGGAACGTGATCCGTGCGGTGTAGTCGCCCGCCTCGAACGAGATCGGCGTGTTCGTGACCGTCAATTCACCGGCCCGGGCGACCTCCGGTTCTCCCTGCCCCTCGAACGCTCCCGACAGGCCGACGATCTGCGCCCACGCGGCGGCGAGCGCGTCCTCTGAAAGTCCGTCGCGCATGGTCGGGTCGAACTGCTCGGTGACACGTGACCAGTGCCCGGAGGCGAGGTCTTCGATCACGGAAGCGACCAGTTCGACGGTGCCGGGGAGCGGGGTGTTGTTCATGGGTTGTCCTGTTCTGGGGTCGATGGGTTTGCCGTAGCGCTGAAACGCCGCTTGCCTGCTCACGCCGAGGGCGTCGCCGATCACCTGCCACGTAGCGCCGTTCTGGCGTGCTTGCTCCACGACCGCGCGCACAACGTCCTCGGCTGCCGTTTGCATGCTCACGGCGTGCCCGATCGGGTTGGCCCAGTCGTTGGTGGCGGTCAGGACGCGTGACGCGAGGAGGGCGTCCGTGTGGGATTTCAAAGCCCGCAGCGCTTCTGTTAACTTCTCTTGCATGCGTAAAGCATAAGTTGACACGTAGGGCTCTTGTCAAGCCAGCGAGCGCAACGGTGTGGCGCGACGGGGGCGCGGAGGCATCCTCAGGGGCGTCGTCGAAGTCGGTCGCGGAGGCGGTGGACTACGCGGCGGAGTTCGGTACCTCCGCGGAGAGCGCGATGGACTTCTGGTGCTGCTGTCAGGACGCGAAGAGGTACTCGATAGCCTGGGCGGAGAGGAAGCTCAAAACCAGGGTCGCCACGAGTACGAGCAGGTCCGGCCGGAACCGAGTCGTCTCGTGCGCCTCCCCTTCCACGTCCCGAAGCCGAGAGCGGTCGAGTTCCTCCTGAAGTCGATCCCCCGGGGCGTGGTGGAGCCGGTAGCGCCGCATTTCCCCATAGGGCGAGGGGTCGAATCCGGGAATCGGCCGATGTCCGCCATCGGTCAGCACCAGGGCGAGCCCTCCGGTGATGGTCACGAAGTCGACCAGGTGGAAGGGCACGAAGCGGTCGACGAACATGCCCCGCAACTCGAATCCTGTGTCGGTGATCAACACTTGACGGGTGGCCACCTTGAAGGTGAGCCACAGGACGACGGCCAGGGCGAGCGATCCCCATAGGTGGATTCGCAGGAGTGTGTCCGAGGAATTGACACCGCTCTTGGTCGACATCACGAAGATGACCAGCATCAAAAGAACGATAAAGGACATCAAAGACGTGAGGGTGACGGCGTTGACCGTGTGGCGTACCGGATTCGTCTGCATCGTCGCCCATCTGTTCGATTCTTTTCGCGAGAGCCTAGCGAGAACGGGACCGGTGCGTCCCTCGGGCCCCTGGGAACCACGTAGGACGCACCGGCCGCTTCACCTCAACGCTGCGCGGTCGGCCGCACCACGATCTCGTTGACGTCGACCTCTTCTGGCTGCTCGATGGCGAAGGCGATGGCGCGGGCGATCGCCGCCGCCGGGATCGTGTTGGCCCGATAGGCGACCATCGCCTCGCGTGCGGTGCGGTCGGTGATCGTCTCCGCGAGTTCGGACTCGACCACGCCGGGCGTGATCGTCGATACGCGCAGCCAGGGTTCGCTCTCCAGGCGCAACCCCTCGGTGATCGCCCAGGCGGCGGACTTGGTGGCGCAGTAGACGGCCGCCGTGGGCGACACCTCGTGGGACCCGACCGAGGCGATCGTCACGACGTGGCCGCCGCGTTGGGCCTCGAACACGGGGAGTACCGCGGCCATGCCGTGCAGCAGTCCACGCACGTTGACGTCGAGCATGCGAGTCCACTCGTCCGTCTTGAGCGCGGCAAGCGGCGACAACGGCATGACGCCAGCGTTGTTGACGAGTACGTCCACGCGCCCGTGCTCGGTGACGGCGCGGTCGACGAAGGCGCGCACGTCGTCGGCGTCGGTCACGTCGAGGGGGTGGGCGTGGGCCCGCCCTCCGATCTCTTCGATGCGCTCGACCAGCGACCGCAGCCGGTCGATTCGGCGCGCTCCCAGCACCACGACGCAACCCCGCTCGGCCAGGTGCAGCGCGGTCGCCTCTCCGATGCCGCTGGAGGCTCCGGTGATGAGTACGACCTTGTCCGACATCTCCTTCATCAGGCGTTCTCCTCTTCGGCGCGACGGGTGAGCACCATGCCGGCGTGGTGCAGGGTGTTCGCTTCGACGAAGTCGCCGTCGGCGCTGAAACCGGTGTCGTCGACGTAGTCGATGTGCGTGCCGGTCACCGTGTACCGGCCGGTGTAGGCGCGTTCCCGGCTGCCTCGGGCCTCGACGTAGCGTCCCTCCGGCAACAGTTCGTGTCGGATGTGGCCGTCGGCGGTGACCCACAGGCCGACGTAGGGATGGTCTGTCATCGCGTTGCTCATCCTCTGGGCGGGAGTCCTTCTTCTGTCGGAACACCACCCTGTGCGCGCTCGGCCGACCGGACCAGGCCGGTGCGAGCCTGGGTGCACCGCACCCTCCCTCCCGGGCCCGGCGCGGGGTAGCTTTCGGCCATGACCACACCTGCCCTGGCCCGGTTCCTGCGGGCCCGCCGTGACGCGACCGCGCCGGAGAGCGTGGGATTGCGCGGTAACGCCCGGCGTCGGGTTCCCGGACTGCGCCGGGAGGAGGTCGCGATGCTCGCCGACGTGAGCGTGGACTACTACGTCCGGCTCGAACAGGGGCGTGAGACCGGTCCGTCGGCGCAGGTCCTGGACGCTCTCGCCGACGCGCTCGCCCTGGACGACGACGGGCGCGAGCACCTCTACCGCCTGGCCGGCCTGGCGCCCCGTCCACGCGCCGATCTCGGTGCGCGGCGGGTGGACCCGCACCTGTTGCGGCTGATGGACTCGTGGCCGGACACCCCCGTGCTCATCACCAACGCGGCCTACGACGTTCTCGCGCACAACGTGCTCGGCGAGGCCCTCTACCTCGGCTTTCCCGTCGGCCGCAACCTGGTGGAGCACGTGTTCCTCGCCCCGGACGCCCGCGAGTTCCACGCCGACTGGTGGCTCGCGGCGCGCAACTCGGTGGCCGCGCTCCGGTTGGCGCAGGGGCGGGCGCCGGAGCATCCGCGTATTCGTTCGCTCGTCGACGGTCTCCTCGGGGCGAGCCCGGAGTTCGCGCGGTTCTGGGAACACAACCAGGCCCGTGGCAAACGCATGGAGGTCAAGGGTTTCGTGCATCCACTGGTCGGTGAGCTGACGCTTCGGGTGCACACCTTCGACGTCGCCGAGACGCCGGGCCAACAGCTGCTCTGTTACCAGGCGGAGCCGGCGAGCCGTAGCGCCGAGGCCCTCGCGCTGCTCGGTGCTCTGTCCGCCAAGACGTACACGCCCTAGGTCGGGGCGGTCACGCGCCGACGTTCGAGTTCGGCGTTGACCACGGCCCCCAACAGCACGATCATCGAGGACAACCACAGCCACAGCATCAGTACGATCACCCCGGCGAGTGTGCCGTAGGTCGCGCCGAAGTGGCCGAACCGCTGCACGGCGAAGGTGAACACCCAGGAGCCCGCGACCCACAACACCGTCGCGATGAACACGCCCGGGGTGAGCCGGCGGCCCGAGGGTGACTCGCGGTGGGGCGCGATCCGGTAGACGACGGCCAGGCCCATGACGGTCACGCACCCGAGCACGATCCACTGGCCGACGATGACCAGGAGTGCGGCGATCCGGTTCAGGCCGACCTGGTCCAGCAGTACCGGGATGACGACCATCGAACCGGCACCGACGCACAGGAAGGCGCCCACGCCCAGGGCCAACGACAGGGCGATGCCGCGCTTGACGAGGTAGTTGCGCCTGTCCACGACGTCGTAGGCGGCGTTGCAGCCCTGCATCAGCCCGTACATGCCGCCGGAGGCACTCCAGGTCGCCAGGAGGACGGAGCCGCCGAACGCGAACCCGAGGGTCCCGGTGTCGGTCGCGATGATGGTGCGGAGCTGGTCCTCGATCAGCTCCCGTGCGGCTTTGGGGACGGCGTGCAGCCAGGTGCCGATCTGGTCGGTGAGGTCGTCCGGGTCGGCGAGGATTCCGAAGACGCTGACCACGGCGATGAGGGCGGGGAACAGCGCGAGGAGCGCCCGGAACGCCATTCCCGCGGCGAGCAGGCTGAACTGGCTCTCCTTCAGGTCCCGCCAGACCCGTGCGGCGACGGCGCGCAGGTCCGCTTTGGAAAGCAAGGCCGGTCGCCACGCGACGGCACCCGACGCGCGGCGCGCTCCTTCGCTCCGACCCCGCTCTTCCGACATCCGCCCTCCCTGGCCCTGGGCCCCTCATTGTCGGCGACAAGAGGGCGAGAACCACGTGACCCGGCCGAGGCCCGGAATTCCGATGATCTTGCTCGTAGCGCCATGTTGGGCGCCCAAATGGGCGCTACGAGCAAGATCATCGCCAGGGAGAGGGCCGGTTATCCACAGTTCGGAAGAACGGGCTGGCGTCCTTCGCGCCGTCGACACACCGTGGTGTCATGAGCTCCACCTCTCCCGGGCCCAGAGCCGGGAATCGTCATGTCATCGCGTCCGTGCGCGACGTGCCGGCGGACGGCACGTACACCGCCGTGCTCGGGATCGCGGCACGTCAGTACGGACTCCTCACATGGGAGCAGGCCCTCAGAACCGGGCTCACCTGGAGCGACATCCGTAGATTCCTACGGGCCGGGCAGTGGGGGCACCCCCTCCCCCGGGTGTATTCCGTCCGTGCCCTACTCAGCGTCGACGACCCCGAACAGCACCTTCGCACGAAGGTCATGGCGGCCCAGTTGGCTTTGGGTCCCGCTTCCTTCGCGGGCGCCGAAACCGCCGCCCACTTGTGGCGGATGCAAGGGCTACCGCGCTGGGATGGCGAGACCGTCCACATGGTCCTCCCGGCTCTGGGCGCGCAACGGCACATCCGTGGCATCGTCCTCCACACCTGGGACACACTGCCCGATGAGGTCACCGGCATCGATGAGGTTCTGCGCTTGACGACCCCCGGAAGGACCCTGCGTGACACCCTTTTGCGCGTCGGCCGGGATACCGCCGTCTGCCTCATGGACTCGGTTCTCAACCAGAGGCTCGTGGGCGAGGAGGAGTTCGAGCACTTGGAATCGGCCAATCGCGGGCGCAGGGGGTGTGTACGGGTCCGTCCGTGGTGGCACCTGGCCGATGGTCGTTCACAGAGCCCGCTGGAGACCAGAATTCGTCTGATCTGCACCGATGGTGGTCTCCCTCCCACCGAACTGCAACGTCCCTTCTACGACGCCGGAGGAAGTCTCATCGGCGTGGTCGATTTCTGGTGGGAAGGCTTGCGAGTGATCGGAGAAGCGGACGGGATCGGCCCGCACAGTCTGCCCGAGGTCCTCGCCCGAGACCGAGTCAGGCAGAACGGTTTGCAGGCCTGGCACCCGGGGACTCGACTCGTACGCTTCACCTGGCAGGACCTCAAGCGTCCCCAGTACGTCTTGGCGACCCTCATCAAAGCCGGGGCCACTTCCTCACCCTGACGATCTTGCTCGCAGCGCCATGTTGGGCGCCCAAATGGGCGCTGCGAGCAAGATCATCGCTGGGTTCAGCGGGCAGGGAGGATCTTGCCGGTGACCTCGCCGAAGTCCACCCTGGTTCCGTCGGGGCCCGGGGCGGTGGCGGTGATGGTGACCTCGTCACCGTCCTCCAGGAACGCGCGTTCGGTGCCGTCGGGCAGCTTGATGGGCTCCTTGCCGGACCAGGTCAGTTCCAGGAGGCAACCACGCTGTTCCACCTCGGGGCCGCTGACGGTACCGGAGGCGTACACGTCGCCGGTGCGCAACGAAGCCCCGTTGACGGTCATGTGCGCCAACTGTTGGGCGGCGGTCCAGTACATCTGGGAGAAGGGCGGGTTGGACACCACGTGTCCGTTGAGCCGCACCTCCAGGCGCAGGTCCAAGCCCCACGACCGCTCGCCCTTCAGGTAGGGCAGCGGCTCCGGGTCCTGGGCGGGCTGTTCCACGCGGGCCGACTCCAGGGCGGCGACCGGCACGATCCACGGCGAGATGGACGTGGCGAACGACTTGCCCAGGAACGGGCCCAACGGCACGTACTCCCAGGCCTGGAGGTCGCGCGAGGACCAGTCGTTGAGCAGGAACACCCCGAACACGTGGTCGGCGAAGTCGTCCACCGGCACCCGTTCGCCCATGGCGCTGGGTGTGCCGACGACGAATCCGACCTCGGCCTCGATGTCCAGGCGCGCGGAGGGACCGAACACCGGGACGGGTTCGGTGGGCGGTTTGCGCTGGCCGGTGGGGCGCACGATGTCGGTGCCCGAGACCACGATGGTGCCCGAACGGCCGTGGTAGCCGATGGGCAGGTGCTTCCAGTTGGGAGTCAGTGGCTCCTGCTCGGGCCGGAAGATGCGACCGACGTTGGTGGCGTGGTGCTCGGAGGCGTAGAAGTCCACGTAGTCGCCGACGGTGAACGGCAGGTGCAGCGTCACCGCGGCGCGGTCCACCAGGTGGGGGCGCACGACCTGCTCGTGGACGGGGTCGGTGAGCCAGGTGGTCAGGCTCTGGCGCACCTGGTCCCACACCGGCCGACCGGCGGCCATCAGGGCGTCCAGGTTCGGGCCGCTCACCGCCTCGGCGAACGGTGCCCCCTGGGCGCGGGCCACCGCGCCCAGGTCCAGCACGTACTCGCCCACGGCCACGCCCACGCGGGGGCGCGCGCCGTCGACGGTGTACACCCCATAGGGCAGGGTCGCCGGGCCGAACTGCGCGTCGGGGGCGATGTCGAGCCAACTGTCGGGCATGGAACTCGCTTTCCGGGTCGTTAGAGGGCCCCGAGGACGGTGAGGTCCTCCAGGGGGTCGATGATGCTGCACGTGCCGAAAGAACGGAACCGGGCTCTGATCTCGGCCTGTTCGAGGTCGGACAGGGCGGCGATACGGGCGGCCAGTGCGCGACCGTCCCGGTCGGCCAGGGCCGCTTCGGCGTCGGCCGCCGACCCCGCGTTCAGCAGGGTATGGGTGGCCAGCAGGACGTTGAGGAATCCGTGCTGTTCGAAGCCCTCGTCGGTGGTGTGGCGGACGGCGTGGTGCAGTCCGGCCGTGCACTTGAACGGGACCCCGGCGGTGATGGCCGCCCAGAGCAGGTCGGCCAGTTCGGCCTCGGTGGGATGGGCCTCGGCCTTCACCCCGCCGGTGCGGAACTTGGCGTTGGCGCCGGTGCCGGCCAGGGCGGCGATGTCGGCGCCCGCCTTCACTCCTCGGGCCACCTCGACGTAGCCGACCGCGCCGCCCGGCAGTGCCTTGGTGAGCGCGGTGGCGGTGTCGGAGGCCTCGCCCGGTGCGGCGGCGACCTCCATGCCGACCAGGTTCAGGACCGGGTCGACGCCGAGCGAGTCGAGGGCGCCGGGTACGTCGTCGGCGCCACCGGGGACGGTGATGACCACGTCCAGCGGTTCGGACGCTGGTTCCTCGCGGGCCAGGACGGCGCGCAGTTCACCCACGCGACCGCCCGAGACCAGGAAGGGACCCACGTAGCGGGCACGCCCGGACGCGCGGTGCTCCCGGTGCGCGGGCAGGGCCTGGCCCATGGGCGCGTTGCCGGGTGGGAACAGCGCGGCGTCGTCGAACAGGCCTCGGTAGAGGACGTCACCCATGCCTTCTCCCGTCACTTGTCCCGCCGGCCCTTGGACCAGGTCCAGGCGTAGACGCCGTCGTCGACGGCGACGCCGCCCTCGCCCAGGTCCAGGGGTCGGAAGGTGTCGACCATGACGGCGAGTTCGTCGAAGGCCTGCACGCCGACGCTGCGCTCGTAGGCGCCGGGCTGGGGGCCGTGGGAGTGCCCGCCCGGGTGCAGGGAGATGGAGCCCTGCCCGATGCCGGACCCCTTGCGGGCCTCGTAGTCGCCGCCGCAGTAGAACATGACCTCGTCGGAGTCGACGTTGGAGTGGTAGTAGGGCACCGGAATGGAAGCGGGGTGGTAGTCGACCTTGCGGGGCACGAAGTTGCAGATGACGAAGTTGTTGCCCTCGAAGACCTGGTGGACGGGCGGCGGCTGGTGGACGCGGCCGGTGATGGGTTGGAAGTCCTCGACGTTGAACGCGTACGGGTACAGGCAGCCGTCCCAACCCACGACGTCGAAGGGGTGGGTGGGGTAGGTGTAGACGGTGCCGGAGATGCCGCCGGGGCCGTCGCCTCGGTGCTTGATGAGCACGTCGACGTTCTCGCCCTCGGCCAGCAGTGGTCCCTGGGGGCCGCGCAGGTCGCGTTCGCAGTAGGGCGAGTGCTCCAGGAACTGGCCGTAGCGGGACAGGTAACGCTTGGGCGGGGCGATGTGGCTGTTGGCCTCGATGGCGTAGGCGCGCAGCGGTTCGTCGCCGGTGGGCACCCAGCGGTGGGTGGTGGCCCGGGGCAGGATGACGTAGTCGCCGCGGCCCACCTCCAGCACACCGAAGACGGTCTCCACGCGGGCGGTGCCGGATTCGACGTAGACGCACTCGTCGCCGATGCCGTTGCGGTACAGGCGCGAGGGCGCCCCCGCCACGACGTAGGAGATGCGCACGTCGTCGTTGCCCATGACCAGGCGGCGGGACTCCACGACGTCGGCGGCCTTCCACTCCTGGCCCTGGAAGAGGTCGTGGAGCTTGAGGTGGCGAGGGATCATCGGGGCGTTGCGCTTGCGGGACTGGTCGGGGACCTCCCACTCGGCGGCGTCGACGATGGCCGACGGGATAGCCCGGTGGTAGAGCAGGGAGGAGTCGGCGGAGAAGCCCTCCTCCCCCATGAGCTCCTCGTAGTACAGGCCGCCGTCGGGGTTGTGGTGCTGGGTGTGACGGGTGCGGGGCACCTCGCCGACCTGGCGGTAGTGGGCCATCGTCGTCCTCCTGGAGTTCGTGGGTCTGCTGGTGGGATGCCCGGGCGGGCGGTGTCCTACGTCAGGGCGGTGGACCACGCGGGCGCGGTCTCGGTGACGGCCCGGCCCAGGGCCGTGCCTACGGCGGCGCGCACGGCGTCGGTGTCGGTGCCGGCGACGACCGCGGCGACGTGGGCGTCGGGGCGGATCAGCCACACCTGCCCGGGCTCGGGGGTCAGGGCCTGGCACAGGGCACCGGTGGGATCGACGTCGACCAGGTGGTGGGTGGCGACCGGGGCGGGGGTGGCCCGGGAGGCGATGGTGTGCACGGCGGCGCGCAGGGTCTCGGCGTCGGTTCCCTCGGGGGCGGGGCCCAGCAGCAGGGTGAGGCCTTCGCGCAGCAGGGGTCGCAGTCGGATGAGGTCGGGTCGCTCGGCCAGGGCCAGCGGCACGTCGGGCAGGATCACGCCGGGGCAGGGCGTGGGCGCCTGACCGCGCGGGGGTCGACCGCCGAAGGGCCGTTCGGGGCAGGGTGTGGTGAGGGTCGAGTCGCAGTACCAGAACGGTTCGGCCAGGCGCCCGGAGTCGACCTTCGGGTGGACGTCGGGGTCGGTGAGGGCGCGCTGGAGCACTTCCAGGCGCATCCGGTGATCGGCCTCGTCGTGGGGGACGAGGAAGCGCATGGTGGCGCTGGTGATGTCGGCGTTCTCCAGGGCGGCGGCGTGACGTTCGGTGTGGTAGCTCTCCAGGAGCGTCTCGTCGGCCCACCCGTGGCGGACGTAGGCGATCTTCCAGGCGGCGTTCTCGACGTCCTGGACCCCGGAGTTGAGGCCGCGGGCGCCGAACGGGGCGACCAGGTGGGCGTTGTCCCCGGCGAGCAGGACCCGGCCTCGGCGCATGCGGTCGGCCACCCGGGTGTGGAAGCGGTACACCGAGTGCCACACGATCTCGTAGGGGGTCTCGCCCACGATCTGGCGGATGCGGGCGTCGAGGCGGCCGCTGGACTCCTCGGTCTCCAGGTCGAAGTCGGCGGGGACCTGCCAATCGATGCGGAACACCGAGTCGGGACAGGGGTGGATGAGGACCTGTCGGCCGGGGTTCCACTCGGGGTCGAAGTAGAAGCGGCGTTCGCGTTCCCAGTCGCCCAGGTCGGCGCGGATGTCGCAGATGAGGAAGCGGTCGTCGAAGCTGGTGCCGGTGAAGTCCACGCCCAGTGCCTCGCGGACGACGCCGCCGTGGGCGCCCAGGCAGGAGATCGCGTGGGAGCCGCGCAGGCGGACGGGTCCGTGCGGGGTGGCGCACTCGACGTTGACACCGTGTTCGTCCTGGTCCAGGCCGGTGACCTCGTGGTTCCAGCCGATGACGATCCCGGCCTCGGCGAGGAGGTCGTCGAGGACCTCCTCGGTGCGGGACTGGGAGAGGTTGACGAAGGAGGGCAGGGAGGAGGCTCCCGGGTCGGGCAGGCGCACGCTGAACAGTTCGTGGCCCTGGTAGAAGGTGCGAGCGGTGTTCCAGGTCAGGCCTTCTTCGGCGATGATGCCGCCGCCGAGCCATTCCCACACGTCCAGGACGTCGCGTTGCTGGCAGATGGCCTTGGAACCGACCGCGTCGCGCCCGGGGCGGGCGTCGACGATCCGTACGGGGACCCCGCGTCGGGCGAGCAGTAGGGCCGCGGTCTGTCCGACCGGTCCCGCGCCGAGCACCAGGACGGGGTCGGTGGTGGGGTCCGCGGGTGGTCGGGGCGCCGGGGGGTGCGGCATGGTGGGCTCCGTATCTCGGGGCGCCCCGTACGGGCGCGGTGGATGGTGGAGAGGGAGGGTCAGTCCTGCAACTGATCCCAGACCTGGCGGTCGCGCTCCGCGGTCCAGATGACGGGTCGTTCGATGCCGGAGAACTCGTCCCACAGGCGCGAGACGTCGAAGGGCAGGCAGTGCTCGAAGATGGGCCAGTGGCCGTAGTCGTCGACCAGCGCGACGTGGGTGGCGGTGAAGGCCTCCTTGAGGGTGCCGCCGCGTTCGTGGACGGCGCCGACCTCGCGGATCATCACGTCGAGGAAGTTGCGGGTCTGTTCGATGGCGGCGTCCACCTCGGCGCGGCCGCGGCTGACGGCGCCGCGTCCGCCGACGAGCATCTCGGCCTGGAGGGCCTTGACGTTGTCGAGGGTGGCGCCGGCCCAGTCCTTGTGGAAGGCGTCGCCGGTGTAGAGGGCGGCCTGGGCCTCGACGAGGTCGCCGGCGAAGAGGATCTTCTGTTCGGGCAGCCAGGCGACGATGTCGCCCTCGGTGTGGCCGCGTCCGAAGTACTGCAGGACGAGTTCGCCGCGGTCGCCGCCCAGGTCGATGGTGGTGCGGTCGGCGAAGGTCTGGGTGGGCCAGGTCAGGCCGGGCACGGAGTCGGCGTCCTTGGCCAGGCGCGGCATGCGGCCGAACTCGCTGTCCCAGTCCTCCTTGCCGCGTTCGCGGATGAGTTCGTGGGTCTTCTCGTGGGTGAGGATGATGGTGGCGTCGAAGGCGCTGGCGCCCAGGACGCGGACCGCGTGGTAGTGCGAGAGCACCAGGTAGCGGACGGGCTTGTCGGTGTGCTCGCGCAGTTTGGCGAGCCATTCCCCGGCGGCGGTGGGGGTGGCCAGTGCCTCGAAGGCCACGACGAAGTCCTCGCCCTCGATGGCGCCCACGTTGGGGTCGCCCTCCGCGGTGAGGGCGTAGACGCCGTCGGCCAGGACTTCGAGGGTCTGTTCCTTGGCCTGGGTGTCGGCGGAGGAGGCGAACGGCTTGGCTGCCATGGTCGAAGGGCCCTTCACTCGTCGCGGACGGCTCGAACCGCCCAAATGATCAAATGTTTGATGAATCTGACCATAACGTGTCGCGCACCACAGCACCATGGGTCCCAGACCCCAAGCATCGGTGACGCGGCTCACAGAAGCAGGCTACTCCTTCGCCCTTCGAGCGCCGATCCACGACGTGCCCGCCACCGCGACCGAGAACGACCCGACGAAGGGCCGAGTTATAGGCTGGCCGTCGTGACTCACAACACCGCACCCCCCGACGAGCTCACCTTCTGGTCATTCGTGGACTACGCGGTGCACAAGGCCGAACGCGAGCTTCCCTCCGTCAACGCCGAGGCCATGCGCATGATCCTCACCCTCAACCGGGCGACGAGCATGGTCGTCTACGACCTGGAGTCCTCGGTACACCGCCCACGGGGTTGGACCTGGCCGGGCTTTCGTGTGCTCTTCGCGCTCTGGCTCGCCGGACCCATGGAGGCCAAGACCACCGCCCAGATCTCCGGCATGAGCCGCGCTGCTCTGTCCGCCCTGCTCAACACCCTGGAACGGGACGGACTGCTCTCCCGCGAACGCGCCACCCACGACCGGCGCGCGCTCCAGCTCAGCCTGACCGAGGCCGGCTACGGGGCGATCCTGGGCGTGTTCCGCGCGCACAACCGCCGCGAGAGCGCCTGGGCCGAGGCCCTCGAACCCGAGGAACGCCGCGAACTGGTCCGCCTGCTCAACAAACTCATGGCCGGCTCCACCGACGCACAGGCCAAGTTCCGCAACTGACCGGGCCGGCCCGACCGAGAAGGGGCCACTCCCGACCGGATCGGCCCTTGAAGCGCTCCCCTTGCCCTGTGACCATGCCTCCCATGGACCAGACGGCACAGCGCCTGCAAGAGGCGCAACGGGAGTTCTCCGCGCACGGCACCTACGTCAACACCGCCACCCACGGCCTGACGCCCCACCCGGCGAGTCGGGCCCTCCAAGAGCACATCCACGAGGTGGCCACGGGGCGGTTCTCCGCCGGTGCCCAGGACCCGGGCATCGAACGCGCCCGCGCCGCCTACGCCCGCCTGACCGGACTCACCCCGGACCGCGTGGCCATCGGCACGCACACCTCCCAGTTCACCGGAACGGTCGCCGCGAGCCTGCCCGCCGGGTCCGAGGTCCTGGTCGCCGAGAACGAGTTCAGCTCCACCGTGCACCCGTTCTCCGTCCGCTCCGAACTACGGGTGCGCGAGGTACCCCTGGACCGACTGCCCGACGAGGTGCGCCCCGACACCGCGCTGGTGGCGGTCTCGGCGGTCCAGTCCGCCGACGGTGCCCTGGCCCCGCTGGACGATCTCGTCGTGGCCTGCGCCGACCACGGCGCCCGGACCCTGGTGGACACCACCCAGTCCACGGGTTGGCTGCCCAGCGACGACGATCGGTTCGACTACGTGGTGTGCAGCGCCTACAAGTGGCTGTTGGGCACCCGGGGTTCGGCGTTCCTGTCCGGGACCACCGAGGCGCTGAGCGAACTGCGACCCCTGGCCGCCAACTGGTACTCGGCCGTGGATCAGTGGGACTCGCTGTACGGGGCCGCGATCGAACACGGCACCGAGGCGAACCGCCTGGACATGGCACCGGTGTGGCCGGCGTTCGTCTCCCTGGAACACTCCCTGGCCCTGATCGAACGGGTGGGAGTGCCGGCCATCCACGAGCACGACGTCGCCCTGGCCGACCGGTTCCGCGCCGAGGCGGGTCTGGAAGGCAAGGGATCGGCGATCGTTTCGCTGCCCGCGCCGGAGGGCGCGGCCGAGCGTCTGGCCGAGGCGGGTATCGCGGCGGCCGTGCGCGATGGCCGACTGCGGGTGGCGTTCCACCTGTACAACACCGATACCGACGTGGACCGCCTGTTGGAGGTCCTGGCCGACCCGCGCTGAGGCCGGCGGCACCGGCCGGGAACCGTCAGGGCTCCCAGACGGCGCCCTCGGGCAGGGGATGTTCCAGGGCGCGCATCCGCCGCAACACCCGCAGCAGGCGGGCGGCGGCCGGCCCCAGGGTCCGGTGTTCGGGTACGACCACGCTGATGCGGCGTTCGGTCACCGGACCCTGGAGCGGCACCCGCGCGTGTTCGGCGAAGCCCATCAACGGCAGGGTGAGCGCGGGCAGGGCCGAGACCCCGATTCCCGCGCCGATCAGACCGCCCACGGTGGAGATGTTGCCGGCCTGGATCAGGTGCGGCTCGTCCACGCCCGAGTCGCGTAGGGCGTCCTCCACGACCCTGCGGACACTGGAGTCCCCACCGGTGACGACGAAGGGCTCGGCGGCCAGTTCGGCCCAGGTGGTCTCGTCCCGCTCCGCGAGGTGGTGCCCCGGTGGCAGGACCGCCAGGAAGCGGTCACGGACCAGGGCCGAGGCGTGGAGTCCCGGACGGAGCCGGCCCACGGCCACCAACGCCAGGTCGCTCTCGCCCGCCTCCAACCGGTCCAGGGCCGACTCGGCCATGCCGTCAAGGACGTGCACGTCGACCTCGGGGGCCTCCTCGCGCAGGCGCACGATCGCCGGGGGCAACAGGGTGGCCGCCAGGGAGGGCAGGGTCGACACGGTGACCGTGCCGCGATCACCTCGCAGGTAGCGTTCCAGGCCGTTCATCTCCGCCCGGTGCCGGGAGAGCAGGCGTTCGGCCACCGCGAGCACCTCCTCGCCCTCGGGGGTGCAGCGCACCCTGCGGGTGGTGCGCTCCAGCAGGGACACGCCCAGGCTCCGCTCCATCGACTTCACGGTGCGGCTCAGGGAGGACTGGGCGACGTGGAGCCGTTCGGCGGCCTCGGTGAAACTCCCGCGACGGGCGACGGTCGCGAAGACCTCCAACTGCCTCAGCGTTAGATCCATGCTCTCAGAGCATAGGTCAATGCCCGATCGATGCTGGACAGGCAAGGACGACCAGGGCGAACATGGCGCGTGTGGCCCGCGCCACAACCCCCTGGAAGCCGAGGAGCCGACCGCATGTTGACCGTCATGGGATTCGCGACCATCGCCGTGGTGCTCGCGCTGTTGTTGTCCAACCGCGTGGGCGCGGTGGTCGCCCTGATCGGGGTACCCGTCGCCGCGGCGTTCCTGATGGGTTTCGGTCCCGACGAGGTCGCGGAGTTCGCGACGGCGGGCATCGGCGGGGTCGCCGCGACCACGGCCATGTTCGTCTTCGCCATCCTGTACTTCGGGGTGATGCGCGACGCGGGCCTGTTCGACCCCATCGTCCGCCGGGTGCTGCGGTTCGCTGGCGACAACCCGGTGACCATCGCGGTGGCCACGGTGGTGTTGGCGATGGTGGCCCACCTGGACGGGGCCGGGGCCACCACGTTCCTCATCACCATCCCGGCGATGCTGCCGCTCTACGACGCGCTCGGCATGCGACGCGTGGTCCTGGCCGCGCTCACCGGCCTGGGCGCGGGAATCATGAACTTCGTCCCCTGGGGCGGACCGACCGCGCGGGCCGCGACCGCCAGCGGGATCCCCGCCAACGACCTGTGGGTCCCGCTGATCCCCGCCCAGATCATCGGCATGATCACCTGCGTGGCCATCGCCTACTACCTGGGGGTGCGCGAGCGGAACCGGCTCCGCGCGGTCCCGACCGAGGAACGGGCGCCGAGTCGCGTGGGCGGCGGCGACCACACCGCGAGCGGAGCGGCGGAGCAGGCCCCCGTCTACGAGTCCGAGAACCCCGAACTGCTGCGCCCGCGCCTGTACCGGCTCAACGCGCTGCTGACCCTGGCGACCGTGGGCGTGCTCATCTCGGGGGTGCTGCCGCCTGAGCTGGTGTTCATGCTCGCCCTGGTCGTCGCGCTCGTCCTGAACTACCCCGGCATGAAGGAGCAGACCGCCCGCATCGACGCCCACGCCAAGGGCGCGATTCTCATGGCCAGCACCCTGCTGGCCGCCGGGGTGTTCCTCGGGGTCATGGAGGAGAGCGGGATGATCGACGCGATGGCCCAGGCCATGACCGGGGCGATGCCCACCTTCCTCGGCCCGGGTCTGCCGCTGCTCATCGGGGTCCTCGCGGTGCCCATGAGCCTGCTCTTCGGACCGGACGCCTACTACTTCGCCGTGATGCCGGTGCTGACGGCCGTGGGCGCGGAATTCGGGGTGGAACCGTCGCACGTGGCCCAGGCCTCCATCACCGGTCAGGAGACCGTGGGCTTCCCGATCAGCCCGATGACCGGTTCCTTCTACCTGCTGGTGGGGCTGAGCGGGGTCTCCATCGGCTCGCACATCCGCTTCCTGTTGCCGTGGGCCTGGCTGGTGAGCCTGGTGGTCTTCGGCGCGGCGGTGGCCACGGGCGTCATCCCGCTCTGGGTGTCCTGACCCCGCGCGGAACCGAACACACGTACCGATACCGAAGGAGTGCACGTGTCCGAAGTCGTCCGTATCGGCTGTGGGGCGGGGTTCGCGGGCGACCGCCTCGAACCCGCCGTCGACCTGGTGGAGCGCGGCGCGCTCGACACGCTGGTCCTGGAGTGCCTGGGCGAGAGGACGGTGTCGTTGGCGTCCCTGCGCGCCACCGACGGTTCCGGCCCCGGCCACGACCCGCTGTTGCGCAGACGCCTGTCGTCGTTGTTGGAGCCCCTGGCCCGCCGGGGCACCCGGTTGGTGACCAACGCCGGGGCGGCCGACCCGATCGGCGCCGCGCGCATGGCCCGCGAACTGGCCCTCGAACTGGGTGTGTCGCCCAGGATCGCGGCGGTCACCGGTGACGACGTGCTGGACCGGATCGACCTTTCGGCGCCGGCCTGGGAGGACGGCCGCCCTCTGGAGGAACACGGCGAGTTGGTCTCGGCCAACGCCTATCTGGGGGTCGACGCCCTACTGCCCGCGCTGCGCGGGGGCGCCGACGTCGTCATCGCCGGGCGGGCCGCCGACCCCTCCCTGTTCCTGGCGCCGCTGCTGGACTCCCTGGGGTGGGACCCTCGGGACGAGGAGCCGATGGCGGCGGGAACGCTGGTGGGGCACCTGTTGGAGTGCGCCGGTCAGGTCACCGGCGGCTACTTCGCCGACCCGGGTGTCAAGGACGTCCCGGACCTGGCGAACCTGGGGTTCCCGCTGGCCGAGGTCTCCCGGGACGGTACGGCGGTGATCACCAAGCTCCCCGGGACGGGCGGGCGGGTGGACCGGTGGACCGTGACCGAGCAGCTGACGTACGAGGTCACCGACCCCACCGCCTATCTGACCCCGGACGTGACCCTGGACCTGACCGGGGTGCGGCCCGAGGAGGTCGGAGCGGACCGGGTGCGGGTGTCGGGGGCGCGCGGCCGTGCGCGGCCGGAGCGGCTCAAGGTGAGCGTGGGGTACTGGGCGGGTTTTCGCGGCGAGGGCGAGATCTCCTACGCCGGGCCCGGGGCTCGGGCGCGTGCCCGGCTGGCCGGTGAGGTGGTGCGCGAACGGTTGCGCGGACTGCTTCCGGTGCGGGTGGACCTCGTCGGTGGCGGGGACGACCCCGCCGAGGTCGGTGAGTGCAGGCTGCGGGTGGCGGGACTGGGCGCGGACCGGACCATCGCCCAGGCCGTGGAGGAGGAGGTCACCGCGTTGTACACGTGCGGGCCGGCCGGTGGCGGCGGGGTCCGCACCCGCGCCTCGGAGGTGATCGGGATCCTGTCGACCACGGTGGGACGCGACCTGGTCGAGCCCCGCACCACCTATGTCGGGGAGGGAACGGTATGAGCGTGGTCCTGCGCGAGATCGCGCACACCAGGGCCGGGGACAAGGGCAACCTCAACACGATCGCGGTCATCGCCCGGCAGGAGCGCTGGTACCCGGTGTTGTGCGCGGGCCTGACCCCGGAGCTGGTGCGCGAGGTGTTGTCCGATCGGGTGCGCGGCCCGGTGGAGGTACACCGTATGGACGACGTGCACGCCCTGATCGTGGTGTGCGCGCGGGCGTCCGATGACACGGTGACCACGTCCCCGCACACGGACACCCACGGCAAGACGTTGGGGTCGGTGCTCTCGGCGGCCCGGGTTCCGTTCCCCGAGGAACGGGACCGGGCCTGACGGGGTGGCCGCTCAGGAGGCCTTGGTGATAACGAAGACGGGGATGTGGCGGTCGGTCTTCTTCTGGTAGTCGGCGTAGGGCGGGTAGGCGGCCACGGCCCGGTCCCACCAGCGGCCCCGTTCGTCGCCCTCGACCTCGCGGGCGTGGGCGGCGAAGGGCTCGGGGCCGTCCTGGAGGGCGACCTCGTCGGGGGCGGCGCGCAGGTTGTGCACCCAGGCCGGGTGGGTGGGAGCGCCGCCCTCGGAGCCGATCACGGCGTACTCGCCGTCGTGTTCGACCCGCATGAGGGCGGTCTTGCGCACGTCGCCGCTCTTGCGGCCGCGGGTGGTGAGGATGATGACGGGCATGCCGGTGTCCATGAGGGTGTTGGCCTCACGGCCGCCGGTGCGCTCGTACTGCTCCACCTGGTCCCTGGTCCGTTGGGAGGCGCTGGGCCGGTACTCGCCTTCGAGGATCTGCTTGGTCATGTCGCTCCCTGGGTCGGTGGTCGGGCCGATCCGATGGTGGCACGTGTGCGCGTCGGCGGTGGGACACGACATGCCCACCGGGGGAGGCGGACGCTCAGAACCCCACCCCGCGCGGTGGTGACCGTTCCCGGTGCGGGGCGGTGTCCGCGTATCCCTCCCCGCTTCTTAGAAGACGACGCCGCAGAAGGGCGCGTCGGTGCGGTGCAGGGCGGTGTCCAGGCGCTCGACGGTGCCCGGGGTGTGCTCGGTGATCAGGCCGGCGTTCAGGTAACCGGTGAGCGGGATCTGCCCCAGGTGGGCCGCACCCAGGTGGGAGGCGTCCAGGGCCAGGTCGGCGGCGGCCTCGGTGGCCTCCACGTGGGCGCCGTCGGTGTCGGCCTTGACCCGCCAGCGGCCGGCGTTCCAGGGGGCGTAGCGGTCGGTGACCTCCAGGACCGTTTCGAAGGGCGCCTTGTAGGTGCGTTCGCGCAGCGCGCCGGGCACGTCCACCAGGCGCACCCACAGGGAGTTCTGCGGGGTGAGACGGGCGCGTTCGGGGTCGACCAACAGGTGCGGGATCGGGGTGTCGGCGGGCAGCTCGTGGAAGGTCACCGTGGCGGTCAGGTCCCGGTTGAACAGGTGTTCCAGCAGGGCCACCCGGGCGGTGGGGGTGGTGGCGGTGAACTCCAGGACGTGCACCTGCCCCTGGGACCCGTCCGACCCCCAGTCGGCCTTGGCGCGGTACAAGGCGTATCCGAGCGGGGCGTGGCCGGCGTAGACCACCACGGCCATCAACGGACTCTGGTCGCGGCGCTGCTTGGGGCCGTCGCGCAATTGCTTGTCCCACCACGCCTGGGAGCGTTGGAACTGTCCCAGTTGGACGGCGGCGACCTCGCGGTGCACGCGTTCCAGGTCCGCGCGGACCGATTCGGGGTCGGACAGGATGACGCGCAGGTTCGGGTCACGCGGCGCGTCGGCGCGCAGCACGGTGTGGCGGCGGTGGACCGTCAGCGAGGTCTCGATGGCGGACAGGCCATAGCCGAAGCGTCCGTAGATGGAACCCTCGGAGGCCCACAGGGCGGCGTGGTGGACCCCGGACTCGTGGATCTCGGTGAGCTGGCGGCGCATGAGGGAGCTGAGCACGCCCTGGCGGCGGTGGGTGGGCCACACGCCCACGCCGGTCACTCCGGCGACCGCCCGGGGACCGCCGGGCAGGGTCATCTCGTAGGGGAAGTGGTTGGTGGAACCGACCACTTCCTCACGCCCCTCGCGGTCGTCCACCGCGTACAGCACCCGGTCGTAGCCCTCGGCGTCGTGCAGGGGCCGCATGCGCTCCAGCATGGACTCCGGGGACTCGTCGGCCAGGAGTGCCAGGCCGACGACCCGGGCCACCTCGGCGAAGTCGTCGCGGTCCCCGTGGCGCACGGTCCACGCGCGCGGGGCCCCGTTCATGGGTACGGCCTGCTGGTTCTTCGTCATGGTCGATGACTATCAGGCCACGGGAGATGACGGCCACCGCTTTTTCCGGCGCTGGTCGGGCGAGTAAGGGGGCCGGGGTCGGGGCACCCTCTGTTCGTGACGACACGACGAAATCCTCTCTCCTCCTCCCCCGCCCTGGTCGTAGGGGTGGACGCGGGGGGCACCACCACCCGTGCCCTGGTGACCACCCTGACCGGTGAGCGGCGGGGCGAGGCCCGGTCCGGGGGCGCCAACCCCAACACCCACGGTCCCGAAAGGGCCGCGGAGCAACTGACCGAGGCGATCGGCACCGCGTTGGACCGGTCCGGTACCGGAGCCCGGGAGGCCGTGGCCGCCACCGTCGTCGGACTGGCCGGGGTGTCCGGACTGCGCGAGGAGGCCGTCCGCGCCCGGATGGATCGGGCGATGACCAAGGCGGGGCTGACCCCGAGCGCCGTGCGCTTCATCGGTGACGACGTGGTGGCCTTCGCCTCGGGCACGCCCGAACGCGACGGCACCATCCTCATCGCCGGAACCGGGGCGATCGCCACCCGGATCGAGGGGCGACGGCGCGCCCGGTCGGCGGACGGGATGGGGTGGCTGATCGGCGACGAGGGGTCGGCGTTCTGGATCGGGCATCAGGCGGCCCGAGAGACCGCCCGGCAGTTGGGGATCGGCGGTGAGCTCAGTCCCCTGGCGCGCTCCATCGCCAAGAGGGTCATCCCCGGCCAGCGCCCCAACGGGCCCGACCACCTGCCCGAGGAGCACGCCCGCAACTTCGCCCGGACACTGACGGCCGGCCCGCCGATCGCCCTGGCCGAGTTCGCGCCGCTGGTCACCGAGGCCCACCACCAGGGCGACGCCGCCGCGCAGGTGATCGTGAACGCGGCCGCCGGTCACCTGGCCCAGTCGGTGCACCAGGTGCGTGTTCCGGGTGAACGGTCGCCGGTGGTGTTGGCCGGCGGGGTGCTGGCCCGATCCGCTCCGGTGCGTGAGTCGTTGACGCACAAGCTCACCCTGGGCACGGCCTCGCCGGTGCTGGGAGCGGGCTGCACCGCGGGCGGCGCGGCCTGGGTGGCGGCGCTGTGGGCCGGCGCCGACGAGCACGACGCCCGATTGCACACCGCGTTCACGGTTCCCACCTGATGGAAGCCGGTTTGCCCGGTTCGGTCGTGGTGGCCTACGGTGTCCTTGGTTAGGTTCACCTAACCTGAGCGAGAGGGGGCGCCGTGTCGGAGCGGCCATCACGTCCGAAGCAGGTCGTACACACCGGTCGGGTCGAGCGCGTGGAGCGCCTGACCCCGCACATGATCCGGGTCGTACTGGGCGGTGAGGGACTCGCCGCTTTCGACACCAACGGCTCCACCGACAGCTACGTGAAGCTGCTGTTCCCCGCGCCCACCCCGCAGGACCCCGAGACCTTCGACCTGGAGGCCGCGCGCGCCGAGCTGCCCCGGGAGCAGTGGCCGGTCACCCGCACCTACACCGTGCGTTCCTGGGACCCGGCCGCGCGTGAGATGAGCATCGACTTCGTCCACCACGGCGACCTCGGGTTGGCCGGGGTGTGGGCCGCCGGTGCCCGCCACGGGGACCGGCTGCGTTTCCTGGGCCCCGGCGGCGCCTACGCCCCCGACCCGGAGGCCGCCTGGCACCTGTTGGCCGGGGACGAGAGCTCCCTTCCCGCCATCGCCGCCGCCCTGGACCACCTGCCCGAGGGCGCCATCGCGCACGTGTTCCTGGAGGTGGAGAACACCGCCGAGGAGCAGAAGCTCACCGAGGGCGAGAACGTGCACGTGCGGTGGCTGCACCGCGGCGACGCCACCCCCGGATCGTTGCTGGTCCCGGCCGTGCGGGAACTGGAATTCCCCGACGGCCGGGTGCACGCGTTCGTGCACGGCGAGGCGGGTTTCGTACGCGACCTGCGCCGAATGCTGCGGGTGGAGCTGGGTCTGGCCAAGGAACAGCTCTCGATCTCCGGGTACTGGAGGCTGGGCCGTAACGAGGACGGCTGGCAGGCCTCCAAGGCCGAGTGGAACAAGAGTGTGGAGGCCGAGGAGGCCGCCGCGCTCCAGGGCTGAGCCCCTGCCCTGGGCGCCTCACACGTCGAGCGCGTCCAGGGCCGCCAGGTAGCCCTCGTTGAAGGTGGGGAACTGCGGGATGGAGTCGCGCAGCGCCTCCACCGGCAGCCTCATCCGGATCGCCAGGGCCGCGGTGTGGATCCACTCCGCGGCCAGCGGCCCGAACGCCCAGGCTCCCACCAATACCCCGTGCTCGCGGTCGGCGACCAGCCCGAGGTGGCCGACCGGATCGGTGGCGTAGGTCCAGGGACGGGCCAGCGCCTCGGTGAGGTCGACCTCGGAGGTGACCACGTCCACGCCCGCCTCGCGCGCCTGTTCCTCGGTCAGGCCCACGGCGGCGATCTCGGGGGTGGAGAAGACCACGCGGGGCACGGCCGTGTAGTCGGCGGTGCGCGGGGAGCCGAGGACACCGTCGGCCGCGATCCGCCCCTGGTACTTGGCCACGTGGGTGAACATCGCGCGCGCGTTGACGTCGCCCACCGCCCACAGTCCCGGGGCCACCCGACAGTGCTCGTCGATGGGCAGCGCCGACCCGTCCATCTCCACGCCCAGTTCGGCCAGGCCGAGCTCGTCTCCTCGGGGACGTCGTCCGGTGGCCAGTACCACCACGTCGGTGCGCACCTTCGAGCCGTCGGAGAGGGTGGCCAGGACACCGTCACCATCCCGGCGCACGGACTCGACCTGGGCACCGGTGCGCACGTCCACACCGTCGGCCTCGAACCGTTCGGTGATGAGGGCGCACAGCCGCGGATCCTCGCGGTCCAACAGCCGTGATCCGCGCTGGACGATCGTCACCTTGGTGCCCATCCCGGCCAGGAAGGCGCCCAACTCGACACCGACGGCGCTGCCACCGATGACCAGGGCGCGGGGCGGGATCTCGGTGAGGGTCGTGGCCTCACGGTTGGTCCACACCAGGTCGGGACCCAGGTCGTCCAGTCCGTCCACCGGCGGGCGCACCGCGCTGGAGCCGGTGGCCACCACCACGTGGTCGGCGGTCACCTCGGTCTCGCCCACCGCCACCCGCCAGGGGTCGCGGCCCACCACCCTGGCGACGCCGCGCAGGACCCGGGCGCCGCGTTCGCGGTAGCCCTCGACCTGCTTGGAGTCGTCCAGGTGGCGGATCATCTGGTCGCGGTGATCGCGCAGGGCCGACCAGTCCAGGTCGGGAGTGGTGGTCCCGGCCGCTTCGGTGGCCTCCGCGCGCACCTCGGGGGCGCGCAGCAGAACCTTGGTGGGGATGCACGCCCAGTAGCCGCATTCACCGCCGATGAGTTCGCGTTCGACCACCCCCACCCGGCGTCCCTCGGTGAGCAGCCTGTCGGCCACCACCTCTCCCCCGGGTCCCATGCCGATGACGATCGCGTCCAGGTGTTCCATGGTCTCTGTTTCCGCCCTCTGGTCGGTGGTCTCACCCGATGCTCCCTCCGAGCCGGGTCGGTGGGAAGACCGACACGCGATTCTCCTCTCCGCGCGGGCGAAACCGCCAGGGGCGGCGGATCGCGCGGGCGCTGTGGACGGCCCAACGGCCGTCCACACGGGTGAGGCGGATCGGGTGGTCGAAGCAGGCGCCGATCCCTTCGCCGGTCAGGACCCCCTCGACCGGGCCCGCGGCCTGGCGGGTCCCCTCGCGCAGCAACAGCGCGTGCGTGGTGCCGGGCGGCAACTCCTCCAGGTGGTGGGTGACCAGGACCGTGGCCGGCTCGGGACAGGTGTACTGGAGGGTGTCGATCCGTTCGATGAGCTGTTCGCGTCCGGCCACGTCCAGGCCGGTGGCGGGTTCGTCGAGCAGCAGCAGGCGCGGGTCGGGCATCAGGGCGCGGGCGATGAGCGCGCGTCCCCGCTCCCCCTGGGACAGGGTGGTCCAGGGGGCGTCGACGCGGTGGGCGAGCCCGAGCAGGTCGATCAGGTGTTCGGCCCGGTCGGCCTCTTCGGTATCGGGTGTCCATCGGGGCGGCCACGCGGTGGTGTTGGACAGGCCCGTCAGCACGACCTCGCGCAGCGCCAGCGGCCCGTCGGGGGTGTGCCTCGGATTGACGTGGCCGATGTGGGAGCGCAGTTCGCGCAGGTCCACCCGACCCAGGCGGTGGCCGAGCACCTCCACGGTGCCGCGGGTGGGGTGGGAGAGCGCGCCCAGCAGACCGAGCAGGGTGCTCTTGCCGGCGCCGTTGGCACCCAGCAGCGCCCAGTGCTCCCCGGCCCGGACGGTCAGGGAGATCCCGCGCAGGATCGGGTTCCCGCCGCGTACGAAGTCCACGTCGACGGCGCGTACGACCGGGGGCGCGTGGTCGTCGGCGGTGTCTTCGTGGCGGGTGAGGAGCAAGGATTCGGGCTGCGACATGTGCCGCACCCTAGAGCACGGCGGATTAGGGTGGGGAATCGCGGTCGGCAACTCGGTTCGCGTCCGGAAGGGAACCGCCTCTCAGGCGCACGCTCATGACCTCGTTCGATGTTCTGCTCGTCCTCGACCTCCTCGGGGTCTTCGCGTTCGCCCTCGACGGCGCCCTGACGGCGATCCGTTCCGCCCGGGTCGACATCGTGGGGGTGATGGTCCTGGGGGTGGTGACCGCCATCGGCGGCGGCATCATCCGCGACGTCCTGTTGGGCGACACCCCCGCGACCTTCCAGGACTGGCGTTACCTGGTGGTCGCGTTGACGGGGGCGACGTTGGCGTTCTTCCTCAACCGCCAGCTCACCCACCTGAGCAAGCCCATCCTGTTGTTCGACGCGGCGGGGCTGAGCCTGTTCGCGGTGATCGGATCGACCAAGGCCCTGGAGTACGGGTTCGGGCCGATGCAGGCGGTGATCCTGGGGGTGATCACCGGGGTGGGCGGCGGTACCCTGCGCGACGTGATGCTCAATCGGGTGCCGACGGTGCTCAGCGCCAACTCGCGCCTGTACGCGATCCCGGCGATGCTCGGCGCGGGGATCGTGGTCGTCGGGAACCTGTTCGGCTTCGCGGCCTGGTGGGTGGCCGTGGTGGGCGCCCTGATGTGTTTCGGTATGCGGATGATGTCGCTGCGCTACCGCTGGAACGCGCCCAGGCCGCCCGGATCCCCGCCCTTGTAGCCTCCTCAGCCGGTGGGTTCGACGATGATCTGCCACAGGTGGCCGTCCAGGTCGGCGCAGACCGCCGAGTGACCCCACGGGTGGTGTTGGGGCGGGGTGACGACCTCACCCCCCGCCTCGGTGACCCGGTCCACGACCTGTGCGACGTGGTCCTCGGTGGGGACCGCCATGCTCAGCAGACACTCGCTGGTTCCGGGTCGGGCGATCTCACGGCCGTCCCCGACGACCCAGCCGAACCCTCCGGTGGGGACCAACATCAGCAGCGCCTGGTCGTTGAGTCGGAACTGTAGGGGCTCGGGCACCCCGTCCTCGGCGGGTTCGCCGACGAGCTCGAAACCGAAGGCGTCGCGGTAGAACACCATCGCGCTCATCCGGTCGGCGATGGGAAGGCTGAGGACGAGCAGACCCGCGGGTGTGGTCACGATGGCTCCTGGTCGTTCGGGGATTACATGGTCACCCGTACCGACCCCCGCGCGGCGTGGAACTCATCGCGTGTCGAGGTCGGTTTCGGGTGCGGTTCCTCGGGTGGGCGGTGTGCGGGCCGCGACGCGGCGCAGGGTGGCGAGCATGGCCGGGACCGGTTCGGGCGGGCGGCGGCGGTGCACGGTGTAGATCTCGCGGGCCAGGTCCACGCCGCGCAGGGGTCGGCTCACCCACCCGCCGCCGCGGGCGGCGCCCAGGATGCTCCCGGGGATGAGCGCGATGCCCACACCGGCCTCGATCAGGGCCAGGGCCACCTCGTAGTCGCGGGTCTCGTAGGCCACGGTGAGGTGGACCCCGGCGGCGGCCGCCGCGATGTCCAGACTCACCCGGTTGTGGATGCCCGGGGCGCCGCAGATCCACTCCTCCTCGGCCAACTCGGACAGGCTCATCTCGGTGTCGGCCACGGTGTGTCCGACGGGGGCCACCACCATGAGCGGGTCCACCAGGAGGCGTTCGCGTCGCAGGCCACCGGCGCGGGGCAGCGGCACCCCGGGGTAGCGGTGGGTGATGAGCAGGTCCAGGTCCCCGGAGGCGACCAGGTCGTGGCCGCCGGGTGGTTCGATGTCGGACAGCGACAGTCGCACGTGGGGATGTTCGTGGCCGAACACCGCCAGTGTCTCGGGCAGCAGGACCTTGCCGGCGCTGGCGAAGGCGCCGAGGGAGAGCCGGTCGGGGCGTTGTCCGGCGGCCTCGCGCACTGCCGCCTCGGCGTCGCGCAACTCCCCCAGGACGCGCTCGCCGTGTTCGAGCAGGACCTGTCCGGCCCGGGTGAGGGTGGCGCCGGTGCGGCCCCGTTCGACCAGGCGGCAGCCGAGTTCGCGTTCGAGTTTGGTGAGCTGTTGGGACAGGGCGGGCGGGGTGAAGGAGAGCCGTTGGGCGGCGGCCGTGATCGATCCGGCGTGCGCGATCTCCACCAGGATCCGCACCCGGTTGGCGTCCAGCATCCGGCCCTCCTCGCGCTCAGACAAAAGTTGACACAAAGTTGTGCTTAATGATCTTTAGCAGACCCAACTTTAAGTTAACCGCCGGTAGCGACAGAGTGGGAACATGAGCACCATGACCGCGCCCGCAGTACCCACGGCCACCGACGTCCGTGCAGCCGCCGAACGCATCGCCCCGCACGCCCGGCGCACTCCGGTGATGCGCACCGAACTGGACGGACGTCCCCTCACCCTCAAGTTGGAGCACCTCCAGCGCACCGGGGCCTTCAAGCTCCGCGGGGCGCTCAACGCGCTTCTGGGCGGCGAACCCACCGACCGGGTCATCACCGCCTCTGGCGGCAACCACGGTCTGGGGGTGGCCACCGCCGCGAGCATCCTGGGCGTGCGGGCCACGGTGTACGTGCCCGAGACGATCCCCGAGGCCAAGGCCGCACCGCTGGAGGCCACCGGCGCCGAGATCGTCCGGCTCGGCGAGCACTACGCGGTGGCCGCCGAGGCCGCCCGCGAGCGGGCCGACTCCGAGGGGGCACGCTACCTGCACGCCTTCGACGACGCCCTGGTGGTGGCCGGACAGGGCACCATCGGTCTGGAGGTGGTCGACGACGTGCCCGACTGCGACTCGATCGTGGTGGCCGTGGGCGGAGGCGGATTGGCCGCGGGGGTGCGCCTGGGCGCGGGCGGCCGTCGTGTGGTGGGCGTGGAGCCGCAGGGCTGCCAGAGCATGCACGCGGCGTTGGCCGCCGGGGAGCCGGTGAGCACCCCGGTGGAGTCGGTGGCCTCCTCCGCCCTGGGCGCCTCCACCCTGGGGCGGGTGCCCTTCGAGGTGTTGCGCGCCGAACCCATCACCCCGGCGTTGGTCTCCGACGCCGAGATCATCAGCGCGCAGACCCGCCTGTGGGAGGAATTCCGCATCGCCACCGAACCGGCCGCCGCGGTGCCCTTCGCCGCCTGGCTGGCCGGACGGGTCCCGGGCGAGAACCCGTGCCTGGTGGTGTGCGGGGCCAACGCCGACTGGCGACCGATCGGCTGAACACCACGATGGCCGGTGGGTGACCTGGAGCACTCTTTCGAGCGCGCGCGTTTCATTACCCATCGGTCACCCTTACATTGGGTTCGGCCGTCCCTCGCTCACGGCGTCCGACCCCATGACTAGGGAGAACACACGTGCTCTACGGTGCGTTGCGGCAGACCGCTGCGGTCCTCGCCCGGACCCTGTGCCGCCCGACCATCGAGGGCCGTGACAACGTCCCCGCCACCGGGCCGGTGATCCTGGCCGGCAACCACCTGTCGTTCGTGGACAGCGTCGTCATACCGTTGTCGGTCACCCAGCGTCGGGTCCGGTTCCTGGCCAAGTCGGACTACTTCGAGACCCCCGGGGTCAAGGGTCGTCTCACCAAGACGATGTTCGGCGCGCTGGGCGCCATGCCGGTCCGCCGAGGCAACGCACGCGACGCCATGATGTCGCTGGAGATGATGTTGGGCCGGCTCAACGACGGGGAGGCCTGCGTGGTCTACCCCGAGGGCACCCGCTCGCGGGACGGGCGTCTGTACCGGGGCCGCACCGGAGTGGCGCACCTGGCGTTGGAGTCCAAGGCCGTGGTCGTGCCGGTCGGGCTCAGCGGTACCCAGGAGGTGCAGCCGATCGGTGCGAACATGCCGCGCCCGCGCCGGTTCACCGTGCGGTTCGGCGAGCCGTTGGACTTCTCCACCGGGTTCGATCACCTGGCCCCGGGCAAGGCCCGTCGGGTCATCACCGACCGGATCATGGACTCCATCGGCGACCTCACCGGCCAGGAGCGCGCCGGCACCTACAACGAACACGACGCCGGCGACTAGGCACCCGCCGGCCCATCGAAGACGTACAGGTGGGGCGGGTGCGGGATCGGCGGGGTGAGCGCCAGGGTGAGCGCGCCCTCGACCGACCCTCCCTCGGGGGTCGCGAACTCGGTCTCGGGCATGCGACGCAGCACCTCGGCGCGCATCGGCCCCAACACGGTCTCGCCCACCGAGAAGAGCCCGCCGCCCCAGGATAGGCGCCGAGCCAGCCCGGGTGCGGCGGCCGCCACGGCGGCCCGGCCCAGGTGCGTGCCCGCCTCCTGCCAGATCCTTCGGGCCACGACGTCCCCGCTTCGCGCGGCGGCGGCCACGTCGGGGGCGAAGCCGGCCAGGACGGTGGCGGCGTCCGCCGCCGAGGCCGCGTAGACCCGGTGTTCCAGCGCGCTCACGCTGCCAAAGCGTGCGGTGAGGTGGCTCGACAAAGTCGACGAACCACCGCGTCGGCCGTCGTGGGCACGCAACGCGGCCTGGAGTCCCTCCCGTCCCACCCAGGCTCCCCCACCATGGTCGCCGAGCAGGATCCCCCACCCGTCGGCGCGGCTCCAGGTGCGTTCCAGGTCCGTGCCGAGCGCGACCGCGCCGGTGCCGGCCGCGACCACCACGCCGGGCCGGCCGCCCAGGGCTCCGACATGGGTGGTCACCGAGTCCCCGGCGAGCACCACGGTGCCCACCGGTACTCGCCCCCGCAGGCCTCGGACCAACTCACCGGGGTCGGGGACCAGATCGGGCAGGCCGGTCATGCCGATGGCCACCCGGTCGAACACCGGGGCGGCCCGGGTCAGGAGCGTGGACAGGCGTGCGGCCAACCTGTCCAGGTCCAGCCCCCTCTCCCCTCGGGGCGCCGGAACGTCCTCTCCGGAGCGGACCTTGCGGTCGCCGTCGTGGACGAGCACACGGATCCCTCTGCCGCCCACGTCGATACCGGCGCATCTCACCCGACCCGTCCCCCGATCGAACCGCCGCCGTCGCGGTCGGCGCCGTAGTGGTCCAGGAGTCGACGGGAGAGGGCGAGGGTGCCCTCGGTGGGCGCGGGCCGGGCCGGGGGTCCGTGCCGCAGGAACCGGTCGGCGTGGTCGCTGAGGCGATCGGTCAGGCGGGCGGCGGCCCGCTCGGGTTCGGTCAGGGCCTGGGGCAGGAGCCCTCCCCACAGCTCCCAGCGCACGCGGTAGTGGCCGCCGACCAGGCCCGACCACAGGCGCGCGGCGTAGTCGTCCAGCCGCAGGTTGTCCAGGTTGATCCAGACGGTGAGGACGCGGCGGGCGTTGTCGGCCAGCACACGATGATCCTCGGTACTGGTGGCCCAGGAGGTGGCCTTGGCCTCCCAGGTGGCGAAACGGTACTCGGGCCGGGTGTCCAGCAGAGCGTCCAGGTCGTCGAACACCCGTAGGAACCGGCCGAGCAGATCCTCGGGGACCTCCCGGTACCGGGCCGCGTGTTCGACCAGCTCCAGGTGGTGGCGGTCGGCGGTCCGGGAGAGCACCGCCATGGCCACGTCGACCAGGTCGTGCGCCAAGGGCCCCTCGGCCAGGGCCCGGTCGGTCTCGGCCGCGCCGACCAGGTCCGCCCAGGCCCGCGACAGGCGTGGCCAGGGGTACCAGACCAGGCCTTCGACCTCGGCTCGATGCCGTTCGGGTGCGGCCAGGTCGGCGAAGTCGGGGCGCCGGGTGAGGACCCCGTTGAACTGTTCGGGGAAGATCCGCGCCCCCGAGGCGCCCAGGACGGTCTCCGCCAGCCCCCGCCAGCCGGACAGCAGGGCGGGGTCGTCGGAGCCGTAGCGTTGCCGTACGAAGTCGGGCAGCCAGTCGGTGGCCACGTCCTCGGTCCGCCACCAGATCTGGTCGGCGACCAGTTCGAAGAACGCCGGGTTGTTGCGGGTGCCCTCCATGGACAGGCCGATGCCGGTCGGCGGGTACTCGGCCCGTTTGGCCTCGCCGACGCGGTCCACGGCGCCCTGCAGGTCGGCGATGGGTTCGCTGCGTCCACCGAAGTTGAGCAGGGCGCACCAGGTCCAGGGGGTGCCGCCGAAGGCGTCGAAGCGGCTCCACTGGGGGTCGTGTTCGGCCCACAGGTCGAGCAGGTGCAGGCGTTCGTCCGGGATGGCCTCAAGGAAGGCGGTGACGCGTTCGGAGCTCCAGAACCGGCTCTGGTAGGAGAACGGCCAGGTCTGTAGCGCCCACACGGCGTGGGGGTCGGCGCTGGTGAGCCCGTCCAGGGTGGCGCGGGCCAGCCGCGCCGGGAATCCGGGGTCCGCGTCGACCGGGACCATCTCGATGAACGGGTCGATGGCGTAGAGGTGGTCGGTGCCGAACAGTTCCCGTTGGACGCGCACGATGTCGGCGGCGAGCTCGGGGTAGCGGGGGTCGGCGGGGTCCAGGACGTGGGTGGTCAGGCCGTGCCAGGTGCGGGCGCGGGTCCGGTCGGGGGCCAGTTCGGCCGGCACGTGTCCGGTGAACCCGGGCAGCACCGGGGTCATGCCCAGGGCGCGTTGGCGCCGCAGGATGCGCAGTCCCAGGTCCCGATGGCCGTCGATCCATGAGGCGGGCAGGGGGCCGGCGAAGCCGTCCAGGTTGCCCATGTACTGCCAGGGCAGGTAGCCGGGGCCGCCCAGGAAGGCCCGCACCCGATCCGGTTCCAGGCCACGGCGGGTGTAGGTCTCGAACAGGACGGCCTCGTGGCCCACGACGGTCAGCGGCATGGTGACGCCGTGCAGCGCCATCCAGTCGATCTCGCGTTCCCAGTCGTCCCAGTCCCAGTAGGCACTGGTGTACCCGGTGGTGCAGAAGTTCAGGTAGTAGCCCTGGTCGACCTCGGCGGTGCCGTGTACGGGTCGTACCCGTTCGGGGTGGTCGACCCGCAGCGGCAGCGGGGTGTCCCAGGTGACCGAGCGTCCGCACTCACGGCGCAGGTAGGTGTGCAGGGCCACGGCGGCGGCCACCGCGTCGGTCGCCTCGATCGTGAGCGCTCCCCCCTCGACGTGGTAGGTGAAGGAACGCTTCGCACCGGGGCGCTCACGAAAGTCGATCGGACGGTGTGATCGGCCCAGGACCCGGTGGGCCAGCGCGTCCACGGATTCGCCCCAAATGGGCGGGTCCTTCGGAGTGTCGGCCATCGGATCGCCCCTCTTGCCGGGATGCTCGGGAGTTACGTACGGTACATACCTAATTCACCGACGGGCAAGGGTGGAAAGGGGCGGGGGCACGTGGACGTGCCGGTCGCAGCGGGCACGCGGTACATGCGCGAGGTCAACACGACCGCCGTGCTCACCCTGCTGCGCACGGTCGAGCACACCAGTGCCCCCGAGCTGGCCCGACGGACGGGGCTGTCCCGGCAGGCGGTGTCGCGTTCGTTGTCCGACCTGAGCGAGGCCGGCCTGGTGGAGTTCCTGGCCCCGATGCGCTCGGGGGCCGGTTCGGGCCGGCCCGCCCAGCGGGTGCGGTTCCGCGCCGAGGCCGCACACGTGGTGGGCGCGTCGGTCTCCCCCGAGGGGATCCGGGTGGGTCTGGCCGACCTGTCGGGCGCGATCGTGGCCGCCCACCACACATCACCGCCCGGGTTCGAGGAGGTCGACTCCGAGGTCGTGGCGCGGGCGCTGACCGAGGCCACGCACCGGGTCCTGGCCGAGGCACGGATCGAGGCCGGCGGGGTGTGGCACGCCTCGATCGGTGTGCCCGGCATAGTCGACCCCGCCACCGCACGGGTGCGATTCGCGCCCAGCATGCCCGGTGTCACCGGCGACGCGCTGATCCGGGCGCTGGGTGAGGCGGCCGGTTGCGAGGTCTACCTGGACAACGACGTCAAGCTCGCCACCGTGGGCGAACTCTGGCACGGCGCCGGACACCGCTCCATGGTGTTGATCCACTGGGGCGAGCGGGTGGGCGCGGGCATCGTCGTGGCGGGTGCGCTGCATCGTGGCGCCGCCAACGACGCCGGGGACCTGGGCTACCTCGACCTGTTCACCGACGCGCCCGAGCCCGCCCGGGGAGAAGGCGACACCCTTCTGGGCGCGTTCGAGGCCTGGGCCGGTACCGGCGCGTTCGCCGGCCTGGTCCGCGAGGCCGCTCGTGAGCGCGGCGACCACGCCCTGCTCGCCCGACTGGCGCGACCGCAGGCGCGGACCGCCACCGTCGTCGCCGCGGTGGTCGATGGAGCGCCCGCGGCCCTGACGGCGCTGGAGGAGATCGCCCGTCGCTTCGCCCAGGGCGTCGGCGCGGTCCGCGCCCTGCTCGACCCCGACGTGGTCGTCGTCGGCGGCCCCATGGCGCGGTGCGGTCCCGCGCTGTTGGCGGCCCTGCGCGCCCACCTGCGCCGCCAACGCCTGGGCCCTCCCCCGTTGGAGTTGTCCCGGCTGGGCGAGGACGCCGTGGTCCAGGGCGCCCTGCGCCACTCGCTCGACCAGGTCGAACACACCCGTCTGAGACCCCCTTCGACGACCGGCTGAACCGGTCCGGCCCGGCAGACCCGACAACCACGGAGGACACCATGTCCACCAGGTCCACCGATCCACTGTCCATCCGTTCACGAATCGACCGACCTCTGATCCGGGTCGCGGCCGGTGCCACGGCCGTCCTGCTCCTCACCTCGTGCGCGACCCTGTCCAGCGGGAACGGCGAACGCGACAACGTGCCCGAGGACGTGTCCACCACCATCACCGACGAGCCGGTCGAACTGACCTTGGCCTACACCGACGACCCGCCCTCCACCGAGCTGGTCGAGGGGTTCACCGAGCAGCACCCCAACGTCTCCATCGAGCTGCAGCAGACCCCGTTCACCGACTACGTCAAGACCGTCACGTTGTCGATGTCCTCCGATGAGGCGCCCGACCTCGCCCAGTACAACCCGGGGGCGATGCGCTCGCTCATCCCGAGCGGGCACGTGATGGACCTGGAACCGTACGTGGAGGCCTACGGGTGGGAGGAGTCCTTCCCCGAGGCGAGCCTGGAGCCGTTGCGCGCCGACGAGGACGCCACCCGGTTCGGCACCGGAAGTCTCTACGCCGTCCCGGGGGCGCTGTCCATGCTGGGGGTGTTCTACAACCGTGAACTGTTGGCGGAGGCGGGGGTGGAGGAGCCGCCCGCGACCTTCGACGAGTTCGAGGACGCCCTGGCGGCGGTGGACGAGGAGGGCATCGCCCCGTTCAGCGTGGGCGGGTTGGAGGTGGGCGGCTTCCAGGTCTGGAACACGCTGCTCAACGCCTTCGGCGACCACGAGGCCTACCGCGACTGGGTGCACGGGGCTCCCGACTCCACCATCGAGACCGACGGGGCCATGAAGGCGACCGAGACCCTCACTCGGTGGGTGGACGCCGGATACATACCCGAGAGCGCCAACGCCACCTCCGACGACGACGCAAAGGCCGCCTTCGGCAACGGTGAGAGCGCCTTCCTGATGATCGGCAACTGGGCGGCGTTCGAGATGGAGGAGGCCCTGGGCGAGGACGTGGGTTTCTTCCTCCTGCCGGGTGAGGACCCGGAGCAGGCACCGATGACCTCCGGTTCCAGCGTCTCCTACACGGTCTCCTCGGGCACCGAACACCCGGACGTGGCAGCGGCGTTCTTGGACTACCTGTCCTCGCCGGAGGCCGCGCGGATCCAGTTGGACACCGGGTTCATGCCGGTGGACACCGACGCCTCCACCGGGGAGGGCGGCGTGCTGGAGGAGATCAACGGCGTCTACGGGACGGCCGCCGAGCAGGACGGCATCGTGCCCTTCCCCGATTTCGCCACGCCCGGCATGATCGACCAGCTCACCCCTGGGGTGCAGGGGTTGATCGCCGGGAGAACCGACGAGGAGACGTTCCTGTCCGATCTGCAGACCGAGTGGGACCGCGTCCATGGCTAGTGGCGCGCTGCTGCGCGGGAACGCGACCGCCGGGGCCCGGCGCCCCGGGCGGTCGCGCCTGCGCGCCTGGCTGTACCTGTTGCCCGCGCTGGCCGTCTACGCCGGTTTCGCGATCTACTCCGCGGCCAGCACCGTGTGGTTCTCCTTCCTGGACTGGGACGGGGTGGCACCACCCACCTGGGCGGGCCTGGCCAACTACACCCGGGTACTCACCGAACCACTGCTGGCCCAGGCCATCCTCAACGGCCTGATCCTCATCGTGTTCTTCTCACTCATCCCCATCGCGATCGGGCTACTTCTCACCGGACTACTGCTGGGCCGGGTACGCACCGGGATGACGTTCTTCCGCACCGTGTTCTTCCTGCCCCAGGTCCTGCCACTGGTCGCGGTCGGCATCACCTGGCGCTGGCTCTACAGCGACGAAGGCATGATCAACCGGGCCCTGGAAACCATCGGGCTGGGCGCCATCACCCGCGCCTGGCTGGGCGACTACCACTTCGCGCTCATCGCCCTGGGCCTGATCGGCACCTGGTGCATGAGCGGACTGTGCATGGTCCTGTTCATGAGCGGGGCCCAACGCATCGACCCCTCCCTGAACGAGGCCGCCGCCATCGACGGCGCCGGCCCCTTGCGCCGGTTCGTCTACGTCACCCTGCCCGGGCTGCGCCGCGAGGTCGGCATCGCCGCGGTCATCACCACCATCGCCGCCCTGGCCTCCTTCGACCTGGTGTTCGTCACCACCAACGGCGGACCGGCCGGACAGACCAACGTGCCGGCCCTTTTGGTGTACCGGTTGGCGTTCAACGAGGGCACCATCGGCGGGGCGAGCGCGCTGGCGGTGGTGCTGACGCTGCTGGTCATCGTGCTGGTGAGCGTGATCCGTCTACTCACCCGGGAGGCGAAGTGAACCGTTCGGCGATGACGACCGCGCTGCGGTACGGGCTGCTGAGCACCCTGGCGGTGTTGGTGCTGGCGCCCTTCGTCGGGATCGCGCTGGCCTCGGTGCACCCGGCCGGTGGGCAGGTCGGCGCGTTCTCCCTGCCGAGTGAGTGGTCCTGGTCCAACTTCGCGCTCGCCTGGCAGAGCGGCGACTTCGGCCGACTGATGTGGTCCAGCTTCGTCATCGCCGTCTTCGTGGTGCCCTTGACGGTGTGTTTCGCGACGCTGGCCGGGTACGCGCTGTCCATCCTGGGTGTGTGGGGTGGCAAGGGTATCTCCCTGGCCTTCGTGCTGGGCCTGACCCTGCCGGTGGAACTGCTGGTCATCGCCCTGTACTTCAACATGCGTGAGGTGGGGCTGACCAACTCCTACACCGGGGTGATCCTGGCCGAGATCGCCCTGTTCCTACCCTTCGGCGTGTACTGGATGCAGTCGCACTTCGCCTCGGTGCCCCGGGAGCTGGTGGAGGCCGCCCGGGTGGACGGGGCGCGCGACCACACCGTGCTGGCCCGGGTACTGCTGCCGATCTCGTGGCCGGCCATCACCACCCTGGCGGTGCTGGTGTTCATGTGGTCGTGGAACCAGTTCCTGTTGGTGTTGGTGATGATGCAGGACCCGGACCTGCGCACCGCGCCCACCGGGCTGGGGTTGTTCGTGGGCCAGTACGGCACCGACATTCCCTTGTTGTCCGCGGCGAGCCTGATCGTGATCGCCCCCATCGTCGTGGTCTACCTCCTCTTCCAGCGCAGCTTCGTCAACGGCCTCACCCAAGGAGCGGTCAAGGCCTGAAGGAACACCAACGAACGGAGTCCCATGGGTTCACCGGAAGCCGCCTACCGAGCCGTTGCGGGCGGCGCCCTCGACGTCGACACCGCCTTCTACGACCGATTGGCCACGCACACCGACGGCCGTGTCCCGGTGGAGCGGTTCACGATCCCGATCCGTTCGGGCCGGGCCTGGCGGGTGCCCGCCGGTCACCTGTTCCGGATCCTGACCCCCGAGGGCCCGCAGGTGGGCGACCTGAACGTGTGGAACACGCACAATCCCCGGGAGCGCCTGTGGGCCTCGCGCACCCGGCAATTGCAGAGCGCCCATGTGTCCACCCACGACCGGCTCTGGTCCACGCTGCCCTACCTGCGGCCGCTGGTCACCATCACCGCCGACAGCCTGGCGTGGTACGGCACCGACGCCGACGGCGGGCGCGTGCACGACCTGTTGGGCACCCGCTGCGATCCGTACGTCAACCGGATGCTCACCGGCGAGGACTTCGACCTGCACTGCCACTCGAACCTGACCCGGGCGGTACTGCCGCACGGGTTGACCGAGTTCGACGTGCACGACGTGCTCAACGTCTTCCAGTGCACCGGGCTCAACGACGAGGACCGTTACTTCATGAAGGCCTCGCCCGCCCGTCCCGGTGACTTCCTGGAGTTCTTCGCCGAACAGGACCTGTTGTGCGCGCTGTCGACGTGTCCGGGCGGGGACCTGTCGGTGCCGTTGTGGGGTCCGGACGCGCGGGACCCGATCGACGTGTGCCGCCCCTTGGCCGTGGAGGTGTACCGGCTCGCTCCAGAGTTGTTGGAGGGCTGGAGCGAGCCGGAGCCGGCCGCCTACCGGGGCGCGCACGGGTTGCGCTTCCAGGGCTGAGGGGACCGGGGCCCGGTCCGCCTACGCCACCCGGCCCTCGTCCAGGGTGAGACGGTGGTCGGCGCCCGCGGCCTCGTCCGGGAAGTGGGTGGCGTGCACGATGGTGGTCTCGCCCCGCAGCGAGGCGATCACCCGCGCGATCCGTTCCCTGGCCCCACGGTCCAGGCCGGCGGAGGGCTCGTCCAACAGCAGTAGGTCCGCCTCCTGGGCCAGTCCTTGGGCGATGAGGGCGCGCTGGCGCTGGCCCCCGGAGATCTCTCCCAGTTGGCGACCGGACAGGTCGGCGATACCGACCCGCTCCATCGCCCCTTCCACCACCGCGCGGTCGTGTCGGGTCGGTGGCCGCCACAGGCCTTGATGGGCCCAGCGCCCCATGGCGACGGCGTCGCGCACCGTGAGCGGCAACGTGTCGGACACCGCACTGCGCTGGACCACGAAGGCGGGACGGGCACGCGTGGCCCGGACGATCTCACCGCCGCGCGGCCTGAGGATGCCCGCCAAAACCGCGAGCAAGGTGGACTTGCCCGCGCCGTTGGCCCCCACCAGCGCGGTGACCCGGCCTTGGGGGATGTGCGCGTCGACCCCCTTCAGCACGTCCTCACGCCCGTACCCCGCGTGAACGTTCCGCAACTCGGTGTGGTTCATCCGCTTCCTCCGCCTTCCCCTCATTCGACCCGATGTTAAAACGATAATGGTTATCGTTGTAGAGTGTCCCATCATGGAAGCACTGATCGATCCGTTCGGGGTCACCTTCGTCCAGCGGGCGCTGTGGGGCGGCGCCCTCGTCTCCCTCATCTGCGCGATCGCGGGAACGTGGGTCGTCCTGCGGGGAATGGCCTTCCTCGGGGACGCGATGTCGCACGGCATGCTTCCCGGGGTGGCCCTGGCCGCCCTGCTCGGTCAGAGCCTGTTCCTGGGCGCCGCCCTGGCGGCCGGGGCCATGGCCGCGGGGGTCACCCTGTTGAACCGCTCCCCGCGGCTGTCGCAGGACACGAGCATCGGACTGTTGTTCGTCGGCATGCTCTCCCTCGGCGTCATCCTGGTCTCCCACTCGGCCACGTTCGCCGTCGACCTCACCGGGCTCCTCTTCGGTGACGTACTGGCGGTACGCGAACGCGACCTGTGGCACCTGGGGATCTGTCTGCTGGTGGCGCTGGTGGTGGCGATCGTGGGGCACCGGGCGTTCATGGCCCTGGCGTTCGACCCCCGCAAGGCGCACACCCTGGGGCTGGCCCCGCGCGCGGCCCACGCCGCGATGCTCGCCCTGGTCACCCTGGCCGTGGTCGCCTCCTTCCACGTGGTCGGCACCCTGTTGGTGTTCGGCCTCCTGATCGCGCCGCCCGCGGCGGCCGTGCTGTGGGCCAGGAGCGTGCCGACGATCATGTGCGCCGCCGCCCTGATCGGCGTCGCCTCGACCTTCGTCGGGCTGTTGGCCTCCTGGCATTGGGAGACCGCGGCCGGGGCGAGCATCGCGGCGACCGCCGTGGCGTTCTTCTTCGTCTCGGTGGCGCTCTCGGCCCTGCGTTCTCGACTCACGCGACGAGAGCGCCCCACGACCCCCTCCGCCACGTCCCCTTCCCACCCTCGACTCGAAGAGAGGTCGATGACCCCGTGAGACCCCTGACCACAGCGAAGGCCGCAGCCGTGGGGCTGTGCGCCCTGCTCCTGGCCGGCTGCGCCGGAGAACCGCCCCGGGACGAGGCGCCCGAGGCCGAGGAAACACCCCACGGCTACGTCGAAGGGGCCGAGGAGGCCGCCGAACCGCAGTCCCGGCTGGTCCTGGCCGACGCCGACAGCGGCGAGGTGCGGCTGGTGGACCTGATCACCGAGGAGACCAGCGAACTCGGCACCGTCCCCGGAGCGGACGGCATCGCCGGGGATGGCCGATTCGCCTACCTCAACTCATCCGGTGATGGGATGACAGAGGTGTTCGACAGCGGGGTATGGACGGTCGACCACGGCGATCACAACCACTACTACCGGACCGGCACCGGGCCGGTCGGCGCCCTGGACGGGGTCACCACCTCCTCGGTCGTCACCGACACCGTGCTCACCTCGGTCATCGATGAGGCGGGTACCTCCCTGGTCCTGGAACGGGAGGGGTTGGAGGACGGAACGGTCTCCGCCGTCGACCCGACCTCCGAGGAAACGTCGCTCGCCCTGCCGTTCGGCGGTGGCCTGGTCGCCGTGGACGACGACGGCGCGGTCCGGTCCCTGGACAGGGACGGAGGGTCCGCCCAGACGTTGGACGAGACCTGCGCCGACCCCCGAGGGGCGGCCGTCACCCGCCGCGGCCTGGTCGTGGGCTGCGCCGAGGGCGCCCTGCACCTGACCGAGGAGGACGACGCCCTCGAAGCGTCCCTCCTGTCCTACCCGGGGACCGGGCGCGTCGACTCCTTCCATCACCGCCCCGGATCGGCGGTCCTGGCCGCGCTGTCCACCGATGGCGACCCGTGGGTCCTGGACCTGGCCGCGGCCCAGTGGCGCGCCCTCGACCTCGACGACACGATCGCCGTCACCGCGGTCGGCGAGGGGATGCCCGTTCTGGCCCTGGACGGTGAGGGCGCCCTGCACTCCCTCGACCCCGAGACCGGGGAGGAGATCGCCCGAACATCGCTGGTGGCGACCGTCGACGCCGAACATCCACCCACGCTCCAGGTGGACACCTCCCGCGCCTACGTCAACGACGCCGAGGCCGGTCTGGTCCACGAGATCGACTACAACGACGACCTTCGCACGGCCCGCACCTTCGAGGTGGACATCGCGCCGCACCTCATGGTCGAGACGGGACGGTGATCGACGTGCGTCCCCGCAAGGCTTTGGCCGCGCTCACCGTCACCGGACTCGTCGTCGCGCTGGGCGCCTGCTCCGCCGACGACGGCGGTGAGGGAATCGTGGTGACCACCAACATCCTCGGCGACATCACCCGGGAGATCGTCGGCGACCAGGCCGAGGTGACCGTACTGATGAAACCCAACGCCGACCCGCACTCGTTCGGAATCTCCGCCCAGGAGGCCGCGAGGCTGGAGAACGCCGACCTGGTCGTGCACAACGGTCTCGGTCTGGAGGAGGGGATCGCGCGCAACGTCGCCGCCGCGGAGGAGGCGGGCGTGCCCGCCCTGGAGGTCGGCGCGAACGTCGACCCCCTCCCCTACACCTCCGACGAGAGCGAGGGCGAGCCCGACCCGCACTTTTGGACCGACCCGGCCCGTGTGCTCATGGCGGTGGACCTGATCACCGAACACGTGGTCGAGGAGGTCGACGGGGCCGACGCCGACACCGTGCGCGCCAACGCCGAGGCCTACACCGCCCGGGTCCGGGAACTCGACGCGTGGATGGGCGAGGAGTTCGCCGCCCTGCCGGACGAGGACCGCCGGCTCGTGACCAACCACCACGTCTTCGGCTACCTCGCCGACCGCTACGACTTCGAGGTCATCGGCGCGGTCATCCCCAGCGGCACGACCCTGGCCTCGCCCAGCACCTCCGACCTCAAGGACCTCTCCGACGCCGTCGCCGAAGCAGGTGTCTCGGCCGTCTTCGCCGACTCCTCCCAACCCGACCGGCTGGCCACCGTCATGGCCGAGGAGGCGGGGGTGGAGATCGAGGTCGTCCCGCTCTACTCCGAATCCCTCACCGAGGAGGGCGGGGGCGCCGCCACCTACCTGGAGATGATGCGCGCCAACACCGAAGCCATCGCCGCCGGACTCGGCGGCGACTGACCCGAACTCCGGGTCCCCTCGTCGTGGTCTCCCGCCACGGCCGTTTTCTCCCACACCGAGAACCGAAAGAGAACCATGCGCACACCACACCACCGACGCCGGGTCGCACTACCCGTCCTGCTCTGCGCGGGGCTGTTGCTGACCGCCTGCGGCACCGACGACGACGCCGCCTCCGAGGCCGGAGCGGAGACCTCCGACGAGACCGGCGTCTCGGTGAACGAACCGATCGTCACCACCTACGACGGTGGCCTCTACGTCCTGGACGGCCAAACCCTGGAGGTCATCGAGGACATCGAACTGGAGGGGTTCAACCGCCTCAACCCCGCCGGGGACGAGCAGCACGTGTTCGTCTCCACCTCCGAGGGCTTCCAGGTCCTGGACGCCGTCGGCGCGCGGCTGACCGACACGGTCTTCGCCGCGGACACCCCCGGGCACGTGGTCCGGCACGCGGGCCGCACCGTGCTGTTCGCCGACGGAACCGGTGAGGTGACCGCCTTCGACACCGACGCGCTCGGCGAGGGAACGCCCGCCGACCTCGACACCTACACCACCGAGGAGGCCCACCACGGCGTGGCCGTGGAACTGGGGAACGGGGAGCTGCTCGTCACCCTCGGCGACGAGGAGGAACGTGTCGGCGCCATCGTCCTGGACGAGAACCACGAAGAGGTCGCCCGAAGCGAGGAGTGCCCCGGCGTGCACGGGGAGACCACGGCCGAGGGTGAGGCCGTGGTCATCGGTTGCGAGGACGGTGTCCTGACCTACCAGGACGGCGAGTTCACCAAGGTGGACAGCGAGGACGACTACGGGCGCATCGGCAACCAGGCCGGCTCCGAGGACTCCCCTATCGTCCTGGGCGACTACAAGACCGACCCGGACGCCGAGCTGGAACGCCCCGAGCAGGTCGCCCTCGTCGACACCGCCGACTCCTCCATGGATCTGGTCGACCTGCCCTCCAGCTACACCTTCCGTTCCCTGGGCCGTGGCCCGGACGGTGAGGCCCTGGTCCTGGGCACCGACGGCACGTTGCACGTGATCGACCCCGAATCGGCCGAGATCACCGACGGCATCGACCTGATGGACGCCTGGGAGGAGCCGCTGGAGTGGCAGGAGCCCCGTCCCGCCCTGTTCGTGCGCGGTGGCACCGCCTACGTGACCGACACCGCCACCGACCAGGTGCACGCCGTGGACCTGGCCGATGGTGAGGTCACCGCCTCGGTGACGCTGGAGCAGACCCCCAACGAGCTCAGCGGGGTCGATCACTGATCGACTGATCGGTCAGTGATCGTCGGCCTGGGCCGGGTCGCGCAGCATGGTGTGCAGGGTCGGCCCGTCGGGCATGGGGACCTCGGTCAGGACTCGGAACCCGAAGCGTTCGTAGAACGGCAGGTTCTCCGTGTTGCTCGACTCCAGGAAGACCGGCGCACCGTGCAGGTCGGCCCGTTCCAGCCCATGACGCAGCAGGCCCACACCGGCCCCGACGCCACGAACGTCGGGGTCGGTGCCCAGTTCCGCGAGGTACCAGTGCGGCGTGCGGGGTGTGTGTTCGGAAAGGCTGGTGAGGCCCCGGAGCACGGTGGGCAGCCGATCCGCCCCGAAGAGCGCGGCCAGGTGCGGAAGGGAGCGCAGGGCGCCCGGGCCCGTGGAGACGTCGGGTCTGCCCCACAGGGCAGCGCCTACGACCCGGTCGTCGAGCACGGCTACGTCCATCAGCCCGTACGGCAGGTACTCGAACCCGGCCTCGATCGCGTAGAGCCGGCGTGCCCGCCGCCCGAGGTCCTCGGGGAACATCCACGCCACGAACGGGTCCTTCTCGAAGGCCCGTGCCAGCACCCGGGACACGGCCGTCACGTCCCGACGGCCGGCCGCCCGTATCGAGAGCCCGCCCCCTCTTTCCTCCGCGCTTCCCATGCCTCTCCTTTCATGAACCGTCCAGACGGTACAGTACCGGAGATCGGCCCGACGAGGGACCCCTTCGCGGGGTCAGGGAACGCGGTGACCTGCGGCGCGGGTCAGTTCGTACCACTCGGGGCGGGTCAGGTTCAGCTCCGAACCCTGGGCGGCGCCGGTGACCCGCTCGGGGGTGGTGGTGCCCAGTACGACCTGCATCCGCGCGGGGTGGCGGGTGATCCAGGCGGTGGCCACCGCGATGGGCGGCACGCCGTACTTCTCCGCGAGACGGTCGATGACCGCGTTGAGTTCGGCGTGTTCGTCCGAGCCCAGGAACACCCCGTCGAAGAACCCGGCCTGGAAGGGCGACCAGGCCTGCACGGTGATGTCGTGCAGGCGGGCGTGGTCCAGGACACCGCCGCCGTCGAGGGTGGCCGACTGGGGCTCGCCCAGCATGTTCGACGCCAGGCCCTGGGTGATGATCGGGGCGTGGGTGATGGACAGCTGGAGCTGGTTGGCCACGATCGGCTGCCGCACGTACCTGCGCAGCAGGTCGACCTGGCGGGGTGTGTGGTTGGAGACCCCGAAGGCGCGCACCTTCCCGGCCGCTTCGAGTTCGTCGAAGGCGCGGGCGACCTCCTCGGGTTCGACGAGCGCGTCGGGTCGGTGCAGCAGCAGGATGTCGACGTGGTCGGTGTCCAGGGCCCGCAGGGAACCCTCGACGGAGGCCACGATGTGCTCGTAGGAGTGGTCGAAGTAGGGCCCGTCGGGGACGATACCGGCCTTGGTCTGGATGGTCAGGGACTCGCGCTCGGAGGGGGTCAGGCGCATCGCCTCGGCGAAGCGACGTTCACAGGCGTGGGTGGTGGGCCCGTAGATGTCGGCGTGGTCGATGAAGTCGATCCCCGCCTCGCGTGCGGCGCCGACCAGGGCGCGGATCTCCTCGTCGGTCTTGCGGGCGATGCGCATCAGCCCGAGCACGACATTGGGAACGGTGATGCCCGTTCCGGGCAGGGTGAACGTCTTCAACGGGGGTCCTTTCCGATCGGGCGCCCACATTACGGGCACCCGATCGAAGAATCCACTACTTAACGGCGCCCATGGACAGGCCGCGGACGAGTTGACGCTGGGCGGTCCAGCCGATCACCACGATGGGCAGCGACGCCATGACCACGGCCGCCGACAGCTGCGCCACGAACAGTCCCTCGCTGGTGATGAAGCCGGTGAGGAAGACCGGGACGGTGGCGGCCTGGGCGGCGGTCAGGTTGACCGCGAAGAAGAACTCGTTCCACGCGAAGATCATGCAGATCAGGGCGGTGGCCGCGATGCCCGGTGCCATGATCGGCAGCATCACCGACCACAGCACCCGGCCCAGACCCGCCCCCTCCACCCGGGCGGCCTCCACGATCGCCTTGGGCACCTCCAGGAAGAACGAGCGCAGCATCCACACCGCGATGGGCAGGTTCATCGCCGTGTACAGCACCACCAGGGTCCAGATGTTGTCGAGCATGGACAGGTGCGCGGCCGCGACGTAGATCGGCACGACCACCGCCACCACCGGCAGCATCTTCGTGGAGATGAAGAAGAACAGCACGTCGTTGGTGCGCTTGACCGGGGCGATGGACAGCGCGTACGCCGCGGGTATGCCCAGGGCCAGCACCAGGAGCGTGGAGGCCAGGGTGGCGATCACGGAGTTGCCCAGGTAGGGCATGAAGTCCGCGCCCAGCACCGCGGCGAACCGGTCCAGGGTGGGTTGGAAGAAGAGCGTGGGCGGGTCGGTGGCGGCCTGGTTCTCCTGCTTGAACGCGGTCAGCACCAGCCACAGGACGGGGGCGACGAACACCAGGCCCACGAGCCAGGTGAACACGCTCAGGGCGATCGCGCCGATCGGCCGGCGCGGCCGGTGCGGGACGCGGGTGTCGGCGGAGGCCGAGGGTGCGGTGGCCTGGGCGGTCACGATGTGGCCTCCTGTGCGTTCATGAACGTGCGGAAGATCAGTCGCAGCGCCAGCATCGCCACGAGGATGGTGCCGACCACCACCACGACGCCCATCGCCGCCGACTGACCGATGTCGAAGCCGAGGAAGGTGCGCTGGTAGATGTAGAAGGGCAGGTTGGAGCTGGCCGTGCCCGGGCCGCCCTGGGTCATCATGTAGATCGTGTCGAAGGTGTTGACCACGTAGATCGACCCCAGCAGGACGCCCAGTTCGATGTAGCGGCGCAGGTGCGGCAGGGTGATCCACACGAAGCTCTGCCACCTGGAGGCGCCGTCGACCTGTCCGGCCTCCAGGGCGTCGGTGTCCTGGCTCTGGAGACCGGCAAGGACCAGCAACGTCATGAACGGGGTCCACTGCCACACCAGGGCGATGACCACGGACACGATCGGTGTCTGGGAGACCCAGTCGTAGGTTTCCACGCCCAGTGGGGAGAGCACGAAGTTGATCAGGCCGAACACCGGCTCGAACATGATGTGCTTCCACAGCAGCGCGGTGGCCACCGGCAGGATGAGGAACGGGGTGATGATGAGGGTGCGCACCACGCCCCTCCCCCAGAATTTCCGGTCCAACAGCAGGGCCAGGCCGACGCCCAACAGCATCGCCACCACCACGCAGGCGGCGGTGATGAGCACCGTGTTGGCCGTCGCGGCGAGGAACTGCCGGTCGGTGAAGACCGCCAGGTAGTTGGTGAGCCCCACCCACGCCTGGGAGTCGGGGCGCACCAGGTTCCAGGACCTGAGCGAGTAGACGATGGTGGCCAGGAACGGCAGCTGGGTGACGACCAGCATGAACACCAGCGCGGGCAGCAGGGGTGCCCGGCGCACCCACCCGGCGGCGCGTGGGCCGCGACCGGTGCGGGCCGCGGGTGCGGTCGGTTTCCCGGACGTCTTCTCGGCGGGTGCCGTCGCCGTGCTCATCGCCCGTCCTCCTTGTAGGTGTCGCCGACCGTCTCGGCGTACTCCTGGCTCTGCGCGAGCGCCTCTTCGACGGTGATCCGTCCGGCGATGGTGGCGCTGAGCTGTTGACTGACCCGGGTGCCCAGGTCCTGGAACTCGGGGATGGCCAGGAATCCGATGCCGTCGTAGGGGACGGGTCGGGTGCCCGGGTCCTGCGGGTCGGCCTCCTCGATGCCCTGGAGCATGGGTTCGGCGTAGGCCCCCGCGACCTCCTGGTACGCGGGCTCCTCGAAGGTGGACAGTCGGTTGCCGGGCGGGACCCGCTGCCAGCCGTACTCCTCGGCGACCGTGCGCACGTAGTCCCGGTCGGTCATCCATTCCAGGAAGGTCCAGGCCTCCTCCTTGTGCTCGGAGGTGGAGGGGATGCCCAGGGCCCAGGCGTAGAGCCAGCCGCCGTAGTCGCTCTCGGCCACCGGGGCGGGCGCGTAGCCGTTGAGTCCGGCCACGGTCGCGGTGTTCTCGTCCTCGATGGTGCTGACCATGGAGGTGGAGTCGTAGAACATGGCCGCGCGGCCCTGGGAGTAGTGGTTCAGGCAGTCACCGAAGCCGCTGTTGGCGGCGCCGGGCTGTCCGTGTTCGCGGACCAGGTCCACGTAGAATTCGGCGGCCTCCTGGAACTGCGGGGAGTCGAGTTCGGCGTTCCACTCCTCGTCGTACCAGCGGCCGCCGAAGGTGTTGAGGACGCTGTTGAACGGGCTGAGGACCTCACCCCACCCGGCCAGGCCGCGCATGCAGATCCCGGCCACGCCCGGCTCCACCCCGTCGAGTTCGGCCGCGAGATCGGCGACCTCGTCCCAGGTGGGGTTCTCGGGCATCTCCAGGCCGGCCTGTTCGAACAGGTCGGTGCGGTAGGTCAGGAAGGACGACTCCCCGTAGAAGGGCACCGAGTACATGTCGCCGTCCACGGACAGGTCCTCGCGCAGGGAGGGGATGAAGTCCTCGTGGTCGTAGCCCTCGGATTCGTCGATGAGGGGTTGCAGGTTCTCCAGCCAGCCGTACTCGGCCCACTGACGGGTCTCGTAGTTGCTGATCATGACGGCGTCGAACTCGCCCCCGCCGGTGGCCACGGACGTGGTGATCTTGGCGCGGGCCTCGTTCTCGGGCAGGGACACGAAGTCGACCTCGATGCCGGGGTTCTCCTCGCGGAACTCGTCCTGCAGGGAGATCGCGTCCTGCATCTGTGGGTTGGACACGATCGCGACGGTCAGTCGGACGGCCCCCTCCCCCGCGGAGGTGGCCCCCGCCCCGGCGCAGCCGGTGAGCAGGAGCGCCGAGGCCGCCACGGCGGTGGCGCCGGTGGTGAAGGTGGTGGTGCGCACGGTGATGCCTTTCCGGCTCAGGCGGAGGTCTCGGGGACGACCTGGATCTTGACCCCGCTACCGGCCCGCATCATGGCCAGTGCCTCCGGGAACTTCTCCAGGGGCAGGGTGTCGGTGAGCAGCGGCGCGGTCTGGATCGCCCCGGAGGCCATGAGGTCCACGGCGGCTCCGTAACTGTTCAGCACGGCCATGGAGCCCACGATGGTGATCTCGTCGTTGTAGATCCGGAAGGGCGAGAGCGAGATCTGGGCCTCTCCGTCGGCGACCCCGAAGACGAGCAGGCGTCCCCCTCTGCGCAGGGACATGAAGGCCGCTTCGATGGCGGGGGGCGCCCCGGTGACGTCCACCGCGGCGTCGAAGCCGTCGGCCGGTCCGACACCGTCCAGTTCGGTGACGTCGGTGGCGGTGTGTTCGGCGCCCAGGTCGGCGGAGATGGCCAGGCGGCGGGTGTTGCGGTCGACCATCGTCACCCGGGCACCGGAGCTTTGGAGCAGCTGTTGCAGGAGCAGGCCCATGGTGCCGGCGCCGATCAGCAGGAAGCGTTCGCCGTTCTCCACGCCGATGCGTCGCACGCCGTGCACGGCGCAGGACAAAGGTTCGACGAGGGCGCCCTCGCGCATGCTCATCGAGTCGGGCATGCGGTAGCAGTTGGCGGCGGGGACGGCCACGTACTCGGCGAAGGCGCCGTCGACGGTGTCGCCGATCGCGCCCCAGTTGGCACAGAGGTTGCCGCGTCCGGCGCGACAGTACTCGCAGTGTCCGCAGAACAGCGAGGGGTCGACGGCCACCCGGTCGCCGGGGCGCAGGCCCCCGGGGGCGCGCTCGCCGACGGCGGTCACGGTACCGGCGAACTCGTGGCCGGGCACCAGCGGGTAGGGGCTGGGCGGAAACTCCCCGTCGGCGATGTGCAGGTCGGTCCCGCAGATGCCACAGGCTCCGACCCGGACGACGACTCCGTCGGGGGCGGGAGTGGGTTCCGGGCGGTCTCCCACGGCGAGGGATCCCGGTTCGGTGATGATGGCGGCGCGCACGGCTGAACCCTCCCGAAAGCGTGATCGCTCGTTTGAGCGATCTGTGTCACAGATGTTCGTACATTCAAAGCCCACCGGAATCAGCGTGTCAATGGGTGGAGCAACAATCGAGTACACTCATGCACATATGAGCGATCGGCGCAGTGACCCTACCCCCGACGGCCCCGCGGAGATGGTGCGGCTCGCCGCGATAGCCCGCAGGTTCTACCTGGAGGGACGCTCCAAGGTGGAGATCGCCGAGGAGTTCGGACTGAGCCGGTTCAAGATCGCTCGCGACCTGGAGACCGCTCGAACGAGCGGGATCGTGCGCATCGACATCCGGTTGCCCGCGCGGCTGGCCGGGGAACAGTCCGAACGGCTCAGAGAGGCCTACGGGCTGCGGCGGGCCATCGTCGTGGACGCCTTGGAGGACCCACTGGAGACCCGCCGGGCCCTGGGTTCGGTGGCGGCTCGACTGCTGGCCGAGATCGTGCGCCCCGACGACGTGCTGGGACTGGCCTGGAGTCGCGGCCTCCAGGCCATGGGCGCGGAGATGGTCGAACTGCCCCGATGCACGGTGGTGCAACTCAACGGGGTGCTCTCGGAGCACACCGAGGCCGGCGGGTCGGTGGAGACGGTACGCAGGGTGGCGCGGCTGTCCGGTGGCGCGGCGTACCCGATCTACGCGCCGCTCATCCTGCCGGACGCGGCGACCGCGCGGACCCTGCGCGCCGACCCGGGCATCGCCGCCGCGTTCGGGCACTTCGATCGACTCTCCACCGCCGTGGTGGCCATCGGCGGCTGGGACGAGCACAACTCGACCGTCTATCCCGCGCTGACCCCGCGGGCGCGCGAGCGGTACACGGCGCTGGGCGTGAGCGCGGAGATGTCCGCCCGGCTCTTCGACTCCGAGGGGCGGCGCATCCACACCGACCTGGACGAGCGGGTCATCAGCATCGACACCGACCGACTGCGCGAGGTTCCCGAGGTGGTGGCGGTCGCCGGAGCCGGCGACGAGGCCAAGGCCCGGGCGATCGGCGCGGTACTCAAGAGCGGGTTGGTCTCGACCCTGGTGACCGACGGCGACGTGGCGAAGGTACTGCTCGAAGGGTTCTGAGGGTGGCCGCCTCCACCAAAGGTCGTAGACGCGGTCTCGACCCGCGCCCGATGCGGCGAGGGGGCGCCCTCCACAAGGCTGGGATCACACACGAGAAGGAGATCCGTGATCCCCATGAAGACCGACCCACCCACCCGCCGGCATCGGACCCCGGTGACCCTGGCCGCCGCCCTCGGCGCCCTGGCCGTGCTCGCCACCGGGTGCGCCTCCGGCTCGGCCGACCCGGTCGCGGCCACCCCCGCCCCCGTGCCCCCCGTAACCGCCGAACTCACCGAGGAGAACGTCAACGCCTGGTTGGACGGATTGGTCCCCACGGAGTTGGCGAGGACCGAGATCCCCGGCGCCTCGATCTCCGTGGTCCACGACGGTGAACTGCTCACCGCCCGCGGCTACGGCTACGCCGACACCGGCGTCGACGGGGAGGAACCGGTACCCGTCGATCCGGAGGAAACCCTCTTCAGGGTCGGTTCCGTCTCCAAGGTGTTCACCGCCACCGCCGCCATGCAACTGGTGGAGCGCGGGGAGATCGACCTGGACACCGACATCGACGAATACCTCGACTTCCCCCAGCCCAAGAACTTCGACGAGCCCATCACGATGCGGCACCTGCTGACCCACACACCCGGGTTCGAGGAAAGCATCGAAGGGGCCATCCTCGCCGAGGGCGCCGAGACCGATCTGGCCCAACGTCTGAGCACCGACCCACCGGAGCAGATCTACCCGCCCGGTGAGGTCCCGTCCTACTCCAACCACGGCAACTCGCTCGCCGGACTCATCGTCGAACAGGTCAGCGGCGTCCCCTTCGACGAGTACGTCCGGTCCGAGGTCCTGGAACCACTCGGCATGGACTCCTCCTCCTTCGCCCAGCCGCTACCCGACGACCTGCGGGAACGTCTGTCCGGCGCCTACGAGGTCACCGGCGGCCCCGCCCAACCGTTCGAGACGGTGGCCGAGGCCCCCGCCGGCGCGTTCACCGCCTCGGCCACCGACATGGCGCGGTTCATGCTCGCCCACATGCCGCAGGAGGGAGAGGGGGAGATCCTCGAACCCGCCACCCTGGAGCAGATGCACGCCCCGGCCCTGGACGAGGACGTCCTGGGCCCCATGGCGGGTGGACCGCGGATGACGCTGGGGCTCTTCGAGGAGGACCGTAACGGTCACCGCATCCTCGGGCACGGCGGGGACACCCAGCACTTCCACACCGAGATGCAGTTCCTGCCCGAGGCGCGCAGCGGCATCTTCGTGACCCTCAACGGCAGCGGCAACGCGGACATGGCCAGCCACCTCCTGCGCATGGACGTCGTGGACGGATTCTTCGACCGGTACTTCCCCGCCGAGGAGGGAAGCGTCGAGGACGCCTCGGTCGAGGACACGGCCGCCGAACACGCCGCCCTCGCCGAGGGCTACTACATCAGCTCACGGCAGATGGAGAGCAACTTCCTCGCCACCCTGAACCTCCTGGGGCAGACCCGGGTACAGGACCTCGGCGACGGGACGATCCTGGTCTCCCCCGGACCGGAAACGTTCGTTCCAACGGTCTACGAGGAGATCGAACCGTGGGTGTGGCGCCAGGTCGACGGACACAGCGTGATCACCATGCGCCCGGACGAGGACGGGCAGAGCGTCGAGGCCATCGGCTTCGCGTCGGCGTTCACCCTGCTTCCTGTCGACGGTGAGCGTCAGCAATCGGTGGCGTTGCCGATCATGGCGGCGGCGGTGCTCATCCTGGTGGTGACCGTGCTGTCGTGGCCGATCGGGGCCCTTCTGCGGCGCTGGGCCGGCAAACCCGGGCGCGGCCGCGAAGGTCGGCTCGCCCGCGTCCTCACCAGGGTCGGTGTGGGATCCACCGTGGTGGCGCTCTCGTCCTGGGTGTCGGTCGTCATGGTCATCATGGAGTTCCAGACCGTCCCCACCCTGGTGCTGCGCTCGATCCAGGCGCTGCAACTGCTCGGGATCCTGGCGATCCTGCCCGCGGCCTGGAGCCTGTTCCAGGACCTCCGACGGCGCGCGGGATGGAAGTATGTGGTGGGCGGTGCCCTGGTCCTGATCGCCCTGTTGATCGTGCAGTGGTTCGCGGTCACCTTCGGGCTGCTCTTCCCCAGCGTGTCCTACTAAGGCGAGAGGTCATCATCATGGATCGGTCGGCGACGCACCGTTTCGATCATCTGCTGGACGGTCTGGGACTGCGGGGGGACACCCGCCGCGACATCGCCCTGGGTCTGCTGGTGGCAGCGGTGTCCGTCGCCGTCCTGTGGGTGTCCCTGCCCGCCTTGGAGGCGTTGGAGGGCCTCGTGCTCGCCCGGGGAACGATCGTCTCCGCCGGCCTGGTGTTGCTGACGCAGGCCCTTCCTCTGGGGCTGCGTCGGCGGAACCCGGTCCTGTCCCTGGTGGGGGTCGCGGCGCTCCAGGTGTTGCTCGCGGCCCTGACCCCGGCCGGGTTCAACTTCCATGGGCCGGCCCTGTTCATCGCCGCCTACACCTGCGGCACCATGCTGTCACTGTCGCGGTTGTCGGTCGTGCTGGTGGCGTGCGCCCTGGTGTACGGGACGGCGGAGGGCCTGCTCACGGGTGCTCTGGCGCCGGCCGCAGGAGTTTCCCTGGTACTGCCGGGCGAACCGCCTCCCTGGGTGACGGCGCCGATCCTGACCGTGCCGGCGCTCCTCATCCCGGGCCTGATCGGCATCTACGTGGGGACCCACCGCCGTTACGCGGAACTGGTGAGGCTGCGCGACGCCGAAGAGATACAGGCGCACAAGGAGCGCGCACAGACCGCGATCCGGGCCGAACGCACCCGCATGGCGCGGGAGCTGCACGACATCGCCGCCCACCACCTGTCCGGCATGGTCGTCCAGGCGGGGGCCGCCGAACGGCTGATCGGTCGCGACGACGAGGCCGCCCGCCACGCGATGGACTGGGTGCGTACCCAGGGCAAGGAGACCCTCACCGGCCTGCGGGCCGTGGTGGGGGCACTACGCGACCCGGACGAGGAGGAGGCGCGGCCCGGCCACGAGACGGAGGTCCGGGACGCGCCGGTTCCGGGACTGGCCGCCGTGGAACGACTCGTGTCGACGGAACGGGAACTGGGCACCGACCTTCGCCTCGTTCGTGAGGGCAGCCCCTACGAACTGCCACCGATCGCCGACGTGACCGCCTACCGGACGGTGCAGGAGGCACTGACCAACACCCGTGACCACGCCGCCGGCGCGAAGGTGTCCGTACGGTTGTGGTACCGACCCGCGCGGTTCGCGTTGGAGGTCGAGAACGAGAGGGGCGGCACCCCGGACACCGACCGGCGCCACCGAGGGCTCGGGGTGTTGGGGATGCGTGAGCGCGCGGACGTGGTCGGCGCGAGATTGGACGTGGGGCCCACGGACGGCGGGGGCTGGCGGGTTCGGTGGGAGATTCCGGTGGAGCGGGAGGAGACGCGTTGATCAGGGTGCTGCTGGTGGACGACCAGGCCATCGTTCGGACCGGGTTCCGGGTCATCCTGGAGTCGGCCGAGGACATCGAGGTGGTGGGCGAGGCCGGTGACGGGCCGAGCTCCGTGGAACTGGCCCGTCGGCTGGAGCCCGACGTGGTGCTCATGGACGTGCGCATGCCCGGTGGCGACGGCTTGTCCGCGACCCGGGAGATCCTGGACCATGCCGGCGGGCAGCCGCCCGAGGTGCTGGTCATCACCACGTTCGACCTCGACGAGTACGTGTTCGGGGCGCTGGAGGCCGGCGCGTCCGGGTTCGTCCTCAAGGACACCGACCCGGACGATCTGGTGGAGGCGGTACGGCGGTTGGCGCGAGGGCAGGGGTTGATGGACCGGTCGGTGACCCGGCGGGTGATGGCCGAGTTCGCCCGGCGGCGACCGCCCAAGGAGCGCGCCCCCGAGGTGGTGGACCTGCTGACCTCGCGCGAGGCGGAGATCGTTCGGATGCTGTCCAAGGGGATGTCCAACGCGGAGATCGCCGAGGTGTTGTTCATCGAGACCAGCACCGTGAAGTCGCACCTGGGGCGGGCGATGACCAAGATCGGTACCCGGGACCGGCTTCAGACGGTGGTGTGGGCCTACCGGACGGGTGTGGCCCGGCCTTGAGGCGTCGAGTACCTCAAACCAGTTCGAGGGTGGTCAGGCAGGTCGGGTCGTCCGCACCGGTGGAGATCGGCGTACTACCGGAGCGGCCCTCGTACTCGACGGTGACGGTCGCGTCGATGTCGCCGGGCAGCCAGTAGCCGACGAACCCGTTGTCGAAGGTGGGGGCGGTCTCCTCCACCAGCACGGTGTCGTCGGCGTCGTCGGTGATGGTCACGGTGACCTCCTCACCGCGCAGCTCGCCCATGCAGGAGGTGAGGCTGTGGTGGAAACAGTCGTGGGTCCGGTCCACGTAAGGGGCCATGGACAGGTAGAAGAGGTCCTCGGGCAGGTCGAGTTCGACCTCTTCGCCCCCGGCGGTGTCGGACAGGAGCAGTGAGCCGGGCCGCACCGAGGCCATGAGGTCGGTGGGTCGATCCTCCACGGCCATGAGGTCGAGGCGGTCGACGAGCTCCCGGGGGTCGAGCCCTTCGAGGTCGTCGAGCCCATGCGCGGCCAGGAGTTCCGTGACCTGGTCCGCGGGGGCGCCCTCTTGGGTCTGTGGAGCGGCGCACGCCGTGAGTGCGAGCGCCGCGGCGGCGACCGTGGCCATGGCCGTGTACCTCATGTCCGATTCCCGTTCCGATCCCGTGATCCCGTGGTCGACGTCGAGCGGGATCATCCTATACCCGCCCGGGGTACCCGGCTCGGCGGATCGGTGGAACGTGCGGGGTCCTACCTCAGCAAGCGCTCTCCTCTGTCTCTTCGGCGGTGACGCCGCCCAGGTCGTCGGTGATGGACAGGTCGGTCTCGGCCGAGGAGTCGCCCGAGAGACCGTTCCAATCGGTACCCGCGACGAGTTCGAGGGTCTGCTCCAGCCCTTCGGTTTCCTCGGTCACGGCGTTGTCCAGGGAACCGGCGAGCAGCTCGGCCGCCGCCTCCTCGCCCGGACCGTGGTAGACGGTGGTCGCGGCGGGGGCGCGCAGTTCGGGGTTTCCGGTACCGGTGACCACGAATCCTTCGTCGACCAGGAGGGTCTGGATCTCCAGGGCGAGCCCGTCGATGCCGGTGTTGTTGACGATCTCGACCGAGATCTCGGGTGGATCGGGTGGATCGGCCGCGTCGTCCCCGTCCCCTTCCTCTCCCCCGGAAACATCCGCTCCCGCGTTGATCGCCTCGAACAGCTCCGTGGCCTGGGGCCGGCTCATCATGATGCGGTTCTCGTCGTCGGGGTGCGCCCCGTTGGGGACGGTGACGAACTGGACCCGGTCCAGGTCGACCTCGCGCATGGAGATGGCCAGGTCGGTCATGATGTCGACGGTGAGGTCGTCGTCGGTACTGATGGAATCGGTGACGGCGCCGAGGAAGTTGGTGATGGTGACCGGGTTGGTCATGACCTCGCTGCTGAGGACCTCGCGGAGCATGGCGCCCATGAACTCCTGTTGGCGGTCGATCCGCGACAGGTCGCTGCCGTCCCCTTGGGCGTAGCGGGAACGCACGAAGCCCAGGGAGTCCTCGCCATCGAGCGTCTGGAGTCCGGCGTCCAGCCGTAGGTGGGCCTTGGGGTCGTCGACGGCCTCGGGGATGCACATCCGCACCCCGCCCAGGGCGTCCACCATGTCCTTGAACCCGGTGAAGTCCATCATGAGGAAGTGGTCCAGGTGCACACCGGTCACCTGTTCCACGGCCTTCCACTGGCAGCCCACCCCACCCAGGGTCATGACGGAGTTGATCATGCCCTGCTGGGGGTCCATGCCCTCGTAACCCTCCACGGCCTCACAGCCGGGCAGGTCGACCATGAGGTCGCGGGGCAGGTTGACCAGGGTGGCGGCGCCGTTGTCCACGTTGACGCTGGCGATGAGCATGGTGTCGGGGCGCTCGCCCTCGGCCTCGCCGTAGTCGGCGTTCTCACCCGAGCGCACGTCGGACCCGATGATGAGGAGGTTCATGACCCCCTCGACGCTGGTGGGCCGGTCCCATTCGTCGGTGTCCACCTGCGTGGTGGTGATGTTGCCGATCAACCCCTGGTACCAGCCGTAGCCGCCCAGACTTGCGACGATGGTCAACGCCGTGACGACACAGGCGACCCGCTGTCCAGTGGACAACCGAGGGGATGGTGGACGTGACAACCCCTCCTCCTCTCCCGTTTCCGACCGAACCCGCCCAGCGTGTCAGTGGTTGCTGAGTTCTTCCTGAAACGAACCTGAAGGTCGCCTTCAGGTGGGGAGCGAAGAAGGGGCACGAAACCGCCGGAACCCCCGGTCACCGACCGTCAGTGGTCCGCGCGGACATCCACGACCGCGCCCGAGAGGTCGAGGATCACGTGGTACTCCTGATCGTCGGAGCCCCGCACCCGGACCTCCCACCCGCGCCGGCCGGCCTCGTCGACGCGCTCGGTTTCGGTGGCCCGAGCCCCCTCTCCGACCGCTTCCTCCGCGGCGAGGGCCACCTCACCACGGCCGGCCTCTCCCGAGGCCCCGGAGTCCTCCCACGGGGCGGGCCCGCCGTCGGTGTCGCGCAGGGGCGACCCATTGATGGTGAACACACCGGCGTCGTCCCTGTCGGAGTCATAGCGCACACCGAGTGTGACCTCGGCGCCCTCCAGGGCACGCAGTTCCGCCAGGACCGGGTCCGCCACGCCGTCGCCATCGAAGTCCCCTACGATCGCATCGGTGAGCAACCACGCGCGAGGGCCGACGTCGACCCCGACACCCGCGACGTACCAGTCCTCGACGGCCGCACCGGAACGCAGGCCACCGACCAACTGCTCAAGGCCGTCGACCGGCCGGGAGGGGCCCTCCCCCACCGGGGAGCGGAGGGTGGGAGCACCGGTGAAGCCTTCGAGACGGATCGTGTCGACCGTCCTTTCCGGGTCCCCGAGCAGGACGTACCCGCCCATGGCCAGGGCCGACAAGGCGGCCGCGCAGGTGAGGAGGAACCTCGGCAGGCGTCGCATCATCGGCTCCTTCCTCGATGGGGTGTCGAGCGAACCTCATTGTCCACCAGCGCGATGATGGGAACCTGAAACCAACCTGAAGCCCGTTTTCAGGTTCCCCTCATGCTGGGCTCAGCATCGACCGGCATGCTGGAGCGGTCCAAGGAAGCAGGAGGGTGCGGCGCGGTGACGATTCTGGTGGTGGAGGATGAGGAGGGCATCGTCTCCTTCGTCCGGCGCGGCCTGGAGGACGCCGGACACCGGGTGGTGACCGCCTCCGACGGTGTCGACGGGTTGGTCATGGCCCTGTCCACCGATGTCGACCTGATCGTCCTGGACCTGGGGTTGCCGCACCTGTCGGGTGAGGAGGTCCTGCGTCGGCTCCGCCTGCGCCGCCCCTCGGTACCGGTCATCGTGCTCACCGCCAAGGACGCGGTCGGTGACCGGATCGCCAACCTCGACGCCGGCGCCGATGACTACATGGTCAAACCGTTCAGCGTGAACGAACTCCTGGCCAGGATCCGCGCCCGGCTGCGTACCGGCGGTCAGGACCGTACCGACACCCTGACCGCCGGGGACATCACTTTGGACCTGGGACGGCACACCGCCTTCGTGGACGGTGCCGCCATCGCCCTGTCCGCCCGGGAGTTCGACCTGTTGGCGGTCTTCCTGCACCACCCCGGTCAGGTGTTCTCCCAAACCCGGTTGCTGGACCTGGTCTGGGGTTACGACTTCGACGGGGCCTCCAACGTCGTCGAGGTCTACATCAGCCAACTGCGCCGCAAACTCGGAGCGGATCACATCCAGACCGTGCGCGGTGTCGGCTATCGCTTGAGCGACGGCGCCAGGTGAGCCTCACCGAACGCGTGGTCCTACGGTCCCTGCTGGTGATGGTGTTGGTGGTGGGCGGTATCACCGCCCTGACCTATGAGCTGGTCCTGGTCTCCGGCCGAAACGACGTCGACGGCCTGCTGAGTCAGGAGTCCGAACTCCTGAGCGACACGTTGGGGGAACAGATGCCCACCGCCGCCGGGCTGGACGGTGTGGTGTCGGGTCCCGAGGCCGAACGCGCCGCACGCCGGGCACTGTCGATCCGCCCCAGTGGGGCCCGACATGTCTCACTGATACACGTCGACGGGGTCCGTCTGCAGAGCACCGGCGGCCCTTCCAAGGTCGCGGGGCTCATGCGCGGCGACGACGCGCCCGCTTCGGTCCCCGGGGTCGCCCGAACGATGGACACCGACGTCGGCCGGATCCGTGTGCTGGACACTCCCGTCACCGACGCGACCGACGAGGAGATCGCCGTGATCACCGTCGTCGCGCCCTTGGACATGGTCCACGACACGGCCGCCACGGTCCTGTTGGTCACCGCCCTGGCCGGAGGGATCGGTGTCGGCGGCGGCGGGATCGCGCTGTGGCTGGTGGTGCGTCGCACCTTGGCCCCGGTGCGGGAGGTGTCTGCGGCCGCGCAGGGGATCTCCCCCGCCGACCTCACCACACGTGTGCCCGTCCCGAAAACCCACGACGAGGTCACGGAGCTGGCCACCGAGATCAACCGGATGCTCACCCGTATCGAACAGGCGGACACGGGTCGGCGCCGCTACCTGGCGGCGATCTCCCACGAAGTACGCACCCCGCTCGCGGTCGCCGAGGGGCACCTGGAGTTGCTGGGAGGGCCGGAGGCGGAGATCGTGCACGCCGAACTCGAACGGTTGCGTCGGGTCCTGGAGGACCTCATGGCGGTGGCACGCGGCGGCGACGAGATCGACGCCGACCGCGGTCCGGTGTTCCTGCCCGACCTCTTCGATGCCGTGCGGGCCAGGATCGAGTCGCTCCCCTTCGCGCGATCAGTGGTCTTCCAAGAGGCCTCGCCTCAGGTCGTGCTCGGAGACCAGGCCAGGTTGGAGCAGTGCCTGATGAACCTGATCTCCAACGCGATCGACCACAACCCACAGGACGTGGTCGTCGACGTGGCCACCGACGTCGACGAGGGCACCGTGGCCCTGACCGTCACGGACGACGGAACCGGGGTCGATCCAGAACTGCTCCCGCACGTGTTCGAACCGTTCGTGACGACGCGCTCCGACCAGTCGGGAAGACTCGTCGGTCTGGGGTTGCCGATCGTACGATCCCTGGTGAAGGCGCAGGGCGGCCGTGTGGCCTTAGAGAGTGGTCCCCAGGGGAGTTCGGTCCGTATCCTCCTGCCCATCGCCACGGCCTGAAGGACGACCCGGCGGGGAAGAAGGTCCTGTGCCCCCCTTGCCGGACAGCCAGACTAAACGTAAGGTAACTTTCCAATACCAGGGGTCACCGAACCCGTACCCACGGCCGACGTGACCCACAGGGATCGACTCCGCCCGCCACGCCCCTTGGGCCTCTCCCCCGGAGCACGCCATGCGTACCCTGACCTCCTCGACCGCCGCCCTCCTCACCGCGGTCGCCCTCCTGCACACCCCCGCCGCCGCCTCCGCCGAGACCGAGGAACCGGTGCCCACCGCGGCGACCCTGGTCTGGTCGGACGAGTTCGACGGCCCCGCCGGCTCCGCCCCCGACCCCGCCAACTGGAACCACGAGACCGGCGACCACGGCTGGGGCAACAACGAACTGCAGAACTACACCGACAGCCGGGCCAACTCCGCACTGGACGGCAACGGCCACCTCGTCATCACCGCCCGCCAGGAAGCCGACGGTTCCTACACCTCCGCGCGCATGACCACACAGAACAAGGTCCAGCCCCAGTACGGCAGGATCGAGGCACGCATCCAGATCCCGCGAGGACAGGGCATCTGGCCGGCCTTCTGGATGCTGGGCGCGAACTTCCCCCAAACACCTTGGCCGGACTCCGGCGAGATCGACATCATGGAGAACATCGGCCGCGAACCCCACCTGGTGCACGGCAGCCTGCACGGACCCGGATACCACGGCGGCAACCCCCTGACCGGTTCGTACATGCATCCGCAGGGGTGGTCCTTCGCCGACACCTTCCACGACTTCGCCGTGGACTGGCGACCCGGATCGGTGACCTGGTCGGTCAACGGCAACGCCTACCAGACCTACACCTGGGAGGACACCCGAGGAAACCCGTGGGTGTACGACCAGCCGTTCTTCATGATCCTCAACGTCGCCGTGGGCGGCGACTGGCCGGGCTACCCGGACGGCAGCACACAGTTCCCGCAGGAGATGCGTGTGGACCACGTGCGCGTGTACTCCCTGGACTGACCGAGTGAGCGGCGGGGGTGTCGGGTCCGGGGCCGTCCGGACCGGGCATCCCCGCTTTCCCCTGGTGAAGCGGCTTCCGGCAGGACGAAGGACACCGTGATGATCACCGACGCACAGATCCGAGCCACGCTGACCGACTACCTGCGACGTCACCCCGAAGAAGCGGCCACGCTCGCCGAACCGGCCCGAATGCTGAGCCAGGGCCGCGACCTCGCCTCACGTCGGACCTTCCCCCTGCACGTCACCGTCGGTGCCCTGCTCGTTCGCCACCGGGCCGAGATCCTGCTGGTCGAGCACCGCGCCTACGGCCTCACCCTGCAACCCGGCGGCCACCTGGAGCCGACCGACTCCACGCTGATCGCCGGCGCCGCACGCGAGTTGGTGGAAGAGACCGGCGTCGACGTGGGCACGGTCGCCCCTGGTCCGCCGGTTCCCGTCTATGTCGAGTTCGGCGAGGTCCCCGCCCGACCGGACAAGGACGAGCCCGCGCACTTCCACCTCGACTTCGGATACGCCTTCGCCACGAGTTGTGGGGAGATCGGGCGTGTCCAGGAGTCCGAGGTCGAGAGCGCCGAGTGGTACCCGTTGGAAGTGGCCGAGCGCCTTGTCGGTCCCCGTGTGGGGCGCCTCGGGTAGATAGCCCTGCCGGTGATCTGGCGGGGTGGGTGTGGGGGTGGGCGTGTGGGGCGCCTGAGCTAGGAGCTCTTCTGGTTGTTGGGCGTTGCTCGGATGGCTGGTGGGGCGCCTCGGGTTTCTGGCTCTTGGGGTGGTTGGGCGTTGCGGGGGTGGGTTCTCCCTCCTTCCCCGCCCAACAACCTCAAGGGCCCCTACCCGAGGCGCCCCACCAACCCACCCGAACAACGCCCAACAACCCCAGCGCTCTCTAACCTCACCCCGCCTCACCGCGCTACCTCCCAAGGCAAGATTCAGGTTCATCGTCCGGTGCTGCCGTCGATCAGTTCCCGAAGGATGTCGAGGTGACCGGCATGACGACCGGTCTCCTCGATCATGTGCACCAATGCCCACCGCATCGACGGCGCGGATTCGCCCGAGTGAGCCGGACCTTCAATGTCCGCGCAGTCCGCAATCACCTGGTTTGCCGCGGAGACGGCTTCGCGATATCCCTGGAGGACGCTTTCCGTACTCTTGCGCGGATCTGCTTGGAAGGTGTCCGCCCAGTCATGGGGCTGTTCCCCGAGGAAGACCCGGCGTTCGACATGGGTCAGGTGCTCGATGAGACCGAGCAGGTTCGTGCCGGAGGCGACCCCCGGAGCACGCACACGTTCCTCGGGCGCGTCGACGACCTTGGCCAGGGCACTTTCGCGCAGGTAGTCCAGGAAGCCGGTGAGGACCTCCATCTCACTCGGGCCGGTCCTGGGCGGTGGCCGGTCCCGTCGTCGGTTCGAGTCGGGCATCGGATTGCTTCCCTTCACTGTCGATCGATTCATGTCGTCGAGCGACGGCGCGCCACCAACACATTGTCGATCACCCATGCGGTCCGGTCCTCGTCTCCCTCCGGCCCTTGGACGTTCTCGGCACCCCCTGCACCCACGGCGCCCTCGGGACTCTGGGCGAGCCGGGAGCGTCGTTCGCATACGAGGGCGGACCAGTCGGCCCCCAGGTCGAGCGAGTTCCACAGATCCTCCGGTGTCGGATGATCCTCGCGTTGCTCCCACGACCAAGGAGCACTGGAACCGTGGTCGATGACGATCAACAGCCCGCCCTCGACCACCGAGTCCGAGACACGACGCAGGATGGCGTCACGGTCGATGTCCGTCGGGGTGTGGAAGTGGTTGGCGTAGACCAGATCCCACGCCTCGGGTTCGGGCACCGAGAGGGCCAGGTCGTGGTGCCGTGTGCTCAAGCGATCCGCCAGGCCCGCTCTGCGAGCACGTTCATTCAGTACGGCCAGCACGCGTTCCGAGATGTCCACGGCGGTGACGTGCCAGCCCCTGGCGGCCGTCCACAGTGCGTCTCCTCCGCGACCGCAGGCGAGTTCGAGTGCCCTACGGGTGCCCATGGATGGTGGTGCGAGGGCCGGATCCTCTATCAGCGAGGTGAAGGCCGGGCTCGGTCCGGGGTCCGGTGAGGAGGAATCCTCGTCGTGGTATCGGCCTTCCCAGAACTCTCGGTTGGACGGGAGCGGTGCGGTTTCTGATTCCATGCCGCCATGGTGGGCGTTCCCGGGGCCCGGAGGCACATTCCTGTGCAGATATGCAAAGAAGCAAATCTACAAAGAACCCATCCGCACCGAACCGTTCAGCTCTCGTGCAGGTGGACGCGTTCGCCTTGGGTTCCGAAGACCACGATGACCTCGGCGGGCTCCCGTTCAGCGGGGTTGCCGATCCAGTGCGGCGTACGGGTGTCGAACTCGATGGCCTCACCGGCCTTCAGTAGGAGGTCCTCTTCAGTGCCCAGGACCAGTCGAACGCTTCCCGAGAGTACGTAGAACCACTCGTGTCCTTCGTGAGTACGCATGCCGGGCGTCGGAAGGGATCGGGCGGGTGGATAGACGACCTTGTAGGCCTGGACCCCACCGGCACGTCGAATGAGCGGGACGAACGTCAAACCGAAACGGCGCACCGGGTGCAGGTGCACGCGCGGATCACCCACCCGGGGCGCGTTCACGAGTTCGTCGATCGGGAGCCGATGGACCCGTGAGAGCGGCAGCAACTGTCCCAGGTTGGGCTGAACCCGGCCGGTCTCCAGCCGCGAGAGGGTGCTCGGAGTGATCCCGGTCCGCTGCGCCAGTTCGGTCAGGGTCAGGCCCGCCTGCTTACGGAGGATCCGCAACCGAACACCCACGTCGTCGAGCACAACTTGATCGCCGTTCCGATCATGGCCTTCCCGGTCTTTGGGAACTTCGGGGGCTTCCGGGTCCTCGCGTTCGTTCATCGGTTCATCTTCACTCATCGACTCAGAGGAATTCGACCCGACCGAACATAGGGCGACCTCCCGGCCCGTTGAGGACCGATACCCGACCCGACTACCTTGACCAGCGCAGATGATGCCCCTTGAACCCATTCCACCAACGCCGCCACCGGAGGCACCGGGGTCGACGCACATCTACTGCCCGTACAGGCCCGGCCCTCGACGCGATGTCAGCAATGGAGCACAACGGCTACCGGTGCGCCGTCTGCGTCGAAGCCCGAGCACACGCCGCACTCCGCATTCGGGGATACCGGCCTGCGTGGGCGTGACCAGTTCGCGCCGGGCACGCAGGAACACGCCCAGAGGATTCGACGATGTCTCGCTCATGAGTCCAGTTCAGGAAGTCGCGGGGTGAACAGAGGCGGTCCTGGCACACCCCAGGCTCCACGGGGCTCTTCGGGCGCGGCGGTGATCGTGTCGGCGACGACGGTCCATCCCCACGTGCGTGGGGCTCACGGGATGCGGGGGCAGCGTGGGGGCGGGTTCCCCGGTCCATCCCCACGTGCGTGGGGCTCACGGGATGCGGGGGCAGCGTGGGGGCGGGTTCCCCGGTCCATCCCCACGTGCGTGGGGCTCACGGGTGGGGAAGATGCCCATGATGCGGGGAGTCGGTCCATCCCCACGTGCGTGGGGCTCACAGTTAACGACCTGCGACAACGCGGCATGTTATCTCCGCGTTATGTTCGGATCAGGCCGAGTTCCGAGCCGGGGTCACCTCTTCGACGCCGTCATGATCCCATATACCGGTCCCTGACCAACGACACACAGAACCAGGTCACCGAGGGACTCAGGACAGCTCGGGTCAGGTCCGGGGTGGGACGGCGTGGGGGAAGTCCAATTCTTGGAGGGCGGTGCGCAACCGCTCGGCCGCCGCTTCCAGAACGTTCCGGTCCTCTTCCACCTCCACCGTGGTGAAGTCGAAATCGGACAGGTCCCAGACCGGGGCCACGTGGACGTGCATGTGCGGGACCTCGAAGCCCGCGATCACCATCCCGGCACGAGGGGCGTCCCAGGCCGCGCGTACACCCTGACCGATGGCCTGGGCCACCTCCATGCACTTGGTCAGGAGCGCGGGCTCGATAGCGGTCCAATGATCGACCTCGGCACGGGGGACGACCAGGGTGTGGCCCGGGCGGAGCGGGGCGATGGACAGGAAGGCCACGACCTCCGGATCCTTCCAGACGAAGTGCCCGGGTAGGTCACCGGCGATGATCTTCGAAAAGAGGGTCGGCATGGGAAGGCCCTTCTTGTCCGCGAGTGGCGTCCTCAAGGTTCTATCAGGGACCTCGGTCGATCAATCGAGTCCGATCCCGTGTTCGTCGACCAACGGTTGCAGCCACGCTTGGAACTCTCGGTCCGGGCGCACTTCCCACATACTCGGAACGGTGACGTCGAACTCCGACTCGACCCAGGCACGGAACAGAGCGTGGGCCTCCTTCGCCTCCTGTCCCTCGGTGTCGTCCTCATCATCGAACGCGTCCGGTTCGGCGCCGAAGGCATGGTCGACGAATTCCCGGTACCCGATCGCGACCAGCTTCAGGAAGTCGACGGGGTCGTCCGCGAGGCGGATCCCTTCGCCGCCTTCCGAGGAAAGCGCCACGAAGCGAGGCGCACCTGAGTCGTCGAACCAGAGCAGGGCGAGGCCGCCAGAGCCGTCGGTCTCCGCGAGCGGGATGAGGCGCTCGGCGCCGGGCGCCTCGGGGTCGAGCCACCCACGAACCGACAAACCCGCCGAGAACACCGAACCGAGTTGGAACTCTCCCGGATAGGGCGTGAGGAACGGGTCTCCCCCGGTGTCCTCTCCTCCCCATCCCTGCGATTCCATGAACGACCACGCGCGACCGAGTTGCCCGGGAAGGGTGATCCCGGACGGAAGTCTCGCGACCAGGCCCTCCTCCACGGCCGAGGCCTGTGGCGCTTCACCCGTCATGTCGAAGACGGCGTCCTCCACGGCGGCGCGGGAAAGGACCAGGAAGGTCACCATGAACCGCAGTTCCTTGTCGCCTTGACCACTGATCAGGGCGACGTAGCGGTCTTCCCGTCGCCAGACCAGGACGGTCGTGTGGTTGAGCGTGGTGAGGACGACGTCCAGGACCGTGCAAGCGTGGGGGTCGTCCGAGACCTGGATGACGGTGGGTTCGCCCCAGGCCTCACGTGCCGCTCGCTCCATCGTGTTCGCCACCGGCTCGGCCTGTTCCAGCACTGCGGTGTGAAGCTCACCGGTGGAGTCATCGAAGAAGTCCGGGCTGCGGAGCAACTCGATCTCGTGCAGGTCGACGTCATCGCTGGACGTGATGCTGATGTCGCCGATGCGGTGTTCGAAGGGGGTGTCGGCGTCGGTGTGCCAAGGTTCCACCAGCATCAGCTCGACCGCCTCGATCGCCTGTTCGGGGGAGGCGTCAGCGAACTCCTCGAACAGGGACTCCTCCGCGCCCTCGGCGGTGCTCTCTTCAGGGACGTCCCTGGGTTCGTATTCGCGCATAGTGAACCTTAGCTTCGCCACAGCAGACTTTCGTAGAATGGTGAGCACACGTCGAAACACGGTTCGAGGAGGTGGCGGTGATGGGTCTGTACGCCTAGCCACCCGCCCGGAGGTTCCGGGATCACGGGTGGCGGGTTCCGAAAGGAACGAGATGTCCCGTACGGACAAGACCAAACCACTGTGGGTACGCCGACGTGAACACGCTCCGACGGCGATGCACGACCACCGATGGGGTGACTGCGACCTACCGCCCGCCCCGACCCGTGAGGAACCGACGACCCGCTGCCGGTGGGAACACCCCGATTCCATGCTCTTTCGTCGCGGATGCTGCGCCGGGTGCCATAAGCGCGGCTGCACCGCCGAATGGCAGGCTTTCAACAAGGACGGCAACCGTAAGCGCCGCCACCGGGACCGGCTCCTGACCCTCCGTTCGGTGCGCGAGGCCAACACCCGTTAGACGTTCCGTGACGCCCTCACGGCGCTTCGCCGTGAGGGCGTCACGTTTTCCCTCGAAAGCCGTGGCCCGTCGAACCGCCGCCCCGTAGCATGTGCCTCGCGATCGCCCCCCGCTCGGAAGGACGCACATGCCCCTCAGGACCGCCACCGTGGCCGCCGTGGCCCTTCTCGCCATCCCGCTTGCGCCAGCCGGACCCGCGGCCGCCGATGACACCTATTCCAGTTACGCCGAACTCGCCGCCAACGAGACCGAGGGCACCGACTACCGGCGTTCCACCCGCGAGGGCAGCACCGACGTCGCTCACATCGCCATCCATGGCGGCGGCATCGAACGTCCCACCACCGAACTCGCCGACCACGCCGCGCAATCCGGTGACCACGCCTTCGCCACGTTCGAGGGCATCAAGTCGACCGGCAACAGCATCCTGCACATCACTTCCACCCGCTTCGACGAGCCCATGACCGTCGATATCGTGGCCGACTCCGACTACACGGTCTCCTGGCACGGAGCCGCCGGGGATGAGCCCCTCACCTACGTGGGCGGCCTGGACACCGATCTGCGTGACACGGTACGCGAGGAACTGCGCGAGGCCGGGTTCGAGGCTCCCGGCACCATCCCCGATCACCTCAAGGGCGAGAGCCCCGACAACATCGCCAACCGCAACACGAGTGGTGAAGGAGTCCAGCTCGAACTCACCCGTGGCCAGCGCGACGAGCTCATGGTCGATCGCGCCCCCACCGAGGCCTTCGACGATTACGTCGCCGCCGTCGAACGGGCCGTTGCCCAGCGCTGACCCGATTCATCCACCGTGCGATCGGGGGGTGTGCGAGGTGCCTCGAAGCTTCTAAACACGCCCCACGCCGCCGCCCCATCCCCACGTGCGTGGGGCTCACGTCATGTAGGCCGACGGATCGTGTCGGGCCTCCGGTCCATCCCCACGTGCGTGGGGCTCACAGGGAGTTGTACGCGTTCTCGGCGTCGCCCAACGGTCCATCCCCACGTGCGTGGGGCTCACTGGATGGCCCATCCTGCGGGCCTCTGAGGGGCCGGTCCATCCCCACGTGCGTGGGGCTCACTGGATACCGACGATTCGGTTCTCACGATTAAGCGGTCCATCCCCACGTGCGTGGGGCTCACACCGTGGGGCTCACCGAGGGAGAAGTCCTCGGCGGTCCATCCCCACGTGCGTGGGGCTCACTGTCGCCGGGACGCAGCTGCACCGTCCCGACCGGTCCATCCCCACGTGCGTGGGGCTCACTGCGGGGCGCCCGTATCCGGCGGCGGCGAGGGTCGGTCCATCCCCACGTGCGTGGGGCTCACGTTGACCTCGGAGCAGATGACCAGCCGCATGCCGGTCCATCCCCACGTGCGTGGGGCTCACCGAGGGTGACGATCGAAGCGGGCCCGCCGGCCGGTCCATCCCCACGTGCGTGGGGCTCACCGTCGTCCACCAGGGCATCCGTAAGGCGCTCACGGTCCATCCCCACGTGCGTGGGGCTCACGAACGTCTGATCCTGGCCGAGACCGTGTCGACCGGTCCATCCCCACGTGCGTGGGGCTCACGTGTACGCGCAAAATCAGCACGAGTCGCTGCACGGTCCATCCCCACGTGCGTGGGGCTCACGTGAGGGACTTACGGCCATGGGTTTCGACGATCGGTCCATCCCCACGTGCGTGGGGCTCACGCCAGGTCCACGGACACGCGCGACCGGGTGGCCGGTCCATCCCCACGTGCGTGGGGCTCACCCATTCCTCAGAAATCATAAGGGAAGGGAATCCGGTCCATCCCCACGTGCGTGGGGCTCACACGGACGACGAAGCCATTGCGGACGCATTGGGCGGTCCATCCCCACGTGCGTGGGGCTCACGCCGCGTTCAAGCACATCCGGCACGTCGCCGACGGTCCATCCCCACGTGCGTGGGGCTCACCGGGGCACGTCACCAGATGACGGGCCCCGTTCCGGTCCATCCCCACGTGCGTGGGGCTCACCGGGTGATGCCGCGCCCGCTGTAGCTGGTGACCGGTCCATCCCCACGTGCGTGGGGCTCACACCGGCGGGGGCCTGGCGGGCCTCGTCGGTGGCGGTCCATCCCCACGTGCGTGGGGCTCACACCACGGGGGTTTGGACCCGTCCGAGGATGAGCGGTCCATCCCCACGTGCGTGGGGCTCACATCCACGCCAGAGGCGACCGGTCCAACGCCAGCGGTCCATCCCCACGTGCGTGGGGCTCACATCCACGCCAGAGGCGACCGGTCCAACGCCAGCGGTCCATCCCCACGTGCGTGGGGCTCACGCCCAGCCCACGGGTGAGACCACCAACCAGGCCGGTCCATCCCCACGTGCGTGGGGCTCACGACAGGTCGGTGTCCAGCTGGATGAGCTGGGCCGGTCCATCCCCACGTGCGTGGGGCTCACAGACGCCGGCATCCCACCAGTGCTCACGTTCGGGGTCCATCCCCACGTGCGTGGGGCTCACCGTGCTGTCGGCCACGGCGATCGGCATCAACGCGGTCCATCCCCACGTGCGTGGGGCTCACCCAGTTCCTGGTCATCGCGGCGCTGCCGCCCATCGGTCCATCCCCACGTGCGTGGGGCTCACCTCATCGAACAAGACTTTGGTGGGGTTGAGGCCGGTCCATCCCCACGTGCGTGGGGCTCACATCGCGATGGGCGGGACCCACGCGGGGTCCACCGGTCCATCCCCACGTGCGTGGGGCTCACGAGCATGTTTCCCGCGTTGGACGTTACGTGATCGGTCCATCCCCACGTGCGTGGGGCTCACTCCGAGCGAGCGCGCCTCTGTGCGGTGGCTCGCGGTCCATCCCCACGTGCGTGGGGCTCACGATGGTGATGTACGGCCAGGACGCCGCACCCCCGGTCCATCCCCACGTGCGTGGGGCTCACAGTTAATGACCTGCAACAACGCAGGACGTTATCTCCGCGTTACGTTCGGATCGGGTCGATATTCGAGCCGGGACCGTGTCTTCAGGCTTCGTCATGATCCCACATCGCGCTCTCCGAGAGGCGAGGCTCGTAGCAGCAGCCCTAGAACGATGAGGGACTCAGGTGGTGAGCTCCAACCAGGTACGCACCAGGCCCGCCAGTTCGTCGAATTCCCCTGGCTCCTCATCGACCACCTGGTGGGATGCGAGAGCTTGTTCCGGACCGACGAACAGGCAGGGGCGAACCACGGGCATACTGCCGTCGTCCACGAGCCAACCCTGCTCTGAAGGATGCGGGCGCCTGGGTCGAGGAATCGGCACCGGAACGACTGGAGCCACCCTTCGATTTCGGGGCGGTCGGTCGACAGCGGTCGATGGTGTGCGGCGAACCTGGAGCGGGCTGCACAGTACGGCGGCCAGGACCATACCGAACAACCACCGTGCTCGTTTTCGCCAACCACGTAGGGGTTTGCGGTGCCTGCCAGTAGACTTCTACACGATCTCCTCCTGCGTATTCAGGTGGGGGTTGAGTCCCGGCGAGGTGTTCGAGCACCGCGCCGGGACATTTTCGTTTCGTCCGGATTTCAGGTGACCACGCGAATGCGCCCAGAACGGTCGAAAGCTGCGCGAACCGTCATTGATCCGTTCGGTTCGCGAGTGAAGTCCCAATACAGCGCCATCGCGTCGACCAGAGCCAATCCGTAACCGCCTTCCCGCAAAGGGCACTCCCCCGGGATCGGAAGGGCTTGAGGGAGGGTGACGACGGCCCCGGGGCGGGGACCATCGTCGGTCACTCGAAGCAGGAGCAGGCGTCGGCGCCGCTCGATCTCGACCCGCACCCGACCACCCGGCAACCCTGAAGTGGAGTGCCTGAGGGCGTTGGTGTGCAGCTCGGATAGGGACAGCAGCAGGGGTTGGACGGCAGACGGAGCAGAACGGACCGTGTACGCGGCCCAGCTCCGCGACACCTTCAGATGCCAGGGCTGGTGCCCACATTCCAGGGAACTCTTGTCCGGGTCCGCGCAGCGGATCCGTCGAGGCAGTTCGAGGGGCGGACGAGTGGCGGTCATGGAGGTCACCGAAGCCTTTCCTGGTCACGTCATCGAGTGTGGATGGCCCGCAAAAGAAAGGATGTGACCTGGACCTTTGTCGCGTGAAGGCCACTCGAAGAGTCGACGAATCTTCCAGGAGGCTCTGGAATTACGTGGAACGCCCCACACACGATTACCCTTTGTGCTCCCCTGGTCTTATGTACGCAGACGAACGTGTTCTGAGGTCATTCGGGCGGGAACTCCGCCGGTTACGAATCGAAGCTGATCTGACTCAGGAGGCCGTGGCGCACCGGGTCAGCCAGCTCGGCACGAGTGTCAGCAATTCCCATGTTTCCGACATCGAGAACGGGCGTGCCATGGCCCGACCCTGGTTGCGCAAGTTCCTGGACGAGGTGCTGGAGAGCGATGGGAGGTTGGAGAAGCTGTGGGAGGAATTGACCGGCTCCGGGCGCCAGGTGTGGCTGCACGAGGTCACCAAGCGCACCCACGCCGCCGATGCCCTGTTCGAGTACCAGCCCTTGGTCTTCCCCTCCTATGTGCAGACCGAGCGGTACGCACACGCGCTCATTCGTTACGGTTCGCCCTGGTTGTCGAGCAAGGAAGTGGACACGATCGCTAAGGGAAGGTGTGAGCGCGCCGACCGTATGGTCGAAGCCGAGCTTCCTTCCATCTGGTTGATCATCGACCAGGGCGTACTCGCTCGTCGCTATGGTTCACCGAAGATCCAGAAGGAGCAGCTCACTCGGGTCGCCGACCTCATGCAAAGGGAGAGGTTGACCCTTCAGATGGTTCCTATGGACTCGCCACGTCACGCGGGCAACTCCGGCCCTCGCCGCATAATCACCACATCGGACGAACCCGAAGTGGTCTATATGGAATCTGCCGAAGAGGGCCGAATCATCACCGATTCCGCTGGTATCTTTCGAAGCCGTATGTTGTTCGCCGCACTCCAAGGTGGAGCTTGTGGCCCGGAGGAAACCCTGCGAGCGATACGCGACGAGATGAGGAAGATCGACGATGAGTGACTGGCACAAGAGCACCTACAGCGGCGGATCAAACGAATGTGTCGAGGCGCGCGAGTACAGCTCCGGTGCAGACGTTCGCGACACCCGGAACCGGGACCTGGGGCACCTCACCTTCGACCGGCCCGAATGGACCTTCTTCCTCGAAACCGTTCGGCTCACCGGCCGGTGAGCGGTGGGGTGGCGGGCGCCCCTTCACCCACCACCCCCTGATTCACTTCACCGCCGTTTTCTCGACCGTCGACCGGTCCCGGAAGGCCATCCCCGTGTACACGGCCGTCCCCAACGCCACCGCGGCCAGCAGCACGAACCCGAAGGCGTACGCCCCCGTCGCCTGGAACACCACGCCCATGACCAGTGGCGGGAAGTACCCACCGAGCCCACCGGCCGCGCCCACGAGCCCGGTGACGGTACCCACCCGGGCCGGTTCCACCAGCTGTGCGACCAGGGCGAACACTCCTCCGGTGCCCAGCCCGAGGAAGGCCGCCATCAGCACGAACACCGTCCCGGCCGCCAGCTCCGCCGGGGGTTGGAAGACCAGCGCGCCCGCCATGAGAGTGGTCCCGACGAAGGACACCATGCACACCCGCACAGGGCCGACCTTGTCGGAGAGGATGCCGCCCGCCGGCCTGGCCACGACGGCCACCAAGGCGAATCCGGCGGCGCGCAGGCCCGCCTCGGTCTGGGCGAACCCGTAGGCGTTGTGCAGCAGGGTCGGCAGGTAGGTGGAGAAGGCCACGAATCCGCCGAAGGCCACCGCGTACAGCAGGATGTTCTGCCAGGTCGCCCGCAATCCGAGGGCCTCGCGCAGGCGCGGCATCAGCGGGTCGGTGGAGGGCTCCCACCCGGGCGGGTTGCGGCACACCACCAGTACGAGCACACCCATGAGCACGAGCGCCACGGCCATGAACACGTGTGTGCCCAACAACCCGATCGTTCCGGCCAAGTAGGGGGTGAGGAACGCCGACAGCGCCGTTCCGCCCATGCCCGCACCGAACACACCGGTGGCGAATCCTCTTTTCTCGGCGGAGTGCCAGCGGCTGACGAACGGCACACCGACGGCGAAGGAGGTTCCCGCGATCCCCAGGAAGAACCCCAGCACCAGCAGCATCGGGTAGGAGTCCCCGACGAAGCCGAGCAGCAGCACCGGCACCACCGAGACGAAGGCGACCGCCGCCATCATCACCCGGCCACCGTAGCGATCGGTCAAAGCCCCGACGGGGATCCTGCCCACGGCCCCGATCAGCACCGGAAAGGCGATGAGCACGGAGGTCTCGGTGGGGCTCAGGTCCAGGCGCGCGGCGTAGTCGGGTGCCAGGGGCGCGATCAGGTTCCACGCCCAGAACATGAGCGCGAACGCCGCCGTGGCCAGGACGAGGTTGGTTCTGGCTCCGCTGTTCATGGCATCCGGCTCCCGTCCTCGACGTTCTCCCACCCGCGACGCCCGCGGCGTTCACCCATCCGGGTGTCCCGTGATCGGTACAACACGTAGGGCCGCCACAGGTAGCCGAGCGGCGCGCTGAACACGTGCACCAGCCGGGTGAACGGCCACAGCGCGAACAGCGCGAGGGCGGAGAGCGTGTGCGCCTGGAAGGTGAGCGGCGCGGCGGCCATCAGGGCCGGGTCCGGGTCCAGGACGAACAGCCCGCGGAACCAGATCGACACCCCTTCCCGGTAGTCGTAGTGGCCGATGACGTTGCCGACGATGGTGTTGGCCATGCCGGTGACGATCACCAGCCCGAGCCCCACGTACATGAGCTTGTCCATCCGGCTGGTGGCCCGGAAGACCGGTCCGACCAGGCGTCGGCGCAGGATGAGCAGGGTGAGTCCCACGACCACCGCGATCCCGGCGACCAGGCCGAGGCCGACGGCCATGACGTGGTAGAGCTCGTCGGTGACGCCCACGGCCGCGGTCCACGACTTGGGGATGAGCAGGCCCACGACGTGGCCGCCGATGACGGCGAGCATGCCGAAGTGGAACAGGGGGCTGCCCCAGCGCAGCAGCCGGCTCTCGTACAGCTGGGTGGACAGGGTGGTCCAGCCGAACTTGTCGTAGCGGTAGCGCCAGTAGTGGCCGACGAGGAAGACCGCCATGCAGGCGTAGGGGACGATGACCCACAACACCGTTTCGAGTGCGGTGTTCACGAGTGCACGCTCCTGGTTTCCGGAGGTGGGAAGGGGGCGAGACCGACTTCTTCGACGGGTGGCCCCTGGGCCACGAGTCGGGCGACCTTGTCGTCGATTCGGTCGGTCTTGGGCGGCAGAGTGGCGTTGATCGCCGTGACCGCGCCGGTGTAGAGGGAGTCGGCGTCGCGCAGGGCCAGGTGCAGCAGTTCCAGCCCGGCCCGGTACCGGTTCAGTAAGCGCGTGCCGCCGACGGGGTCGACCGTGGCGGCGAATTCCAGGACCACGCACAGGTGGTCGGGGAGTTCGTCCTCGTCGAGGAGGAAACCGGCCCTGCGGTAGGCGTTGGAGAACGACAGCAGGGCGGCGCCGCGGTTTCGGGTGTCCCCGTGCGCGTAGTAGGTCAGGTGCAGGCACGAACGCCGGTGCAGGTCGAAGGTGCCGACGTAGGTTTCGGCGAGTTCGGGCGGTGGGGTCGAGGCGAGCCGGTCGATCACCCCGATCAGGTCCGCGCGCGGTGGGTCGGGTAGTTCCTCGGCCGCCTGGCGCAGCATCGGCAGGTCGGCCAGGAGCCGCTCATCGGGGTGGGCCAGCACCAGGGCGGCGATCCTGTGGGTCAGGGCGCGTTGTCGATCGGTGATGGGGTGGCGTTTGAGCGCCTTGAACAGGCTCATGTGTGTTCCCCCGACCGACGGATCGAGGGCATGGGCAGCGACACCTTGCCTCCGGTGAGCGGGCCGCCCTTGTCCGGTCCGCCGGCGCCGGGGCCGCCCATGCCGGGTCCGCCCTCGGTGTCCAGGCTGCATCCGGTGGCGAAGGCCTCCAGGGAGTGCGCCTGTTCGGTGTGCGCGGGCGGGATGACGTAGCGGTCCTCGTACTTGGCGAGTGCGAGCAGCCGGTACATGTCGTACACGCTCTCGCCGTCCATGCCCACGGCGTGGGGGATGCGTTCGTCGGTCTCCCGTCCGAGGTTGATGTCGCGCATGTAGGAACGCATCGCGGCCAGGCGGCGCAGTGAGTCGGTGACGGGTCCGGTGTCTCCGGCGGTGAAGAGTTCGGCCAGGTACTCGATGGGGATGCGCAGGCTCTCGATGGCCGCGAAGAGGTTGTCGCGGTCCTCGGCGTCCTGGCCGGTCTCGGACACGGCGTCCACGACCGGGGACAGCGGCGGGATGTACCAGACCATGGGCATGGTGCGGTATTCGGGGTGCAGGGGCAGCGCCACCTTGTACTCGTTGATGAGCGAGTGGATGGGCGAGCGTTGGGCCGCCTCGATCCAGTCGCGGGGGATGCCCTCCTTCTCGGCGGCGCGGACGACCTCGGGGTCATTGGGGTCCAGGATCAGTTCGCGCTGTGCGTCGAGGAGGTCATGGTCGTCCTCCACCGAGGCGGCGGGCAGGACGGCGTCCATGTCGTAGAACACCAGGCCCAGGTAGCGCAGCCGTCCCACGCACGTCTCGGCGCACACCGTGGGCATGCCGACCTCGATGCGGGGGTAGCAGAACGTACATTTCTCGGCCTTGCCGGTGCGGTGGTTGAAGTAGATCTTCTTGTAGGGGCAGGCGGTCACGCACTTGCGCCAGCCCCGGCAGGTGTCCTGGTCCACGAGCACGATGCCGTCCTCGCTGCGCTTGTAGATGGCCCCGGCGGGGCACGCGGCGGCGCAGGAGGGGTTGAGGCAGTGTTCGCAGATGCGGGGCAGGTAGAACATGAAGGACTGCTCGAATTCGAGCTTGACCTTGTCGGAGACCTTGCGCAGGACGGGGTCGTCCTGGGCGAGCTCGGGACCGCCGGCGAGGTTGTCGTCCCAGTTGGCGCTCCACCGGATCGCCATGTCGCGGCCGCTGATGAGCGACTTGGGTCGGGCGACCGGCGTGTGCTCCTGGAGCGGGGCGTTGGTGAGCGTCTGGTAGTCGTAGGTCCAGGGCTCGTAGTAGTCGTCGATGCCGGGCATCGTGGGGTTGGCGAAGATCGTGGTGAGGTTCTTGAGCCGACCGCCCGAACGCAGGGCCAGGCGTCCGTTGGGTTTGCGGACCCAGCCGCCCTTCCACTTCTCCTGGTCCTCGTAGGTGCGAGGGTAGCCCTGCCCGGGCCGGGTCTCGACGTTGTTGAACCACACGTACTCCATGCCGGCACGGTTGGTCCAGGTCTGTTTGCAGGTGACCGAACAGGTGTGGCACCCGATGCATTTGTCGAGGTTCATCACCATGGCCATCTGAGCCATCAACTTCATTCGTACTCCTCCCCCGTTCCGATCGACCGCATCAGTACTCCACCTCTTGGGAACGCCGACGGATGACGGTCACCTCGTCGCGCTGGTTACCGGTGGGGCCGATGTAGTTGAAGGCGTAGCTGAACTGGGCGTAGCCACCGATGAGGTGGGTGGGCTTGACCAGCAGCCGGGTGATCGAGTTGTGGATGCCGCCGCGTTTGCCGGAGGTCTCGGCGCGGGGAACGTCGATGAGCCGGTCCTGGGCGTGGTGCATGTACACGGTCCCCTCCGGCATGCGGTGGGAGACGATGGCGCGGGCCACGACCACGCCGTTGCGGTTGACCGCCTCGATCCACTCGTTGTCGCGCACGCCGATCTTGTCGGCGTCGGCGCCGCTCATCCAGATGGCCGGGCCGCCCCGGGACAGGCTGAGCATCAGCAGGTTGTCCTGGTACTCGGAGTGGATGGACCACTTGTTGTGCGGGGTCAGGTAACGCACGGTCACGCCGAGTTCGCCGTTGTCCCCGACCTCGGGTTCCTCGAAGAGCCGGTGCATGTTCAGCGGCGGCCGGTACACGGGCAGGTTCTCTCCGGCCTCGGTGATCCAGTCGTGGTCGAGGAAGAAGTGCTGGCGTCCGGTGAGGGTGTGCCAGGGCTTCTTGCGTTCGACGTTGATGGTGAACGGCGAGTATCGGCGTCCACCGCTCTCGCTGCCCGACCACTCGGGTGAGGTGAGTACCGACACCGGTGCGACCTGCACGTCGGCGAAGGTGATCTGTTTGCCCTCGCTCTCGGCGGACAGGTCGGCCAGTTCGGTGCCCACCCGCTTCTCCAGGGTGTGGAACCCCTGGGTGGCCAGGCGTCCGTTGGTGGTGCCCGAGAACGCCAGGATCGCTTCGCACATCTGGGAGTCGCGTTCGAGCGCGGGGCGTCCGTCGGCCGGCCCGCCGCGCACGGTGCCGTTGACCCGGCCCAGGTAGTCGATCTCCTTGTCGACGTTGTAGGTGATGCCCTTGGTGGTCACGCCGAGCTTGTCCGCGAGCGGGCCCAGCGCGCCGAGTTTGGCGGCGATCGCGGTGTAGTCGCGTTCGACCTCCACGAGCTTGGGCATGGTCACGCCGGGGATGGGCTCGCACTCACCGAACTTCCAGTCCAGGACGGTGCCGTTGGGGGTGGCCATCGCGTCGGGGGTGTCGTGGGTCAGCGGCACGGCGACCACGTCCCGTCGCGTGCCCAGGTGCTCGACGGCCAGTTCGCTGAAGGTACGGGCCAGTCCGTGGAAGGCGTCGAAGTCGGTGCGGGCCTGCCAGGGCGGGGAGATGGCCGGGTTGAACGGGTGCACGAACGGGTGCATGTCCGTGGAGTTCAGGTCGTGTTTCTCGTACCAGGTGGCGGCCGGGAGTACCACGTCGGAGAAGACGGTGGTGCTGGTCATCCGGAAGTCCAGGGACAGCAGCAGGTCGAGTTTGCCCTCGGGTGCTTCCTCCCGCCAGCGCACGTCCCGGGGGCGTTGGCCCTCCGGCGCCTCCTCGGTTCGTAGGGAGGAGTCGGTGCCGAGTAGGTGCTTGAGGAAGTACTCGTTGCCCTTGGCGGAGCTGCCCAGCAGGTTGGCCCGCCACACGGTCAGGACCCGGGGCGCGTTCTTGGGCGCGTCGGGGTCCTCGCAGGCGAAGCGCATCCTCCCTTCCTTGAGTTCGCGCGGTACGTACTCGGTGATCGGGAGTCCGGCCTGGCGTGCGTCGTCGGCCAGGTCCAGGGGGTTGCGGTCGAAGGTCGGGTAGGAGGGCATCCATCCCATGCGCGCGGACTGGGCGATGACGTCGGCGGTGCTCATGCCCTCGAACAGGCCCTTGCCCAGCCCGGAGGAGACCTGGTCGGCGCTGAACCGGTCGTAGCGGTACTGGTCGCTGTGCAGGTACCAGAACGCGGTCTGCACCATGTGTCGGGGCGGACGCGACCAGTCCCCGGCCGAGGCCATCTGGTTGTAGCCGGTGAGGGGGCGGGTCTTCTCCTGGCCGACGTAGTGCGCCCAGCCGCCGCCGTTGACGCCCTGGCAACCGGTGAGCGTGGTCAGGGTGAGGAAGGCGCGGTAGATGGTGTCGGAGTGGAACCAGTGGTTGGTTCCGGCGCCCATGATGATCATGGAGCGGCCCTTGGACTCCTCGGCGTTAGCGGCGAACTCGCGGCCGATCCGCTCGGCGCGGGCGGCCGGGACGCCGGTGAAGGTCTCCTGCCAGGCCGGGGTGCCCGGCTCGTCGGGGTCGTCGTAGCCGGTCGGCCAGGTGCCGGGCAGGCCCTCGCGGCCCACGCCGTACTGGGCGAGCAGCAGGTCGTAGACGGTGGTGACCAGGTGGCCGCCCACTCGGCGCACGGGTACGCCGCGGCGTGAGGGCGGGGCGTCCTCGGTGTCGAAGCGGGCCAGGTGGACCTCGACCGCCTCGCCGTCCGAGCCTTCGTACAAGGTGAGTCGGGGCTTGGTGTCACCGAGTTCGAGGTTCCACTTGCCCTCGCCCTCCTCGCCGTAGCGGAATCCCAGCGAACCGTTGGGGACCACCGGTTCTCCGGTCGTCTCGTCCAGGACGACCGTCTTGAACGCGGTGTTCTCGCCTTCTCGGCCCAGGTCCTGGGCGGTGAGGAACTTGCCGGCGCGGTGGCCGTCGTCGGTCTCCTCCAGACGCACCAGGAACGGCAGGTCGGTGTAGCGACGCACGTAGTCGTCGAAATAGGGGGTGGTGCGCTCCACGAAGAACTCGCGCAGCACCACGTGTCCCATGGCCATGGCCAGGGCGCCGTCGCTGCCGGGCCGTGCGGCCAGCCACTCGTCGGCGAACTTGGTGTTGTCGGCGTAGTCAGGGGAGACCACGACGACCTTCTGACCCCGGTAGCGGGCCTCGGCCATCCAGTGGGCGTCCGGGGTGCGGGTGACGGGGACGTTGGAGCCCCACATGATGAGGTAGCCGGCGTTCCACCAGTCACCGGACTCGGGCACGTCGGTCTGGTCGCCGAACACCTGCGGGGAGGCGACGGGAAGGTCGGCGTAGAAGTCGTAGAACGAGAGCATCGAGCCGCCGATGAGCCCGTAGAAGCGGGAGCCGATCGCCTGGGAGACCATCGACATCGCGGGGATCGGGGAGAAACCGGCGACCCGGTCGGGGCCGTGTTCGGCGACGGTGTGCACGTGGGCGGCGGCCGCGATCTCCAGGGCCTCCTCCCAGCTCGCGCGCACGAGTCCGCCCTTGCCGCGGGCGCGCTTGTAGCGGGCGGCGCGTTCGGGGTCGTCGACGATGTCGGCCCAGGCCAGGACCGGGTCGCCGAGGCGTTCGCGGGCCTCGCGGTACATCTCCAGCAGCACACCGCGCACGTACGGGTAGCGCACGCGGGTGGGCGAGTAGGTGTACCAGGAGAAGGCGGCGCCGCGAGGGCAGCCTCGGGGTTCGTACTCGGGGCTGTCCGGGCCCACCGACGGGTAGTCGGTCTGTTGTCCCTCCCAGGTGATGATCCCGTCCTTGACGTAGACCTTCCAGGAACAGGATCCGGTGCAGTTCACCCCGTGGGTGGAGCGCACCACCTTGTCGTGGCTCCAGCGGTCTCGGTAGAAGACGTCGGCGTCTCGGCCGCCGACGCGGTGGACGGTACGAAGGTCCTCGGACACCTCTTGTGGGCGAAGGAATCTGCGGGTGCGCAGAAGTGCGTCGGAGACCGGACCGTCCATACCGGGCGCGGGCCCGGTTTCGGAGTTTTCGCGCGGATCGTAGCGGGTCACTACTGAGGTCCTCTCTCCTTCGACGACCGCCTGCGGCCGTCTCGGTGACCTGTTGCCCTTCCCACCCCACCAGTGGACGTGGCAGTCGGACCAAAGTCGTGAGTCCGGGATCGTCCCGCGAAGGTCTGTACTGGTGGTGGGCCTTAAGTCCCCCCGGGTCGCACGTGCATCCGCACGTCCACACGCTTTTTCACCACCTGCGTTGTATTTACAATCGGGACCGTGTAAACACAAGGTGTGAACGACCACGGGAACCAAGGGCGAACGTCCGCCACCACGGGGATCGACCCCGGCGAGCATCGGGTCCTGGCCGACCCCAGCCGGGTCGCCGTCCTGCAGACACTGCGCCGGTCCGACCATCCGATGGACGTCCGCGAGATCGCCGAGGTGGTCGGGCTGCACACCAACACCGTGCGCTCACATCTGTCGTTACTGACCGACCGGAGTCTGGTCCGAGCCGCCCCCGAGGAGCGTGATCGGCCCGGGCGCCCGCGCACCCTGTACACCCCGGCCGACGACGATGAACAGCGCGACTACCGGATGCTCGCCGAGGCCTTGGTGGCCCACCTGTCCGCCATCGAGGGCGATCAGAGCGAGGCCGCCGTACGGGCCGGGCAGGGCCAGGGGGAACGGCTGGTCGACTCCAGGGGGCCGCGCCCACCCGTGGACGCCGACACCGCCCGTGCCGCGGTGACCGACCTCCTGCGCGAGACCGGGTTCCGCCCTCGCCCCTCCCCCGATGGCACCCACATCGACCTGCGTCATTGCCCCTTCCGTGAGCTGGCCGAGGCCGCCCCGGACGTGGTCTGCGGCGTCCACCTGGGCATGATCCGCGGCGCCCTGGAACGCATGCGCGCGCCCGTGGAGGCCGTACGGTTGCGCCCCTTCGCCACCCCGGGACACTGCGTGGCCGAACTACGCGAAACGGAGGTGGAGGACCCTCCCGGGAGCTGAACCGCGCTCCCCGACGTCTCTCGCGCTCCAACAAACGGCCCCTTTTCCGTGCCACCGGGAGCTCATCGCCCACCGTGCCCCGGAGCACACGCCCCTTGGGCCGGAACCGGCCGGCCGCGCACGCGGTCGTCCCCTGTTCGGAAACGGAGCCGTCATGCCCGCCACGTTCGTGCGTATCGAACGCCCCGACCGACCACCGCCGCTGCCACGGCAGGTGTCCTGGCACGCCCGCGCCAACGTGATCGCCCTGGTCTGGGCGTTGCTCGCGGTGTGCGCCGCCGCGGCCGTCGGCCCGCTCGGTCTGCCCTCCTGGTTACCGGTGCACCTGCTCCTGCTCGGAACGGTCACCAACGCGATCGTCACCTGGACCGAGCACTTCACGGTCGCGTTGCTGCGCCTGCCCGCGACCTCGGACCGCTATCAGGCCGCCCGGCTGACCGTGCTCAACACCGGCGTCGTGGTCCTGGTGGTCGGAGCGACCTCCGTCCCGATCCCCTTCGCGGTGGTCGGAGCGGTGGCCGTGCTGGGCGTGGTCGTGGTGCACACCCTGGCCCTGGCACGCGCCTGCCGAAGTGCGTTGGGCGGAAGGTTCGCCCACATCGGCGCCTGGTACACGGCGGCCGGCGTCTCGTTCGTGCTGGGGGCCGTGCTCGGCACGATGATGCTGTTCGACGCCGCCGGTCCCGAGGTCCGGCAACGGTCGTTGGCGGCGCACGTCCACCTCAACCTGTGGGGCTGGGTCGGTCTGGCGGTGATCGGCAGCCTGTTCACGCTGTGGCCGACCATCCTGCGCACCCGCGTCGTGGAGGGCGCGGGCACCGTGGCCCGCCGCGCCCTGGTCCCCGTCCTGGTGGGGTTGGTGGCGAGTGCCGTCGGGCTCGCCGCCGGCATGCGCTGGGGGGCCCTGACCGGGATCGTGGTGTACGCGGCCGGGGTCCTGGTCTGCCTGGTCCCCTTGGTGCGCACCGCGCTGCGCAAACGGCCGACGGGGGCCGCGGCCTGGTCGGTCGCCGCCTCCCTGGTCTGGTTGCTCGCCGCGCTGGCGGTGGACGTCCACACCCTGGCCGTGCACGCCCCGCACGAGGTGCACACCGTCCTACAGCCGCTCCTTCCGCTGTTCCTCGTGGGCTTCGCCGGCCAGGTCCTATTGGGGTCCCTGACCTACCTGCTTCCCGTGGTCTTGGGCGGCGGTCCCCGCGCGGTCAAGGCCAACACCGCACTGCTGGGTCGGGGGTGGCCGGTCCGCCTGGCCGCGCTCAACCTCGGCCTGCCGCCGACCCTGTTCCCGGGGCCGTGGGGCACCGCGGCGTGGGCACTGGTGCTCGCGTCCGCGGCGACCTTCGTGCTGCTCGCCGGGGTGGCCGTCCTGCGCGCCTGGGAGGTGACCGCCTCCCCCGGGCTGGTGGGAACCGGGTTGGGCGCCGCGCTGACCGCGCTGGCGCTGGTGTTCGCCCTCGGTGTGCCCACCGACGAGGAATCCGCCGTCACCCCCACCGGTCGGACGAGCACCGTGGACGTGGCGCTCGGGGACATGGTGGTCGAACCGGGCACCATCACCGTCGACCCGGGCGACGTACTGGTGTTGGAGGTGACCAACGAGGACGCCCAACCGCACGATTTGCGCATGGAGAACGGAACGCGCACCCCCGTGCTCGCGCCCGGGGAGAGCGCCACCCTGGAGGTGGGGGTGGTGGACGGTCCGTTGCGAGGGTGGTGCTCGGTGATGGGACACCGCGCCTCGGGCATGGAGATGACGGTGACCACCACCGGCGACGACCTTCCCGTCGCCGAACACGGTGAGCACTCCATGGGGGCCACCGGTGCGCCGCTCGACCTGTCCGGAGAGTTCAGCCAGGGTTGGGAACCCATCGACGCCGAGCTGGACCCGTCCCCCGACACCGACGAGCACGAGGTCGAGATCCGGGTGGGCGAGAGCGAACAGGAGGTCGCGCCCGGTGTTCGGCGCCCGGTGTGGACCTTCGGCGACACCGCGCCCGGGCCCGTCCTGCGCGGGAAGGTCGGTGACGTCTTCGTCGTCACCCTGGTCAACGACGGCACGATGGGACACAGCATCGACTTCCACGCCGGTTCGTTGGCCCCGGACGAACCCATGCGCACCATCGCCCCGGGCGAGGAGCTCACCTACCGGTTCACCGCCGACAAGGCGGGGGCGTGGCTGTACCACTGCTCGACCGCGCCGATGAGCCACCACCTGGCCAACGGCATGTACGGGGCGGTGATCATCGACCCGCCCGACCTGGCCGAGGTCGACCGCGAGTACGTGCTGGTCCAGGGCGAGCTGTACCCGGGCGAGCCCGGCGACGCCGAGCAGACCGAGCGCATCCGTACCGGACAACCCCAGGGGTGGATGTTCAACGGTGCCGCCATGGGCTACGACCACGCGCCGTTGGTGGCGCGGGTCGACGAACGTGTGCGTGTGTGGGTGGTGACCGCCGGCCCGTTGGACGGCACCTCCTTCCACGTGGTCGGGGCGCGCTTCGACACCGTCTACAAGGAAGGCGCTTACCTGCTGCGCCCCGACGACGACGGTGGCTCCCAGACACTCGATCTGGGCACGGCCCAGGGTGGCTTCGTCGAGACGACCTTCCCCGAGGCGGGGCACTACCCCTTCGTCGACCACGATCTGCGCCACGCCGAGGGCGGCGCGCACGGACACTTCGAGGTGGAGGAACCCTGATGGAGGAAGCGGTCTGGGCAGGGGTGCGTTTCCTGCACGTGCTCTCGGCGATGTTGTGGGTGGGCGGACAGCTCACCGTTTCCCTGGTGGTCATGCCGCTGACCCGACGGACCCTGGAAGGCGAACGTCGCACCACGGTGCTCACCGCCATCGGAAAGCGCTTCGGGACCCTCACTGCGGGGTTCTTCCTACCGGTCCAGCTGGGCACGGGGATCACCCTGGCCTGGGGAGCCGGGGTGACCTGGGCCTCCCTGCTCGAACCCGGATACGGCCGGGTGCTGGCGGCGAAGTTGGCGTTGTTCTGCGTGGTGATGGTCGCGGCGACGCTGCACGGCGCGACCACCCGCACCAGGCCGCGCCTGGCCCGGACCATGGCGATGACGAGCCTGGTGACCTCGGTCGGCGTGGTCCTGCTGGCCACCCTGCTACCGAGGATCTGACCGGGTAGAGCCCCGGCCCGGTCCGGGTCGGGGCCTCCGAGCGTGCGGCGGGCGGTGCGGACCGGACGTTGAGGATCACGGCCGGTCCCCGCGCGTGGAGGTCCTACTCGTCGTCGGTGGAGGCCACCGCGTGGACGACCACGTAGCCACCGGATTGCGGCTCCGGCACCTTCTCGTCCAGTCGGACGGCCTCATCGGACCGCAGGGTCTCCAACAGACGCTCGACGTCGTCCTCCTGGCCGCGTAGCCGGAGTTTGACCCTGGACATGGTCCCCTCGATTCCCGAAGTGATGCGTGGACGGTGGGTGTGGCGGGCGCGGATCCGCGCCCGTCACACCAGTGTAGAAAACAACCTACCCAAGAGATAGGAAAATCGCCCGCTCCGGCGTGTGTTCGGAAGGGGTCAGGCCGCGACCGGTGTCGCGTCGAGTGCGGCCAGGGGGTCTTCGGACAGCAGCGACTCGGGCAGGCCGCTCTCCCTGCTCAGGGCACGGAGCAGGCCGCTTCTGGTCGAATAACCCGAGACCCGGGCCGCCTCGGGCAGACCGTGGCCGGCCCTGAGCCGTTCGATCGCCGTGTTCAACCGCGCCCGGGTGCGCCATCGGGTGTAGACGAGCCCGGTCTGCTCGACGAAGAGGCGTTGGACGTGACGGACGCTGGTGTGGTGGCGTCGGGCGAGCTCCTCCAGGGTGGCCTCGGAGCGGGCGGTCTCGCGCGCGAGGGCCCTGGCCACCGGATGTTCGGGCAGCGTGACGGGAAAGCGCGGCCGCGACAGCCCGCCCAGGACGGCATCGAGGGCGTCCCGGAAGGGGCGTACCTGGTCTGCGGTGGCCGGCGCCGCCCCCAGCACGGTCATGATGACCCGGGTGAGTTCGGGGACCACCCCGAGTCGATGCACCCGCTGTGGGGGCGAGGTGCCCGGGGAGAGCAGCGGCCCCAGGGCCATCCCGCCCTCTTCCAACCGCATCGAGTGGGGCACGTGCGGGGCCAGCCAGAGGTTGTGCCGGGCCCGCAGGGTGATCGATTCTCCGGCCACGACCAGTTCGGCCGCTCCGGCGACCACGTGGATCAGGTGCGGCACCTCGTGTTCGTGGGTGTCGTGTCCCAGGAACCGGATCGTGTTCTCGGGCACGACCCGGCAGAGCTGTTTCGGCGTCATCACGGCTCCAGAACATGTCATCTCGGGCGAGCACCGATGTCACCTGGGGCGCGCCCACCGGCACCAGGGATATTAGCCTAGGCTTACCTTATCTTTCCTGTCGGCCCCCCGTCTCCCCTACCCTGTCCAGAACGAGGCCCCATGCGATCCCTCCGAGTCCCCCTTGTGCCCCTCATGTCCCTGCTCACGGTCGGATCCTTGGCCCTGAGCGCCTGCGGGGCCGGCGAAAGCACCACCGAGGCCGAGGAGGCCACCGGATCCGAAACCCGGGTCGTGGAGACCGGGCAGGGCGAGGTGAGTGTTCCAGGCGCCCCCGAGCGGGTGGTGGTCCTCAACCACGCCCTGGCCGGTTACCTCTACCACCTCGACGTTCCGGTGGTCGGGGTCATCCCCGAGACCGCCGACACCGAAGGAGCGTTCTCCGAGCACTGGGCCCAAGCCGCCGAGGAGGACGGCACCGAGATCCTGCCGTGGAGCGCGGACGGGTTCGACCTCGAAGCGATCCTGGGCCTGGAACCCGACCTCATCATCGCGGGCGGTCTCGGCTTCCCGCACTTCCAGGCGGTGGAGGCCTACGACCGGCTCGGTGAGATCGCGCCGACCGTCATCGTCGACGACACCCGCACCACCTGGCAGGACCAGTTCTCCTTCCTGGCCGAGGAGGTCTTCGAAAGCCCCGAGCGCTACGAGGAACTCGCCGCGACCTACGACGAACGGGTGGAGGAGGTCGCGGCGGCCATCACCGTCCCACCGAACCCGGCGACCTTCCTGACGGTGACCGCCGACCAGACCCCCTACGTGCTCATCGAGGACATGGGGCTGCCCGAGACGTTCGCGCGCCTGGGCTTCGAGACCGACACCCTGTTCACCGAGAACGACTTCGAGCCCTACACCGCCGGCGGTGACATGTTCGAGATCTCCAGCGAACAGGTCGGTCGGATCGTCGACGCCCCCACCGTCTTCATCATCGGTTTCCACGGTGACACCGCCGACGTGGAGAGCCTGTCGGAGTCGTCGGTCTACGCGGCGCTGCCCGCGTTCGAGGAGGGCAACGCCTACGACCTGCCCCACTGGGGCCTGCGCGGCGACTACGACGAGGAACTCGCGCTGTTGGACATCGTCGAGGAACAGTTCTCCTAGGAAGCCCCCATCACGTGCGTTCCCTCTTGAAGAACCGCGGGGAGGAACGGAACCCGCACGGGTCCACCGCCACACCGGACGAGTCCCACCGCCGAGGAATCGGCGCCCGTCCGGTGTGGCTGCTCCTGTGCCTGATCCTTCTCGCCCTGTCCTGCGCGGCCGGTCTCATGGTGGGGTCGGCCCGCCTACCGGTGTCCACCGTGTGGGCGGCCCTGACCGCCCCCGACCAGAGCATCGACCATCTGACCGTGCTCGCCCTACGCGTGCCGCGCACCCTGCTGGGCCTGCTCGTGGGCATGGCGCTGGGCGTGGCCGGGGCGCTCGCCCAGGCCCTGACCCGCAACCCCCTGGCCGACCCGGGGATCCTCGGGGTCAACTCGGGCGCCGCGTTCGCCATCGCCGTGAGCGTGAGCGTGCTCGGGGTGACCCGGATCGACCAGTACCTGTGGTCGGGGTTCGCGGGCGCGCTCATCGCCGCCACGATGGTCTACCTCGTCTCCGCTCGTGGACCGGGTGGGGCGACGCCGTTGCGGCTGGTCCTGGTGGGGGTCGCGTTGGGCGCGGTCTTCAGCGGAGCCGCCTCGGCGCTGACCCTGGTCGACCCCGAGAGCTTCGACCGGATGCGCTATTGGGAGGCCGGAACCCTGGCCGATCGCCCCGAGGGCACCGTGGCGGCCATCGCCCCGTTCGTCCTGGTGGGCCTCGTACTGGCTCTGGCACTGACCCGTTCGCTCAACGCGCTGGCCCTGGGCGAGGAGCTCGCCCACGCCATGGGGGCGCGGGTGGCCCTGACCCGCGCGTTCGGGATCGTGGCGATCACGGTGCTGTGCGGTGCGGCCACCGCGGCGGCCGGTCCCATCTCCTTCGTCGGGTTGATGGTGCCGCACGCGGTGCGCATGATCACCGGCCCGGACCAGCGGTGGATCCTGTCGTTCACGTTGGTGGCGGCGCCCGCGCTGGTCCTGCTCTCCGACGTCATCGGGCGTCTGGTGGTCTGGCCGGGCGAACTCCAGGTCGGTGTCGTCACCGCGTTCCTGGGCGCGCCCGTGCTCATCATGTTGATTCGACGGACGAAGGCGAACGCGCTGTGAGGGACACGATCGTGCTGAGGGCCGGGAGGGTGAGCGTGCGCTCCTCCCGGCGGGCCCTCATCGTCTACGGGATCATGCTCCTGGCACTACCGGCCTGTGTCCTGATAGCGCTTTCCATGGGTTCGCGCGTCATTCCGATCCCGGAGGTGATCGGTGCGCTGGCTCCGGGCTCGGAGGGACCGAACCGGCTCGTGGTGGTGGAGTGGCGGGCGCCCCGGGCCGTCGCCGCCGCCCTGTTCGGTGCCTGTCTGGGGTTGAGCGGCGCCCTGTTCCAGTCGCTCACCCGCAACCCGTTGGGCAGCCCCGACATCATCGGGCTCAACTCCGGCGCCTACACGGGTGTGGTGTGCGTGATCATGCTGGGCGGCAGCGGCTATCCGACGTTGGCCGGCGGCGCGGTGCTGGGCGGCCTGGGTACTGCGCTGGCGGTGTACCTGTTGGCGTTGCGACAGGGGATGCGGGGGTTCCGGCTCATCATCGTCGGCATCGCGGTCGGCGCGATGCTGTCCTCGGTCAACACCTGGTTCTCGGTCAAGGCGGACCTGGACGTGGCCCTGCGGGCCGCGATCTGGGGCGCCGGCACCCTGAACGGGGTGGGTTGGCCGCCGGTGGGGGTGTCCGCCGCCATGGCCGTCCTGCTCTTCCTGGCCCTGCCGGCGCTCGGCCGCCGGATGCGTCAACTGGAGCTGGGCGAGGACACCGCGGCGATGTCGGGGGTTCCGGTGGAGGCCACCAAGGCCCTGATGGTGGTGGTCGGTGTCGGTTTCACCGCGGTCGTGACGGCGGTGACCGGACCGATCGCGTTCGTCGCCCTCGTCGCCCCTCAGATCGCCCGCAGGCTGACCCGGCACGGCGGCATCGCGGACCTGACCGGGTCGGCCCTGGCGGGCGCGTTGTTGCTGTCGATGGCCGACCTCATCGCCCGGTACGCGATCCCGGGCATCGCGCTGCCGGTGGGCGCGGTGACCGTGTGCCTGGGCGGCGGCTACCTGGTGTGGTTGCTGTTCCGCGAGAGCGGCCGTTCCTGACCCGCGCCCGCGTGCCCCGCCGAACGAAGTGCGTCCGGCGGGGCACGCGGAACGAGGTGGGTCCGAGCGGGAGGGCCTTCCTCAGGCCGAGGCGGTGGAGGCCTCCTCCGAGTCGGTCTCGTCACCGCCGGTTTCGCGCCGGGGTGTGACGATCTCCAGGGGGACGCCGAGTTCGCGGACCGCCCGCGCCGAGGCGTCCGGAAGACGGTCGTCGGTGATCACCGAGGTGAACCCGGTGAGCGGTGCGACCTTGAACGTGCCGAAGGCGCCGTACTTGTCGGCGCCCGCCACCAGGACGGAGGACGAGGCCGCGGCCATGGCCGCGCGTTTGACCGCCACCTTCGAGCGGGAGGGGGTGGTCGAGCCGCGATGGAGGTCCCATGAGCTCGTCGACACGAAGGCGACGTCGATGTTGAACTCGGCGACCATGTCGGCGGCGATGTCACCGATCGAGGACCGGTTCTCGCGGTCGATCTGACCCCCGACCAGGTACAGGGTCACGTCGGGGTGATCGGTGAGGGAGGCGGCGGTGGTGAGGTCGTTGGTGATGACGGTCAGTCCGGTGACGTGCCACAACAGCGGCACGAGCTGGCCCAGGGTGGTGCCCGCGTCCAGGTAGACGGTCTGGCCCTGCCCCACGAGTTCCGCCGCCGCGTGCGCCATGGCCCGCTTCTCCGCCAGGTCCACCCGGGACTTGTCCCGGTAGGAGGGTTCGGAGCGCACCTGTGAGGCCAGTTCGACCCCGCCGGGGACCGAGCGGACCTTGCCCTCCTCCTCCAACGTCATGATGTCGCGGCGCACCGTCATGTGTGAGACGTCGAGGATCTCGCACAGCTCTCTGACGCTCAGCACGCCCGTGCCGCGCAGCTCACGTAGGAGCAGGTCACGCCGTTGCGCCGGGATCATCGTCCTCCTTCAGGTCTGTTCACACTCATCATGGTACCGATAGTTCCCAGATGATCCCAACTGTGAGTATTGTTGACTCATATGTTCCGTTAGTGTTAAAACTCTGCTCATTGCCTTCGCGACCCCGGCACACCACGTGCCACTCGTGAGGTGAGAGAAGGAGAACCATGGAAGGCACCGACGCCACCTCCCCGCCGCCCTCCCCCGTGCGGTACGCGCTCACCGGAGCACGGGGCGGCTTCGCGCGCACGCTGCTGGCACAGACCACGCGCATCGAACGGCTGCACCCCGCGGTCCTGTGCGACCTCGACACCACCGGGACCATCGACCTGTGCGTGGAGCTGGGCTATGACCGCTCCGACCTTCAGGTGTGCGCCACCCCCGAAGAGGTGGCCGCCCTGGCCCCGGACCGGATCGCGGTCGTCGCCGACGTCGCCCTGCTCACCCGGGCCGATCACGACGTGCTCGTCGAGGCCACCGGGAACCCGCGAGTGGGCACCGAGGCCGCACGCGGGGCCATCGAGACCGGACGCCACGTGGTCATGGTCTCCAAGGAGGTCGACTCCGTCGCGGGCATCGCCCTGGCCGACCTCGCCCGCGAACACGACGTGGTGTACACCCCCGGCATCGGCGACCAGCCGGCCAACCTCATCGAGTGGTACGAGCGCGCCCTACGGCTCGGGCTCGACGTCGTGGCGATCGGCAAGTCCGGCGAGTACGACCTGGTGTTCGACCCCGCCACCGGGCGGGTGCGCCAACTCGACCAGGAGATCGAGGCCCCCGAACTGGCCGACCTGGCGACCCTGGGCGAGGACGTTCCGGCGACCCTGGCCGCGCGCGCCCGCGCCGTGGCCGGTCTCAAGCGTTCGGCCGCCGCCGACTACTGCGAGATGGCGGTCGTGGCCGGCCACACCGGCCTGGTCCCGGACGTGGAGTCACTCCACTACCCCGTCGCCCGTGTCGCCGAACTGGCCGACGTCTACGCCCGCGAAGAGGACGGGGGCATCCTCACCGCCGACGGCGTGGTGGACGTCTTCAGCGTGCTGCGCCTGCCCGAGGAGGCGTCCTTCGCCGGTGGGGTCTTCGTCGTCGTGCGCACCGGGGACCCCGTCACCTGGGAACTGCTCGCCCAGAAGGGGCACGTCGTCTCCCGTTCCGGGCGTTACGCCTGCATGTACCTGCCCTACCACTTCATGGGGGTCGAGACGCCGCTGAGCCTGCTGGACGCGGTCGACCACCACCGCGGGGCCGGTCGTCGCCATCCCGCCCCGCACGCGGTCCTGGCCGGGCGCGCCCGGGAGGCCCTGCGTGCGGGCACCCGACTCGACATGGGCGGGCACCACCACGAGGTCGAGGGTGTGGCCGCGGTCCTGCTGGACACCGCGCACGCCCCCCAGGACGTGGCCCCGCTGTACCTGGCGGCGCACGCCACCCTGGCCCGCGACGTCCCCGCCGGCGCCCTGATCGGGATCGACGACCTCGCCGCCCCCGACACCACCCTCCTGCACGCGTGGCGCCACGCCCGCACCCGCATCAGCGATCGGAACCGATGACATGTCCGACCTCTCCACCCTCCTGGCGTTCCTGGCCGCCATCTTCGTCCTGATCCTGCTCATCGCACGGTTCAAGGTCCATCCCGTGGCCACGCTGTTCATCGTGGTCGTAGCGCTGGGGCTGGTCCTGGGCATGGGCGGTGCGGCCACCGTCGAACTGGTCAAGGAGGGCTTCGGCAGTACCCTGGCCAGCGTCGGTCTGCTGGTCATCTTCGGCTGTGTGCTCGGCAAGATGCTCGAACTGAGCGGCGCCGCCATGAAGATCACCGATACGGCGCTGCGCATGTTCGCCGAGAAACGCGTCCCCTGGGCCATCGCCCTGGCCTCGACCGTCCTGGGCATCCCGCTCATCGCCGACACCGCGGTGGTCATGCTGATCCCGATCGTGTCCGCGCTGGCCTACCGCACGGGCATCTCGATGATGAGGCTGGGGCCGATCCTCTACCTCGGCGCCTACGTCATGACCTCGGTGGTGCCTCCCGGCCCCGGTCCCCTCGCGTCCGCCTCCCTGCTGGAGGTGCCCATGGGCGAGGCCATCCTCTACGGGCTCATGGTGGGCGTTCCCGGTGTGCTGGCCGCGACCCTCTACCTTTCCCGAATCAAGACCTACGTGCCGCCCAAGCCCGAGTTCGTCGAACACCTGGTGAACGCCGGCGGTTCCGCCGGCGGCGGTGGCTCGGAGTCCGCCGTGAGCGAGGGGACCGACACTCCCCGAGTGGGGTTGTTCGGCTCCCTGGTGCCGATCCTGGCCCCCATCGTCCTCATCGTCTTCGCCTCGTTGACCGCCCCGGTCCTGCCCGAGGGCTCCTGGTTCACCGGCCTGGTGCTGTTCCTCGGTGAGCCGACCCTGGCCCTGTTCCTGGCCTGCCTGCTGGCCCTGCCGCTGTTCCGCGGTCGCTGGCGCGACAAGGAGACCCTGAACGACCTGTTCGAGTCCGGGCTGCGCATCGCCGCGATGCCCCTGGCCCTGACCGGTGTGGGCGGTGCGCTGGCCACCATCATCCGGGAGACCGGTGTGGCCGAGAGCGTGGCCGGGACCATCGAGAGCACCGGCCTGTCACCGGTCATCATCCCGTTCCTGGTGGCCGCCGCCGTGTGCTCGATCACCGGTTCCAACATCCTCGGTGTGATGACCTCCGCGGCCATCATGCAGCCGCTGATCCCCTCGCTGGACCTGTCGCCCCTCGTGGTCTACCTGGCCTGCGCGACCGGTGCGCAGATCATGAAGCACGCGAACTCCTCGGGCTTTTGGGTCACCACCACCCTGTCCAACATGACGGTGGGCCAGGGCATCCGTTCCATCGGGGTCGCCTCGGTGATCTCGGGTGTGACCGGGTTCGCGGTGCTCTACGCCATGATCGCGCTCGGCGTGGTCTGATCCGCCCTCCCCCTCGACCGCTCCCCGCCCGGGCTCCCGTGCCGCGCGGCACGGGAGCGGTCGTCACCGCTGTAAGAACCGACCACAGGAGGACCCCATGGCTACCCTCGGCGTGATCGCCGACGATCTCACCGGAGCGACCGACATCGCGATCACTCTCACGACGGCCGGTTTCCGGACCACCGTCGTCCTGGGCGACGAGGGCACCGTCGGGACGATCCCCGTCCCCGACGGGACCGACGCCGTGGTGGTGGCGCTGAAGTCGCGCACCGTGCCCGTGGACGAGGCCGTCAAGGTCTCCCTGGACGCGTTGGCCGCGCTGCGGCGTGCCGGTTGCGAACGGTTCTACGTCAAGTACTGCTCCACCTTCGACTCGACCCCGCGCGGCAACATCGGCCCCGTCTGCGAGGCGGTGCTCGACGCGCTCGACGAACCGATGACGGTGATCGCCCCGGCGTTCCCCGCCAACGGGCGCACCGTCTACCGCGGTCACCTCTTCGTGGGGGACGAGCCCCTCGACGAGTCACCGATGCGCCACCACCCGTTGACCCCCATGACCGACTCCAGCCTGCTGCGGCTCCTGGCCCCACAGGTGAGCGGGGGAGGCGACGAGGTCGCGCTCGTGCCCTGGCCCGTGGTGGACCGGGGGGTCGACGCGGTGCGCACCGCCCTGGAACGGGCCCGGGCGGCGGGAGCCCGGTTCGTGATCGTCGACGCCTTGAACGAGGCCGACCTGGACACGCTGGCCCGAGCGAGCGAACACCTGGGCGTGCTCACCGGAGGAAGCGCCCTGGCCGCGGGGCTGCGCGGCCCCCGAACCTCGGGTCCACGCGCCATCAGCCTGCCCGACGGACCGCGCGTGGTGCTCTCCGGCAGCGCCTCCCGGGCCACTCAGGGGCAGGTGCGCCACGCGCTCGCCCACGGTGACGGTCACCGGCTCCTCCCCTCCGAGCTGCGCGCCGACTTCGACGGGGAGGTCTCTCGGATCGTGGACCGGGCCCTGGAGGGTGGTTCGGCCCCGTTCGTGGTCTACGCGACCGCCGCGCCCGAGCACGTCGTGGACACCGCGGACGCCCCGTTGATGGAGGAGGCCCTGGCCCTGGTCGCGAAGCGGCTGGTCGAGGCGGGGGTGCGTTCCCTTCTCGTCGCGGGTGGTGAGACCAGCGGCGCCGTGGTGCGAAGCCTGGGTGTGGGCCCACTGGCGTTGGGTCCCGAGGTGGACCCCGGTGTGGCGTGGATGCTCGCCGAACGGGGCGACGACGCCCTGCACCTGATGCTCAAGTCCGGCAACTTCGGTGCCGAGGACCTCTTCGTACGCGCGTGGAAGGCGGGACGGTGAAGCTTCGTTTGGAGGAGGCCGCCGAGGAACTGTGCGCGGTGGGCCGACGCGCCGTCGAATCCGGGCTGAGCCCGGGGTCGTCGGGGAACGTGTCGGTGCGCGTCGGCGACCGGATCCTGATGAGCCCCACCGGGGTCTCCCTCGGTGACCTGGGGCCGAGGGGGCTGTCCGTGCTGGACGAGCGCGGGCGGCATTTGGAGGGGCCATCGCCCTCCAAGGAGTTCCCCCTGCACCTGGCGATGTACGACAGGGTCCAGGGATCGGGGGCGGTGCTGCACCTGCACTCACCGCACACCACGGCGGCCTCCTGTCTGCCCGCCTGGTCGACGGCCTCGGCCCTGCCGCCGATCACCCCCTACCTGGTGATGCGGGTCGGTCAGGCGCCCCTGGTCCCCTACGCCGCGCCGGGCAGTGACCGGTTGGCCGAGAACGTGGCCGGGTTGCCCGGTCGGTTCCGCGCCGCGTTGTTGGCCAACCACGGTTCGTTGGTGGCGGCCGACGACGCGGCCGGCGCCCTGGAGGGGGCCGTGGAGCTGGAGGAGGCCTCGCGCATCGTGGTGGCGCTTCAGGGCCGGGAGTTCTCGGTCCTGTCCGCCGAGGACGTGCGGGAACTGACCCTGCGCTACGGGACGACCTGGGACCTGTGAGCGTTGACCGTCCTCGAACCCGGTCCGGGTTCGAGGACGGGACCGGACGCGGTCCCCGGGACACCGAGCGGAATCCCCACGTGCGCGATCATGGTGTTCACCGTGCGGTGGGCAAGCGATAGACGGACACGTGGGAGGGGGACTCGGCGATGAACGCGCCGCCACGCCAGTCCGCGTGACGGGATTCGAGGGCGAAACCGGCGATGTGCGCCATGAGGTCGAGTTCGGCCGGCCACACGTACCGGTGCCGGGAGCGGAACAGTCGGGCCCGGCGGCTCTCGTCGAAGGAGAAGTGGTGCGAGGTCAGATGCTGACGCACGACGTCGTAGGTGTCCAGCCCCACGTATCCGTCCTCGGAGGCGAAGACCGCGGCCTCCTGTCCGGGCGGGAGGCGCCGCAGGTCGGGCACGCCCAGTTCCACCACGAACCGCCCCCCGGGTGAGAGGTGACGGGCCGCGTTGCGGAAGCACTCGACCTGTTCGGCCTGGGTGAGCAGGTTGGAGATCGTGTTGAACACCAGGTAGACGAGGGCGAACTCGCCCGGCACGACGGTGGTGGCCATGTCCCCGAGGGTCACCGGCAGCGCGTCTTCGTCGACCTTGGCACGCAAGCGTTCGACCATGTGCTCGGACAGTTCGATGCCCTGGACCGGCACGCCCCGTTCGAGGAGCGGTACGGCCACCCGGCCGGTGCCCACCGCGAACTCCAGGGCGGCGCCCCCGCCGGCGAGTTCGGCCAGTCGGTCCACGGCCGGGCCGAGTACCTCGGGGGCGAACATGCCCTCACCGGGGGTGTCGTATTCGGCCGCGGCCTCGGCGTCCCACACGTTCTCGCTTTCGCCCATGCCGGCACGGTAACTCCGGGCTCTGGCCCGGAGCCACCGGTTTTCTCAGAGCAGGGGGCCGGTCACCAGGGCAGGACGTCGGGAACGGGGTCGGCCCCGAGCACGTGCTGATCGCAGAACGCGAGCACCGCCTCGTTCCACACGCGGATGTTGGACGGGGTGAGCACCCAGTGGTTCTCGCCGGTCATCTGCAGGAACCGGTGCGGCAGCGTCTCCGGCGGGCCGTCCCAACCCGAGACCAGATCCCACCACATCCGCAAAGCCTCACCGATCGGCACCCGGTAGTCCCGGTCCCCATGCGAGATCAACACCGGGGTGGTCACACGCGCCGCGCCGTTGTGCGGGGAGTTGGCCCGGTACCACTCGGGGTCGTCCTCCTCGTGGCCGTGCACGCGCGTCTTCTCAGCCGCCGCGTCGGTGGTGCGGTGCTGCTGCTCCAGCGCCCACGGCCCGGCGTGGGTGACGATCGCCGAGAAGCGATCGGTGTGTCCGGCGATCCAGTTGGCCATGAAGCCGCCGAAGGACGCACCGAGGAGCGCGGTGCGGGAGGCGTCCAGTTCCGGGCGCTCCAGCACCTGGTCGAGCAGTGTCTCGCATTCGCGGTAGACCACGTCCGGCCGCCTGGGCCAACCTCGGTTCAGGCCGGCGTTCCCGTAGCCGGTGGACATGGCGGGGTCGGGCATGAGCACGGCGTAGCCACGGGCGACGGACAACCACGGGCACCACCGCCAACTCCACGCATTGAAGGAGGTGTGCGGTCCGCCGTGGATCCACAACATCGTCGGAGCCCGTGTGGCCGAGGAAGCGCCTTCCGGCAGGCACAGCCACGCACCGACGCGTACACCATCGACCTCGGTCCACACCCGTTCCAGGTCGCCCGGCAACGCCGCCACCGAACCGGGCGCCGGGAGTTCGCGCGATTGACCCTCCGGCGTCGATCGCACCGGTCGCGCAGGCGTGGTGATGTCGGAACGCAGCGCGTACACGGAACCGTCCGGTGCCGGGGCCAGGGAGGAGAACACCGCTCCGTCCACCAGGGTCCGCACCCGTGCGGTGCGCGGGTCCACGGTGAGCACCGCGCCGGAGGAGTGCAGGTCACCGGCGACCAGGAGGGTTCCGTCGGGGCGCCACGCGTATTCGCGGATCGTGAGGTCACCGACGTCGACGTTCACCGGTGCGCCGTCCGACAGCGGGTGGATCCACAGGGAGCCGTAACCGGTGTCGGTGGGGGTGGAGATCGTCCGCCGTGTCACCGCGCAGTGGGCGCCGTCGGGAGAGAGCAGCGGGGATCCGTACTCCTGGTCGTCGTCGGCCGCCAGCAAGGTGGTCCGCTTGTGGGTCACGGTGTCGATCAGGACGATGTCGGTGCGGGTCTGCCCACCTCGGATCCGTTCGGTCCAGGTCGTCACGACGGTGCGACCGTCCGCGGACAGGTCGGCCGACGCTCCGTTCAGCGCCACGGTGTCGGCGTCTTCGGTCAGGTCGGTGATCTCACCGTCCGGGGAGACGAGCACCAGGCGTGGGCTGAGGTCGCCGAGCGCGTGATCCCAGTGGCGGACCGGCATGCCGGTGTGCCAGATGGTGGACCGTCCGGCGTCCTTGCGCGCGCTTCGCAGCCGAGCGTCATCGCCCAGGTCGGCCCCGACCGTCACACTCGTCGTCGCCAGGATCGAACCGTCGTCGGCGACGCCGGCGACTTGGAGGCCTCCGGCGGTTCGGGCGAGCGGGCTCGCCTCCCCGTGCTCGGGCAGGCGCCAGATCGCCGTGGTGTCCTCTCCCTGCCCGCCCTCGGGGTCCGGGCGCCCGGAGGTGAACAGCAACGAACCGTCGGGGGCGAACCGCGGCGCGCTCTCTCCGCGTTCGGAGAAGGTGAGTCGGCGAGCCGGGGCCAGGCCCTCCGGGTCGAGTTCCCACAGGGCCGACGCGAACCTCGAACCGGACTCGTCGGGCTGGGAGACGGCGGCGACCACCCGACCTCGGGGTCCGACCGCCACGGCGGAGATTCGGGGGATCCGGACGAAGGCTTCGATGTCGCTGAAGTCGGAGAACACCGCCTCACGCTATCGGAGGCACCCGTCTCGGAGATCGTCAGGGCATTGAGTACGCGCACTCACGCGGACCGGACCCGATTCGACCACTATGGGGGCATGAACGAGACCTCGACTCACACCCCTCACCGCCCCCGGTCGGTCCCGGTTCTACAGACGGTCGCGCTGCTGGTGGGGTCGGCGATCTCCACTTGGTGGCTGACCTACACCCGTCCCGAGGAGGTCGCCGCCGCCGAGGGCTTCCCCTTGTCCGAGGCCGATTACGCCATCGATCCGCTCATCCTCCCCGCCTGGGCCGAGACCCTCCTGGGGGTGGGCGCTCTGCTGCTCACCGTGGCGATGGCGATCCTGCTGGTGCGCGCGGTGGCCGGCGGTCGGCTCGCGCCTCGTTGGGGCCTGGTGATCCTGTTGCTGACCCCGATCCCGATGATGGGCGGCGTGTGGTGGATGATCGCCACCGCTCCGGGCATCGGGGCCAACATCGGTCTGGGGTTGGCCGCCATGACGTTCGGTCCGGCGATCCTGATCCTGCTCGTCGCCGCGGCCGTCACCGCGATCCTGGCCCCGCGCGCCCGTTGACCGTCCCGTTGGCCGGCTCCGGGTTCGCGTGCCACCCCGCGGTACTGGTCGACCTCGGCGGACGTATCGGCTGCCCCGCAAGGATGTCGTGGTCTCGCACCGGGTCTTGCCAGAGCACCGAAGCACCCATGGTGCGCTTCCGGTGCCCGCTCTCGCGATCGGCGGGTGGGGGCGTGGACAAAGAAATTCTTCGGCGATGACCTGCTCCAACGAAACAAACCGACATGGGGATGGGTTCGTGGCCGGTGAACGGGTAGCCGCCTCGTGGGGTCTCGCAACCCCGCTCTGCGAGAAAGGACCCGAATGAAGCTCCCTCGAACCCTCAAGCGGATCGCGACCGCGGCCGCCGCCACCCTGTTCCTGAGCGTGCTCGCCCCCGCGGGCGCCTCCGCCGACGACCTGTCCGTCGCCGACCTGAACCTGCGCACGCCCTTCGAGTGCGGTCAGGTCTGGAACGCCAACACCCGCACCAACCACAACCCGCTGCTGTCCGTCGACTTCCAGCGCTCCGACGCACAAGGGCAGAGCGTGCTCTCCAGCGCTTCGGGCACCGTGACCACGGTCGCCGACCTCGGCAACGAGAGCTACGGCCGTTACATCGTCATCGACCACGGCGACGGTGTCTCGACCCTGTACGCCCACCTGCAGACCCAGTCGGTGGCGGTCGGTGACAGCGTCTCCACCGGCACGGCGATCGGCACCGTCGGCAGCACCGGTGGCTCCACCGGACCGCACCTGCACTACGAACAGCGCGTCGGCGGCACGGTCGTGGAGGTCGTGCTCAACGGGGTGGAGGTCTACTACTACGGCAACACCACGATCACCAGCAGCACCGGCTGCTGACACCTGCGGGCCGCCCCGTTCCCGATCCGGGAACGGGGCGGTTCGTGTTCAGCCGGTCGCGGCCAGGGCCAGGACCGCACGGGCCTGGTCGAGCATCGCCCGGTCCAGGAACGTGCCGTCGGCCAGGGCGACGGCCCCCACACCCGCGAGTTCGGCGTCGGTGACCCGGCGAACGACCTCGCGGGCCCGATCGATCTCCCCCGCACTCGGCAGGAACGCCTCGCCGATGACGGGCAGTTGCGCCGGATGGATCGCGGTGCGACCACAAAAGCCCAGGTCGCGTCCGGCCGCGCAAGAGGACGCCAGTCCTTGGAGGTCGCGCACGTGCGGGTACGCCGACATGACCGGCGGTGGCAGCGCGGCGGCGCGGGCGGCGACCACCACACGAGCGCGGGCCCAGGTCAGGCCGGTGTCGGTGGACACACGCAGGTCCGAGCGCAGGTCAGCCTCACCGAGCGCGATCGAGGCCACGGTGGGTGCGGCCACGGCCAGGTCGAAGGCGCGTTCCACCCCCAGCGCGGACTCGATCAGCAGGTGCAGGTCCCGTCCGGGCGACATCGCGGCCAGGGCACGCACCTGGTCGGGGCTCTCCACCTTGGGCACTCGTACGCCCACGTGAGCGGGGAGGTCGGCCAGGGCGGCCACGTCACCGGTGTGCCAGGGGGTTTCGGGGTGGTTGAGGCGCACCTGCACCGGCCGTTCCACCCGCGCCAGCAGCCGGACCGCCTCGGCCCGCGCCCGTACCTTGTGGGCCGGGGCCACGGCGTCCTCCAGGTCGACCAGAACGACGTCGGCGTCCCCGGCCAGGGCCTTGGCCACCCGGTCCGGCCGGTCGGCGGGTGTGTACAGCAGGGTGAGCGGCGGGCGGTCGGGATGGGTGGGGCTCATACCTGGCCCTCCTCTCGCAGTTCGGCGACGCGTTGGTCGGAGAAGCCGAGTTCGGCCAGGACCTCGTCGGTGTCGGCGCCGTGCGGGCGTCCGGTGAACCCGATGACGCCGTCGTGCTCGGAGAGCCGGAAGAGCGGACCCTGCATCAGGGTCGGCCCCAGGTCGGGGTCCTCGATCCGGTGGACGGTGCCGAGCGCCTGGAACTGGGGGTCGTCGACGATGTCCGCCCCGTCGTAGACCGGGGCGACGGCCGCCTCGGCCCGTTCGAAGGCGGCGACGACCTCCTCACGGGTGTGCTTCGCGATCCAGGAGCCCACGGCCTCGTCGAGCTCGTCGGCGTGGCGTGCGCGTTCGGCCCCGGTGGCGAACCACGGTTCCTCGATCAGGTCGGGGCGGCCCACCAGGCGCACCACCCGTTCGGCGATCGACTGGGCGGAGGTGGAGACGGCCACCCAGCGCCCGTCACGGGTGCGGTAGGTGTTGCGCGGGGCGTTGTTGACCGAGCGGTTTCCGGTGCGCGGCTGAACTGTGCCGAGCCGGTCCCAACGGGTGATCTGCGGACCCAGCATGGCCAGGATGGGCTCGATGATGGCGGTGTCCACGACCTGGCCGCGGCCGGTGCGCTCGCGAGCCGACAGGGCCACCATGACGGCGTAGGCGGTGGCCAGGGAGGCGATGCCGTCGGCCAATCCGAAGGGCGGCAGGGTGGGCGGTCCCTCGGGTTCGCCCGTCATGGCGGCGAACCCGCTCATGGCCTCGGCGAGGGTGCCGAAGCCGGGGCGGGAGCAGTAGGGGCCGATCTGCCCGAAGCCGCTCACCCGGGCCAGTACCAGTCGGGGGTTGCGCGCGGACAGGACCGCGTAGTCCAGGTCCCAGCGTTCGAGGGTGCCGGGGCGGAAGTTCTCGATCACCACGTCGGCCCGCTCGGCCAGGGCGAGGAACACCTCGCGCCCGCCGGGGCCCGACAGGTCGGCGGTGACGGTCCGCTTGTTGCGGCCCAGGGTCTTCCACCACAGGTTGACGCCGTCGGCGGCGGCCCCGTGGGTACGCGCCGGGTCGGGTCTGGTGGGGTGTTCGACCTTGGTGACGTGTGCTCCCATGTCGCCCAGGTGTTGGGCGGTCATGGGGCCGGCGAAGAGCGTCGAGGCGTCGACGACGCGCAGCCCGGTCAGGGCCCCACGGTCGGGGTCACGGGAGACGGTCACGCGGGTTCTCCCTCCTTCCCCGGCAGGTCCCAGGCGCAGCGGAAGCCGACCGTGGCCGAGCGTGCCTGTCCCAGACCGGGCAGCAGGAGTTTGACGCTGTGGTCGGGCGCCCGGCGACCGCCTTCGACGTACCAGTCGGATCCGTGGGCGTGGTGGTCGCTGCCGCCCTTGAGCATGACGAAGCGGGTGCGCCCGTCGCTGTGTTCGCTCTCGGTCCAGTTCCACACCGCGGGTTCGCCTCGGCGCAGTCCGCCCTGTTCGCCGGCGAGCTGCCACTCGTCCTCGGTGGGCAGGCGTCCGCCCCGCCAGGCGCAGTAGGCGCGGGCGTCGTCGAGGTCGACGAAGGTCACCGGCTCGTCGTGCGCGGACGGATCGGGTCGGCCATCGATCCAGTGGTCGAGGAGGCGGTGCGCGGTGTCCGGGGTGTGGCCGGTGGCGTCGAGGAACTCGGCGAACTCGGCGTTGGTGACCTCGGTGGCGGCCACCGCGACGGGGTGGGCGAGCTCTCCGTCGCGTTGGAGGGTGCGGGCGTCGTGCAGACGGGGAGAAAGCGGTTTCCACTCGTCGACGTAGGGCGCGCCCTGGTACATGCCGGTCTCGCGTCCCCGGTGGCGCACGGTCAGCACGTAGGGGCCGGCCGGGACGACGACCGCGTCCGTCTCCGGGCCCGGACCGGCGTGCGAGAACCTCGGCGCCCGGGGGGTGACCCGGTGGGCCAGACGGTGTGGAAAGCGTGCGTCCGGGGTGTGCGGTCGTTGGGAAAGCTCTTTCACCAGGTCTGGGAGCCAGTCGGGCACGGCCGTCCCCGGTGCCACGTGCAACAGCGCGGCCACGCCGTGGGCGGGCACGAGGGTGTGCCCGTCTGCGGCGAGCCGACCACCACCGGTGAGGTCGAAGTGGACCCCTTCCCGCACGCCGGGGTCGGTGAGCACCGGCCCGTCGTGGTCGGTTCCGCGGGTGTTGGCCAGGGTCCACAGGGTGAGGCCGCCGTGCTCCCACCTGGAGGCGTACACACCGGCCTCGTCCGCGTCGGGATGCAGTTCGGCGAGCGGGGTCCACTCCCCCTCCAGCAGCAGGTCGCCCGCGGCGCGCTGGACGGCGACCATGCGGGCCAGGGTGGCGGCGTCGCGCGCCGACCAGCCCACCCACACACCGAATACCACTTCCCAGACCATGAGGCCGACACCGTTGAGCCAGGCCGACCGTAGTTCCTCGGTGTGGTCGCGGTGCCAGCGCCGTACGTGGTGCTGCATGTGGCGGCGCTCGTACCAGTGCGCGCGCAGCACACCGGGCACGGGAGAGTCGGCGAAGAACTGGGCCCAGGAAGCGGAGTGGTCCTGGATCCGCTCCACCGGGAGTTTCGACTCCCCCTCCAGCACCACCCCGGGCCTGGCCTCCTCCAGCCGGTCCACCAGTTCGGGTTCGGCCTTCTTGAGGGTGTCGAGGAAGACCCCGTCGGCCTCCAGGTCGGCCACGAGCGCGGCGAGTTCGGTGACGTCGTCGGCGCCGCGTCTGGTGCCCACGTCCCAGGGGTTGTAGTCGACGAACACGCGCACCCCGGCGGCGTGCAGGGTGTCGATCAGCCCGCCGGGGCCGGACAGTCCCGGAACCTGACGGTAGTGGTCCCACTGGTTGCGATCGTCCAGGCCGATCACCGGGTAGGCGTGCCAGAGCACGAGGGCGTCCAGTCCGCCGAAGCGTGTCCGGGCGTCGGCGAGGAAGCGTTCGGGGGTGAAGCGATGTTCGGCGAAGGAGTAGAGCAGTTCGTCCCACAGCCACACCTGGGCGACCGTGTGGCAGCCGGCCGCCCAGGTCGCCTCGGGGCGTGTGTAGGCGGAGTCGTCGTAGTGGTGCCGCGCGCGGGCGTCCTCGCGCCAGGCGTGCAGGCGCGCCCGCCAGGCGGGACGGTCCGCGGACCGTTCGGGGGCGGCGAAGATCTTGGCGTCGTCGAGTTCGGCGAGGTGTTGGGAGGTGGGGGCCTGCTCCAGCGGTACCTCGGTGGGCCGGTCGATCGGGCGTGGGACCAGGGGGTCGAAGGTGTAGGTCATGGGGTCCTCGGGGAGTTCGGGTCGGGCTCGACGAGGGCGAGGGCGAGGGTGCGGGTGACGAGGTCGTCGATGCGGCGTTCGCCGCCGGGCAGTGAGGTGGCGATGCGCCCGTCCAGCGGGTCGGTCCACCGGGCGCCGATGTGATCGAAGCCCCGCAGGGCACCCACGACGCCGCCGACCGTGGCCGCGGCCGAGTCGGTGTCCCAACCGGCGGTGACCGCGATCGACACACTCGGGGTGAACCCGCCCTCGCCCCGGGTCAGGGCGTAGGCGATGGTGGCGGCGTTGTTGAGCACGTGCACCCAGTGCAGGTGGCCGTAGGCGGCGTGCAGCCGGTCCAGGCCGGAGCGGACGTCGCCGCGCGCGGCCGCTTCCCGGCCCAGGTCGACCGCCTGGGCCGTACGGCTTTGCGGGGGCAGGACCGTGTGCGCGGCGTCCAGGACGTCCTCGACCGTGTCGTGGGTCAGGGCGCAGGCGGCCAGGGCCGCCGCCCACATGGCGCCGTACACGCCGTCGCGGGTGTGGCTGAGTCGGGCGTCGGTCCAGGCCAGGCGGGCCGCGGCGCGCACGTCGCCGGGGTTGGTCCACCCGTACAGGTCCGTGCGGATGAGCGCGCCGATCCACTCCCGGAAGGGGTTGTGGCGGGTCGCGGTCTCCGGGACGGGACGGGCGTCCAAGAGGTTGCGGTAGGCCGCGCGTTCGGCGGTGAACACACGACCGGCGGGCATGAGGTCGAGCCAGAGGGCGGCCACGTCGTCGGTGGTGAAGTCGTGCCCGTGCCGTTCCATCAGGGTGAGGGCGAGCATGGGGTGGTTGAGGTCGTCGTCCTCGGGCATGCCGTCGATGTTCTCCTCCAGCGACGTGCCCGCGCTGCGCCGGTTCCAGGGTCGGCGCGCGGCGACGTCGTCGGGCAGGCCGACGGCGGTGAAGTAGCGGTCCAGGGGCCAGCGGTCGGTGGCGCGCAGGATCTCCTCGATGCCCTCTCGGGGGATCTTCTCCACCGGTTTGCCGAGCAGGCACCCGGCGGCGCGGCCGGCCCAGGCGCCGTGCACGCGTTCGCGCAGGTCGTGCGGGAGCGCCGGTCGGGTCGGGGCGGTGGGCAGCGCGGTCTCGATCCGCGACCAGTGGTCGGGTTGCTCGGGTCGGGGCAGGGCGTCGAGTTCGTCGAGGAGGTCGCGGGCCAGTGCCCGGAGCCGGGGGTCGGCCGCCGTGGCACCGGCCCCGCCCACGGCCGGGACGGGGTCGCCCCCGGCGTCCGTCCATGTCCGGCGGATACCGGTGACGTCGTGGCCCTCGGCCTCGGACTGGACGAGTTCGTGGGCGAGCAGGTCCTCCGGTTGTGCCCAGGTGAGCCTCACGCGGACGCACCCCCTGTTCCGAGGGTGTCCAGCATCCGCAGTCGGGCGAGGGCTCGCTCACGGTCGGCCCGCAGGATGTCGGCGGCGGCCTCGCCCATGAGGTGTCCGGTCGCTCGGATGTCCATTCGGCTGGCCTCCTCCACCGGGTCGAGCCATTCGTCGGGGACGACGGACGTCCCGCCCAGCCCGGCGCAGATCGCCCCCGCCATGACCGCGATGGAGTCGGCGTCGCGCCCGTAGTTGACCGCGGCCAGCACCGATCCGCGGTAGTCGCCCCGGTGGCCCAGGAGCAGGCCCAGCGCGGCGGGCAGTTCCTCGATGGCCTTGGTCCGCGAGGGTCGACGCGCGTCCATGGACATGTTCCGGTACTCGGGGCCCACCGAGTCGAAGGGCGCGACCGTCTCCCGGACCATCCGGGCCAGGGCCCGTTCGCCCTCGTCGTCGGTGGGCGGGTCGCCGAATCCGTCCAGGGCCTTGACCATCGCCTCCAGCGCGGCCCCGGTCCCGTCGTGGGAGACCTCCAACGCCGTGGCGACGACGTCGTCCAGGGTCGCTCCGGGCGCGACGGCCGAGGCGACCATGGCGGCGAAGACCCCGGCCGCCTCACGGCCGTAGCTGGACTGGTGGGCGCCGGTGAGGTCGATCGCCTCGGCGTAGGCCGCGCGGGGATCGCCCGCGTTGGCCAACCCGACCGGGGGCACGTACATGGCCGCCCCGCAGTTGACGACGTTGCCGACCCCCGCCTCCCGGGGGTCGACGTGCCCGTAGTGCAGCCGGGCCACGATCCACTTCTCGGCGAGGAAGACCCGTTGCAGCAGCAGGGCCGTCGACTCCAGTTCGGGGATCCAGCGCGGTTCGCCGATCATCAGCGGCACCAGGTCCCGCGCCATGGCGTAGGCGTCCAGGTGCTCACGACGCCCGGCGTACACCTCGACCAGTGCCCGGGTCATGAGGGTGTCGTCGGTGATGTGTCCGTCACCCTTGTGGTAGGGCGCGATCGGGCGGGCGTCGCGCCAGTTCTCATACCAGGGTCCGACGAGCCCGGTGACCCTGCCACCGTGCCGTTCCTCGATCTGTTCGGGTGTCCATCCTTCTGTGGCGCCGCCCAGGGCGTCGCCCACGGCGGCGCCGGTGATGACGGCCACCGCCCGGTCCTGCAACCAGTCCACGGGTCACTTCCCTTCGTCGGTGGACGCCGTGCGCGTCCGGGGGAACCGCTAACGAGTGATCTCGTCCCAGCCGGCCCGAAGCTCCGCCTCAAGTTCGTCGGCGTCGATCTCCTGGGCGAGGAAACGCTGGTAGGCGGGGGTGGCGACGGTGTCCTTCCACTGCGGGTAGGCGTCCACGAACAGGAACGGCGAGGACTCCAGGTGTTCGCCGGATTCGAGGATGGCCTCCCAACCGGGTTCCTCGGCCAGGGAGGTGCCCATGATCTCCCTGGCGGACTCGGTCGCCGGGATGAGGGCGTCGGCCTCGTTGAGGTCGGCGAGGTTCTCGGTGGAGGTGAGGTACTCCAGGAACTCGGCGGACTCCTCGACGTGCTCGGAGTCGACGTTGACCGAGAGGGTCTGCGGGTTGGCCGTCTGCCAGGGACCGGCCGGTCCCTCCAGCGGGGGCAGCACGACCCAGTCGAGGTCGTCGGGCGCGTCGGCCTGGATGTTGGCGGCCTGGAACGAGCCCTGGACCGTCATCGCGACGTCCTCGGCGTAGAAGGAGGCGAGCACGTCGGAACCGGACTGGGTGAGGCTGACGGGCTGGATGGACTCGTCGTCGTGGGCCATCTCCCCGACCAGTTCGGGCAGGGCCATCTCGCCCTCCTCCATGACCAGGCCCGCCTCGGAACCGGTGCCGTCGAAGAAGGTGCCACCGAAGGCCGGCGCCATGGACATGAACGCGGCCGTGGGACTGGACAGGCCCCAGCCCAGTCCGTACCGGTCGCCCGAGGTGGTGGCCTCGGAGATCTCGCGCAGTTCGTCCCACGTCATGGTCTCGCCGTCGGGGACCCCCACCCCGGCGTCCTCCAACAGGCCGCGATTGGCGAAGACCACGTAGGACTGCAGTTCGGTCGGGTAGGCCACGACCTTTCCGTCGACGGTCACCGAGTCCATGACGCCGGTGGGGATGTCCACGCGTGTGGCGTCCGACATCAGGTCCGACAGGTCGGCGAGGTAGCCGTCGACCGCGAAGGGGGCGATACCGGCGGCCTCGTAGTGGATGATGTCCGGCGCGGCGCCGCCGTTGAACTGGGTGATGAGCTTGTCGTAGATGCCGTCCCAGCCGGCGGGGACGATCTCGACCTGGATGTCGGGGTGTTCCTCGTTCCAGGACTCGACGATCCGTTCGGTGGCCTCGATGGCGGCGGGCTGGTCGGAGAGCGACTGGAACTCCAGCGTCACCACGCCACCGTCCTCGCCATCACCTCCTCCGCAGGCGGTGAGGAGCAGCAACGTGGCCGGGATGGCCGCCACGGAGGCGACTCGGGTGTTCATGGAAGGGGGGTCCTTTCCTCAAGGTGAGCGGGGTGGTGGGGGTCGGACGGGTGCGGCGGGTGGCTCAGCCCTTGACCGCGCCGGCCATCAGGCCCCCGGTGAGCTTCTTCTGCAGGAGGGCGAAGAAGACGATGCTCGGGACGGCGGCCAGCACCGATCCCGCGGCGAGCGGGCCCAGGGCGACCTTGCCCTCACCACCGATGAACATCTTCAGCGTGATGGGCAGGGTGTAGTTCTCCGGTGACTGGAGCAGCACCAGGGCGAAGAAGAACTCGTTCCAGGAGGAGACGAAGGCGAACATGGCGGTGGCCGCCACACCGGGCAGCAACAGGGGCAGCACGATCCGGCGCAGGACGTCCAGTCGTCCCCCTCCGTCCATGGCCCCGGCCTCCTCCAGGTCGATGGGGATACCGGTGACGTAGCCCTGGAGCATCCACAGCGCGAACGGCAGCGTGTAGGTGGTGTGCACCAGTACCAGGCCGACGAGGCTGTCGGTCAGGCCGATGGTCCGCAGCACCAGGAACAGGGGCAGGATGATGAGGATGACGGGGAAGACCTGGCTGACCAGGATCCAGCCGACCCCGGCGGCCCGGACCATCCCCTTGAGCCGCGCCAGGACGTAGGCGGCGGGCAGGGCGATGAGGATGACCAACGCCGTCGAGGACAGGGCGACGAGCAGGCTGTTCCACGCCGAGCCCACCAACCCCTGGCGGGCGAGTGCCCGGACGTAGTTGTCGAAGTGCCATTCGGCGGGCCACAGGTTCACCGCGAGCGAGTTGAGTTCGGCGGAGGTCTTGAACGAGGCCGAGATCAGCCACAGCAGTGGGAAGCCCAGGAAGAGGATGTAGCAGGCCAGGGCCGCGTACTGGGCGGGTCGAACGAGAGTGCGCATCGGTCAGCCCACCTTGCCCTTGTCGTCCTGGCGGAACTGCGACCACAGGTAGAGGGCCAAGAGCAGGACCACCACGGTCACGAGCACCACGCCCATCGCGGCGGCGTAGCCGATGTTGCGGTTCTTGAACGCCTCCAGGTACGTGAAGAGCATCGGCAGCATGGTGCGACCGCCGGGCCCTCCCTCGGTCAGGACGTAGACCAGCGAAAACGAGTTGAAGTTCCAGATGAAGTTGAGGGAGGTGATGGAGGCGATGATGGGGCGCAGGCTCGGCAGGGTCACGTCGACGAAGCGACGCCAGGCGCCCGCCCCGTCCATGGCGGCGGCCTCGTGCAGTTCGTCGGGGATCTGCTGGAGTCCGGCCAGCAGCGTCACGGTGGTCTGGGGCATGCCCACCCAGACCCCGACGACGATGACGGCGGGCAGGGCCGTGGAGAAGTCACCGAGCCAGTTGATGTCGCCGGGAAGACCCACACCGTCCATGACCGCGTTGAGCGGACCGGCGTTGGGCGAGTAGATCATCCGCCACATGATGGCCACGACCACCGGGGGCATCGCCCACGGGATCAGGGCCAGCACCCGGGTGAGCCCTTGGAGCCGCAGCCCCGAGTTCAGCAGCAGGGCCAGGCCCAAGGCGGCGACCAATTGGAGCAGGGTGACCGAGACCGCCCACACCATGCCGATGCGGAACGACTCCCAGAAGAAGGAGTTGTCGAACAGCCGGCCGAAGTTGTCGAGGCCGACCACCTCGTAGTCGGGCCGGCGCACCAGGCGGGCGTCGGTGAAGGCCAACGCCACGCCCATGATCAGGGGGGCGACGCTCAGCACCAGGATCGGCAGCAGCGAGGGCATGACCAGCGCGGCGGCCTCACGGCGGCGGTTCCGGGCCAGGCCGCCGGGGCGCGGTCCCCGGTGCGCGGGGGTACGGCGGCCGGTGGGCGGGCCGCCGGGCGAGGAGGTTCTCCTGCCCGTGGTGGGGTCCTTGAAGGACAGGGTTCTCAAGGTGAGTCCAGGGAGAGGGGTTCGATGTCGTCGGGCAGGGCGGTGGGGTCGGTGGACTCTCGAACGACGAGCTCGGGTCCGACCTCGATCTGTCGGGTCCCCTCGTGGCTTCCCTCGGCCAGGCTCAGCATGATCTCGGCGGCGGCCCGCCCTCGCTCGGCCGAACCGAGGGAGACGCTGGTCAGGCTCGGCTGGAACACCCGGCCGAACTCGGTGTCGTCCATGCCGGTGACGGCGAGGTCCCCGGGGACGGTGAGTCCGCGTTCGCGCGCGGCGCGGATGGCGGCGATGGCCAACAGGTCGTTGGCGGCCACCACGGCGTCGAGCGGACGGCCCTCGGCCTCACCGGCCGCGAGCAGACGTCGGGCGGCGACCACACCGGCCGCCACGGTGAAGTTCTCGGCCTCCTCGACCGGCCCTTGGGCGCCCACGGCCTCGAAACCGCGCCGGCGCGCCTGGCCGGGGGTGGTGTCGAGGGGGCCGTTGAGGAACCCGATCCGTGATCGACCGAGTTCGCGCAGGTGGTTCACGGCCCGGGCGATCCCGTCGGCCGAATCGGTGGAGACCGAGTCGATCCCGTGTTCCTTGAGGGGACGGCCCATGACCACGACGGGGACCTCCTGTTCCCGCAACGCCTCGATGAGGGCGTCGTCGGTGCGCAGCGGGACCAGGATCATCCCGTCGACGAAACCGCCGCTGAGGCTGCGGACCAGCTCGGTGGTGGAGGTCGTGGTGTCCCCCGTGGACATCACGACCACGCGGTACCCGCGCGGGGCCAGCACCTCGTGGATGGCGGTCATCATCTCGACGTAGACGGGGTTTCCGATGTCGGCGACGGCGAAGGCCACCTGGAACGTCCTCTTCATCCGCAGCGAGCGCCCGATCGCGTCCGGGCTGTAGCCGAGTTCGGCGGCGGCCGCGCGGACGCGTTCGACCATGGCCGCGCTGGCTCCGCCTCCGTGCAGGGCGCGGGAGGTGGAGGACAGGGAGACCCCTGCCCGTTCCGCGACCTGGATCAGGGTCGCTCGTGAGGACGTCATCGTGGCTCCAGCCAAGCCGAGGGGGATGCGGAAACGTTTCCAGCCGCGCCGAGAGGCGGCGCGAGAAGAGATCTGGAAACGTTTCCGGAAACCTAGTGCCCTGATCCGGAGACCGTCAAGTCAGGCATTAGGGATTATTTCGGACGTCCGCAAGGCTTCCGGAGTCGACCTCAACGGCCCCGGATACCCACCCCACGCTCATCCCCCGCCGTGGGCTCAGTCCGAACGGACGAGACAGAAGGGGTGGCCGGCCGGGTCCACGAAGACCCGGAAGTTGTCCGGGGCGGGCTGGAAGTCGGTCTTGCGAGCACCGATCCCCAACACCCGCCGCTCTCCCTCGTCCAGGTCGGGGACGTCGAAATCGAGGTGGAGCTGCTGCGGGTGGGCGTCACCGGGCCATTCCGGCGGCACGTGGCCGGGGGCCTTCTGGAAGGCGATCGTGGCTCCGACCTCACTCGCGAGTTCGATCCAGCCGTCGTCCTCCCACGGCTCGATCCGCCATCCGGTGATCGCCGCGTAGAACTCGGCCAGGGCGAGGGGGTCACGGCTGTCGATGGCGGCCAGGCTGAACTTCGCGATAGGACTCATGGGCACCGACGATTACACGGCGCCGACCCCCGGTCAATGGTTTTCTCGGCCCGGCGAACCTCATCGTTCTCGCGCCCGTAGCACTCGGCCTGACACGGGGGCTCGACCACCCGGCTCCGCCATGGCGATGAGCAGCGGCGCCATCCCGCATAGCGACGTCGGCCCCGGACGCGATCACTCCTCGTAACCCTCCCCCTCGTCCGGACGGATCCCGAGTGGACCACCACACCGGCTCGGCCTTCGTTCCCGATCGGGCCCGGTGTGACGATACGCCCCCCATTTATCTTGACAACGAGATAACTATAAGTGATAATAAGGCTAGCCTTACCTAAGGATCAGATTCATTCCCAGGGGGTGCTCATGACCGAGGTACAGGGCATGGCCCGCTTCGTGGCGGGCTCCACGTTCGACGACTTGAGCGAAGAAGCGATCACCCAGTTGAAGATCCGGGTGCTCGACACGCTCGGCGTCGCCATCGGCGCACTGGACGCCGAACCCATGGTCGCGATCCGCGGCCTCATCGAGGATCTGGGCGGAAAGCCGACCGCCACGCTGATCGGCGGAGGCCGGACCTCCCCGGACCGGGCCGCCTTCCACAACAGCGCGCTGAGCCGCTATCTGGACTTCATGGACTCCTACCTCGCCCCGGGCGAGACGAACCACCCGTCGGACAACCTCGGCGCGGTCCTGGCCGCCGCCGAATCGGTGAACGCCTCGGGCCGGGAACTGCTGACCGCCTTCGCCGTGGCCTACCAGGTCCACTCACGGCTGTCGGACGTGGCTCCGGTCCGCGCCAAGGGCTTCGACCACACCACCCAGGGCGCCTACGCCGCGGCCGCCTCCGCCGCGAAGGCGTTCCGACTGCCCGTCGATCAGATCGCGAACGCGATCGCGATCTCCGGCACCGCCAACAACGCCCTGCGGGTGACCCGCACCGGCGACCTCTCGCACTGGAAGGGCCTGGCCTACCCGCAGGTGTCCAAGGAGGGCACGTTCGCGGCGCTGCTGGCCTCGCGGGGGATCACCGGTCCGGCGGAGGTGTTCGAGGGCAACAAGGGGTTCAAGGAATCCATCGCCGGGAACTTCACCATCGACTGGTCCAAGGAGGACCTGGAGCGGGTGCGGCGCTCGATCATCAAGAAGCACAACGCCGAGATCCACTCCCAGTCGGCCCTGGACGCCGCCCAGGCCATCCGGGCCCAGGCCGGTTTCGACGCCGACGCGATCACCGCCGTACGGCTGCGCACCTTCGACGTGGCGTACTCGATCATCGGCGGCGGGGAGGAGGGCGACAAACGCACCGTCCGCACCAAGGAGGAGGCCGACCACTCACTGCCGTGGATGGTCGCCGTGGTCCTGTTGGACGGTGTGCTCGATCCCGCCCAGTACGCGCCGAAGCGGATCGTGGCCCGGGACGTGCAGCGACTGATGCGCAAGGTCGAGATCGTCCCCGATACGGGGTTCTCGGCCCGTTTCCCCGAGGAGATGCCCGCCGACCTGGAGGTCACCCTGCGGGACGGGACCGTGCTGCGCGCCGAACGTTCGGCCTACAAGGGCTTCCACACCGACCCGCTCGACTGGGCCGGCGCCCGCGCCAAGTTCGACGCGCTGACCCGGCCCTTCGCCGACGCCGAACTGCGCGAGGAGATCGCGGAGATCGTGCGCGGCCTCGACTACGCCGACACCACCGACCTCACCGCGGCCCTGGCCAGGGTCCGGACCATCCGGTCCCGACCTCGCCCGCACGCTCCGAAAAGGGAAGAGGGCCCACGAGAAAGGGGACACCATCATGGGTAACGCCGTCCCACACGACGTGTCATTCAACTTCGTTCCCCGCGCCTACCGGCCGGCCAAGCCCCGCACCTTCGGGATGACCGAGATCCGGGCGCCCTACTACAGCACCTTCGGCACCCGCCACCTGCGGGACGTCTTCGATGTCGCCGGCCAGTGGGTCGACGGCATCAAGTGGGCCGGTGGCTCGTTCTCGCTGGTGCCGACCGAGCAGGTGCGCGCCTTCAGCGACATCGCCCACGAGCACGGAGCCTACGTGTCTTCGGGCGGATGGATCGAGACCGTGCTGCGCTACGGCGACGACGCGGTCGACCGGTACCTGAGGGAGGCCAAGGAGGTCGGCTTCGACGTCATCGAGATCTCCACGGGCTTCATCATGCTCAACACCTCCGGGTTGTTGCGCCTGGTGGAAAAGGTCGTCGACGCCGGGCTGAAGGCCAAGCCCGAGCTCGGGATCCAGATCGGTTCCGGCGGCGACTCCGGCCAGGCCGAGCTGGCGAGCGAGGGCGAGAAGGACATCGGTGACCTCATCGACCGCGCCGAGAAGACCCTCGAAGCCGGTGCGTCGATCGTGATGATCGAGTCCGAGGGCATCACCGAGAACGTGAACGAGTGGAACACCGGCGCCGCCGCGTCCATCATCAACGGGCTGGGCCTGGAGAACGTGATGTTCGAGGCCGCGGACGGTCCCGTGTTCGAGTGGTACGTCAAGAACTACGGCAACGAGGTCAACCTCTTCGTCGACCATTCCCAGATCCTTCAGCTGGAGGGTCTGCGGCAGAACGTCTGGGGCAACAAGTCCACCTGGGGTCGTGTCATCAACCCGGCGCCCTGATCCGGACCCCGGCCGGGTATTCGTCGAATACCCGGAACGGACACGCGTCGAAGGCGAGAACCAGGGCCGGCGCGGAGCCGGTCCGGAAAGCGTGAAGGGATACCCGGATGAGCGAGACGGGCGTGAGGGTCACACCGGCCACCGATCACACCCGTCGACGGCCGCACCCGCGTGGTCCGAGCCTCCGCACGGCGGGCCCCCGGGGTGGTGTCACCCCGGGGGCACGTCGCGGGTCACGGCTCAGGCCGAAGCGCCGGCCTGTTCCGATCCGCTCCGCTCTCGGGCGGGCTCGATCGATTCGGCGTCGGGGTCCCGACGCAGCCGGCGCACCAGTGGTGCGCAGACAACGGCCACCAGGGCCAGGCAGCCGCCGACGAGGAACGCGTCCTGGGTGCCCTGGACCTGGGCGGCGACCGCGTCGGCCGTGCCCGCTCCAGCGGCACCGATCGACATGGCCGTCACCAGAACGGCCACACCGGCGGCGCCCGCGAGCTGCTGCAGCGTGTTCATGATCGCGCTGCCGTGAGAGTAGAGCCTGCGCGGCAGCGAACCGAGGGCGAGCGTCATCAGTGGGGTCATGAGCATCGCCATACCGACGCAGAACACCACGTGCATGGCCACGACCACCGTGATGGAGGTCTGGGCTGTCAGGGTGCTCAGCCACCACTGACCGGCGGCGAGCAGGACGGCACCGGGGACGACCAGGGGCAGTGGTCCGACCCGGTCGTAGACCCGGCCGATGATGGGCGAGAGCACGCCCTGGATCAGGCCCCCCGGGAGCAGGAGCAGGCCGGTGGTGAGCACGCTCAGACCCAGGCCGACCTGGAGGTGGATCGGCAGCACCATGACGGTGCCGAGCATGGTCGCCATGCATACGACCACGATGATCAACGAGACACGGAAGTTGCGCACGGCGAAGGGACGCAGGTCCAGCAGCTCGCCGCCGGTGCGCGTCAGGGCGCGCTGGCGCAGGACGAACAGCACCAGGGCGACCGCACCGACCACCAGGGCCACGAGCGGGACGACGCTTCCATCGGTGAGTCCCTCGGCGGAGGCCAGACCGTAGACCAGACCGCCGAACGCTCGGGGGTCTCCTCCCGCACCTTCTTCCGGCACTTCACCACCAAGGAACAGGCCGGTCTCCCGGGACAATCGCGCCTGCTCCGGGCGATCGAGACCCTGGAGGTCACCGGCACCGACCCCGACACCGTGCTGCGCGACGTCGAGGCGGCGTTGGAGAAGGTGATGGGTCGCGAACACGACCCAGAGCGGGAGGAACACCGCAGGGTCGCGCGACTGCTGTCCGGAGACTCCGAACTCAGGGCGCTGGCCGCCGCCCAGGAACGCGGACTCGCCACGCGTCTGCGCGAGCGTCTCAACGACCGCTTGGAAGGGCTGGACCCCACCACGGTGCTGCTGGTGGTGGAGGTGGCCGTGGCGGTGTGGAGCGCCTGTTGGGAGCGTTGGGGAGAACTGGCCGCGCAGGGGCGCGAGGAGGACCCGGTGGAGTTGTACCGCCGGTGCCGGTCGGAGCTGCGCCGGATCGTCGGCTGAGCCCCGACCTCGGCGGGTTCACGGGGACGGGGCTCGTCGGGGTCGGGTTCGTCAGGACCGGTGGACGGTGAGGCTGTCGGCGGCCGCCGAAGCGGACTCGGCGCTCACCGACCCGGTGCGCGCGAACTCGCCCCACACCTGCCGCACCGCACGACCACGCCGGTCGAGTTCCTCCCAGGAGGTGCGGCCGACCAGGCTCGCCCGTTCCCAGGCCTTGCGCGTGCCCAGCAGCAACGGGATGTCGGTGATGTGCGCGGCCCCGAACGGGCTCCCCTCCGGCCGCCAGGTGAAGGTGTAGCGCACCGCCCGACCACCGGCCCGGCGATGGCGACGGACGAAGCCCCGCACGGGCCCGGTGTAGATGACCCAGGTGGTGAGGCGCACCAGGGCCCGGCGCAGGGTGGAGCCGATCACCGGCAGCTCGGACATCCTCTTGATCGGGGGCAGGAACTCGGCGAACAGCCCGGTCTCCTCGCTGGTGGCCCCGACGAGCACGTCGATCCGGGGCGCCGCCTCGCGCCAGGCGCGGGTTCGGAGGGACTCGGGGGGCAACGGATCGTGCCCGTAACGCGTGCCGAACGGCATGGCGCTGGGCAGCCCGAAGCCCCTGCCGGCCTCGACCGCCCTCTCCTGACGGGCGAGCATGTCGCGGGTGTCGGTCTCGGGGGTGAGGGTGCCCACCACCCCGGCCATCGCCTCGTACATGCGGTCGCGTCGGCTGAGGAGTCCCAGCGGGGCGCTCTGCACGATCGCGCGCCGGAACAGCCCTTCGGCGCCGCGACTGATCATCAGGTGGGCGACGGCGTCACCACCGGCGGACTGCCCGAAGAGGGTGACCTTGTCGGGGTCGCCCCCGAACGAGGCGATGTTGGCGGCCACCCAGCGCAACGCCGCCACCTGGTCCAGCAGGCCCAGGTTGGCGGGGGCGACACCGGGCAGACGCAGGTAGCCCAGGACCCCGAGCCGGAAGGTGACCGACACGACGACGACCCGTTGTTCGCGTACCAGCCGGGCCGGGTCGAAGATCGCCAGGTCGCCCGCGCCGGTGACGTAGGAGCCGCCGTGGAACCACACCAGGACGGGCGGGCGCTCGTCCTCGGCCAGGTCGACGGGCACGGTCACCGACAGGTGGTGGCAGTTCTCGTCCTGGCGACCGGTCGGGATGCCCTCGACCGCCTCGGAGACCACCCGGGAGATCGATTGTGGGGCGGCGGGCGCGGCCTCGGTGGCCTCGAAGGGTTCGGTGAAGGGTTCGAGCGGCGAGGGCGCCCGGAACCTTTCGGCCCGCGCGTAGGGGATGCCGAGGAACCGCAGGACCCCGCCGCGCACCTTCCCCACGATCGGGCCCGCGGGGGTGTCCAGGCGGTGGTGTTCACCCTTGGAGACGGAGGTGGATTCGGTCATGGCGGCTCCTACGTTCGCCCAGGGTCCATGATCGGACCTTCGGTCACCCGAACGACGGTACCCGCAAGGATCGGTCGCCCCCGGAACCGGAACGTCGGTCCACCGGCCTCGTGTTCGGTGACACCGTCGCGCGCGGCGTCGGCACACCCTGGAACTCCACCGGGGACCCCACCTGGTCTCCCGGGCGTGACCGGGACCGTCGTAGAGCGCCTCACCGAACGGCTCGACGCATACGACGAGGTGGTCCGGCTCCTCGCCGAGGAGCCGGACGATAGCGCTTAGGACCACACCCCCGCGTGTTCGGCGCCACTCTCCTCGATCGCGTCCCCACTGGTGAACGCACGTAGACTCCTTCGGGCCGCCCCGTCGTCGGGGCCCGTTGCCGTCCCCCGCTTCGGCGTCGCAGTGACGGATTCGACGGCTTTCTCTTTCCCGGACCGCCCGTTGGCGCGCCCGGTTCCGTTCTCCGACAGAGGAGACTCCACTTCTTCATGTCCTCCACCTTGCGCACCCGTGTGCGTGAAACCGGGCGCCGACCCGACCCCTGGGTCATCGGTGTCTCCGGTGGCCTGCTGGTCCTGTTCGTCCTGCTCGCCCTGACCCGGCCCGCCATGATGAACACCATGGTCGACGCGGCCTTCGCCTGGTCGACCCACTGGTTCGGCGCGTACTGGCAGGTCCTGCTCCTGGCCACCCTGGTGGTCGCCACCGTCCTGGCGTTCTCCCGGTACGGCCGGGTGCGGATGGGCGGTCCCGTCGCCCCCGAGTTCGGCTGGTTCCGGTGGGTGGCGATGGTCCTGACCACGCTGCTGGCCGCGGGCGGGGTGTTCTGGGCGGCCGCCGAACCGCTGGCCCACTACGTCGACCCGCCGCCGCAGTACGACGACGTCTCCGGTGGCATGGACGGCGCCGCGATCGCGTTGGCGCAGACCTTCACCCACTGGGGTTTCGTCGGTTGGGCGATCGGTGGTTCGTTGGCCACGTTGGTGATGATGCGCGGGGTGGAGAAGGGCCTGCCGCTGCGTCCGCGCACCCTGCTCTGGCCGCTGTTGGGCGAGCGTGTGCGCACCCACTGGTTGGGCACGGTCGCCGACATCAGCTGTGTGCTGGCGGTGGTCGCCGGGACGGTCGGCCCGATCGGGTTCCTGGGCCTGCAGATGTCCTACATCGGCGCCGAGATGTTCGGGTTCGACTCCGGATACGGCACCCAGGTGGTGCTCATCGGGGGATTGACGCTGATCGCCACGATCTCGGTACTGAGCGGGGTGGACAAGGGCATCCAGTTGCTGAGCCGGATCAACGTCTGGGCCGCGCTGGTGCTCATCGTCTCGATCGTCGGACTGGCCTCACTGCCCTACGTCATCGACCTGTTCCTCCAGGCGAGCGCCGTGCACGTACGCGAGTTCGTACCCATGTCGTTGTACCGCGGCGACGACGCCTGGCTGGGGTACTGGACGCTGTTCTTCTTCGGTTGGTTCATCGGCTTCGGACCGCTGATGGCGATCTTCATCGCGCGGGTCTCCAAGGGCCGCACGATCCGGGAGATCTACGTGGGCGCCACCGTGCTGCCGTCGGTGGTGACCATGGTGTGGTTCACCGCCCTGGGCGGCACCGGCCTGTGGCTGGAACAGAGCGACCCGGGCGTGATCTCCGACCCCTACGCCGAACACGGTCTGGCAGCGGCGGCCCTGTCCATCGTCCAGGCGTTGCCGTTCAGTTCGGTCCTGGCGGTGATCATGATCGTGGTGACGCTGATCTTCTTCGCCGCCACCCTGGACGCGATGTCCTACGCGGTCTCGGCGTCCAGCATGCGCGAGGGCGAACCGCACGCCCTGGTACGGGCGTTCTGGTGTGTGGGCATGGGCGTCACCGCGGTGGTGCTGTTGACCGTCGGTGACAACGGGGTGCAGGCGTTGCAGTCCGTCATCGTGGTCACGGCGGTGCCGGCGGGCCTGGCGCTGCTGCCACCGTTGTGGGGCGCCCCGCGCCTGGCCCGGGAGATGGCCGTCGAACAGGGGATCATCGCCTCGACCGAGCCGCGACGGATCAAGGAACCGGAGCCGGTGGGTTAGTCGGGCGGGGTCCGTCGAGCACGGACCCCGCTCACGTTCATTCGCCCTCGGCCAGGGCACGTTCGAGTTCGTCGAGACACATCAACCAACCGGTCTCGGTCCGTTCCGCCCAGTCGCCACCGATGAAGGTGTGGGTCAGTGTGAGCCGGCAACCGCCCTCGCCGTCGGCCTCCAGACCGAGTCGCAGGTGGTGCTCACCCGTCTCGACGTCGAACTCACGGAAGGCGAAGACCCGTCCGGGTTCGACCTCGGTGACCTCGGCCGGCAGTTCGGTCCCCTCCTCGTCTCGGAAGGTGATGGCACCGCCGACCCTCAGGTCCAGGTGTTCGGCCGCCATCGGGTACCACCGCGCCAGGTGACGGGGTTCGGTGATCGCCCGCCAGACCTTCTCGGGCGGGTGGTCGAGCGCCCGCACCAGTGTGAGTGTCCACCGGTCGTCGCCCAGAGATCGCAGTCCCGGCTCGCTCATGCCCCATCCCCCTCTGCTCCGTCCTCGTCCGGCATCGTGTCCAGGTGAGCCGCCAAGTCGTCGAGGCGTTCCTCCCACAGTCGTCGGTAGGGCCCCAGCCAGTCCTCCACTTCGAGGAACGGGTCGAGACCGAGGCGGTACCAACGACGCTGGGCCTCTTGGCGCACCCTCACGAACCCGGCTTCACGCAGGATGCGCAGGTGTTTGGAGACCGTGGGCTGGGACAGGTCGAGCTGTTCCACCAGGTCCCCCACCACGCTCTCGCCACGCTCTCGCAGATGGTCCAGGATCTGACGACGACGCGGTTCGGCGATCACCTCGAACACTGTATATGCCACATGAGGAATATACTCCGCCTGGCATATATGAACAAGCCCCCACTCGCCCGACGGGTCTTGCGCCCGCCAACGTCGCCGTGCTCAAGAACGGCCGGGCCAAGGCGGTGCGGTTCACCACGCTCGACGCGATCGGCCATACGCTCGGCCGTCAGCCCGGCGACGTGCTGCGATGGGTCCCCGACCAGGCGACCGGGACCGAATCGGGCCGAGCCCGAGGAAGGGGGCGCCGCGGCGGACGCCCCCCAATCCTCAGACCCGACGTCCGGTGAGGGCGAGCAGGCGGGTCCGTGGATCGGCGTCCTCCCCCACTCGAACCGGTTCGGCGAACAGTCCGCTCGCCGCCAATTCCCCCTCCTGTCCCTTCGTCCACGTGAGCAGCTCGGCGACCAGGTCCGGGTCGAGGCGCTCGTCCGCCCCGATGGCCCGGGCCAGGTCCCAGGCGTGCACGGCCAGGTCGAAGGTCATCTGCCACAGGTACAGCTCGGCCGGGGACTCCCCGAAGGACAGGTGGACCCGCTGTTCCAGCGCGGACGGGGCCAGCCACGCCGTGCGGGCCTCACGCGCCGCCACGGTCCAGGTCGCGAGCGGTTCCTCCCCGAGGTTGTCGCCATCGAACCGGTCGCCCACGTCCTCGACCCGGGCACCGCCCAACAGATGGGGCACCCACAACTGCTCGGTGGTCAGGTGGTCGACCAGGTCGTGCACGTCCCAGTCCGAACACGGGGTGGGCAGGGCCCAGTCGGTGAGCCGTACCGCCTTCACCCTGCGGTCGAACTCCTCCATCGCGGTGCCGTGCAGATCGATCAGGGATGTCACAGGTCCTCTTCCCAGGGTCATCGGTGTTCTCGCCGGGGCGGCCTACCCGATCATCGGCGGGTCCACACCGCCGGCTCCACCCCCGTGACGCCCACCTGTCAGACTTTGACACCACGAGCGACGCGAAGGCCTACCGACAAGGAAGACATGCAACGCGGTTACGACATCGTCCTGTTCGGCGCGACCGGGTACACCGGAGCACTGACCGCCGAGTACCTGGCGGAGAACGCCCCCCGCGAGCTGCGGTGGGCGTTGGCCGGGCGCAACATCGACAAGTTGGAGGCCGTGCGGGCCGAGTTGGCCGAGATCGACCCGGACCGGCCCACCCCGGACCTGCTGTTGGCCGATGTCGACGACACCGCCTCCATCCGGACCCTGGCCGCGTCCGCCCGGGTGGTCATCACCACGGTCGGCCCCTACGCGGAGTACGGCGAGCCCTTGGTGGCGGCGTGCGCGGCGGAGGGCACCGACTACGTGGACCTGTGCGGTGAGCCGGCCTTCGTGGACCGCATGTACGTACGCCATCACGCCACCGCCCAGAGCACGGGCGCGCGGATCGTGCACGCCTGCGGCTTCGATTCCCTCCCCCACGACCTGGGTGTGCTCTTCACCGTCGGGCGACTGCCCGAAGGCGTGCCCCTACACGTGGAGGGGTTCGTGCGCGCGCAGGGCACGGCCTCGGGTGGCACGCTGCGCTCGGCGGTGGGCGCCTTCTCCGACGCCGTGGGTCTGGTGTCCGCCGCACGGGACCGCCGGGCGATGGAGACAGGGCCGCGGGGCCGCAGGGTGCGCGTCGACCGGAGCGGAATCCCGCGCACCCGGTTGGCCCGGGGTTGGACACTGCCGCTCCCCAGCCTGGACCCGCGGGTGGTGGCGCGTTCGGCGGCGGCGTTGGAGCGTTACGGCCCCGACTTCAGCTACGGGCACTACGGGGCGTTTCGTCATCTGACCAGCGCGGTGGGCGCGGCCGGTGGCGCCGCCGGAATGATGGCGGCCGCCCAGGTTCCGGCGTTGCGGGAGCGATTGCTGTCGCTGCGCTCCCCCGGCGAGGGCCCCAGCGAGGAACAGTTGGCCGGTGGTTGGTTCACCGTGCACTTCGTGGGTTCGGGTGGTGGTCGTCGGGTGCACACCCTGGTGTCGGGCGGCGATCCGGGATACGCGGCGACCTCGGGCATGCTCGCCGAGTCCGCGTTGTGCCTGTGGCGGGACGAGTTGCCCGAAACCTCCGGGCAGGTGACCTCGGCGGTGGCGATGGGCGAGGCGCTGATCGAGCGACTGCCCCGGGCCGGGGTGGAGTTCAAGGTACTGCGGACCTTCGAGGGTTGAGGGCCTTCTCCGAGGAGGGCGCGCACGGTGGCCGCCGTGCGCGCCCTCCTCGAAGGCTCAAGGTCACGCCCCCCGAGGAGTTCCGGAGACCGCGCACCACGCCAGGGCGAGCGCCACGGCGTCCTCTATGACCGCGCCCTCCCAGGCCGGACGGGACCCACTCCACCAGGAACGCCACCACACCCCCACCACCGCGCCCATCGGGGCCGCCAACGCGGCGACGGCGACGGCCGGTGGCACGGGGCCGCCCAGGTTCCGGGCGAGCAGGGCCCCGCCCCAGGCTCCGGCGAGCGAGCGCGACAGCAGGACCGGCCCCGACGTGCGGGGCGGGATGCCCGGCGTCTTGTCCGCCACGAGTTCACCGGTGATGGTCAGCGCCACCAGTCCGCGTCGGAGCGTTCGTCCTTCGTCTCGGGCCAACAGTGGCGCGCAGGGTCCCAGGGTTCCACGTGCCCCCGATGCCAACCCCAGGGCCAGGGAACGTGCCAGGGTCCGTGAAGTGTTCATGGTCGTCTCCTCGACGTGGGTGCGGCGAGTATCGCACCGACCGACCGTTCCGGAGCCGAACGACGTGCCGGGGCCCGTGGTCGCACGCCCGAGGCGGGCCCTGGGCGCGCGGATCACCGGGAGGACGCCCACGCGGTAACGCCTCAAAATCAGGAAGGGCGTACACATCGGATCCGCGTGCCGAGTAGGTGCGCCCCCGCGACGGTGGGCGGCCGGGGCGATGCCCCGTTGAGGCCACCAGGTCCCCCGGATCGCCCGGCCCCACCGACGCCATCAGTTCTCCGTGAGCTCGGTCCCCTTGGTCTCCTTGTTGACTTCCTCCCCACGCCTGAAGGCGGGGGATTTCGGCAACCACCTATCGGTGGTTCGAGGCTTCCGCCCCGTCACGGGCCGCCCCGTGGCCTTCCTGTTTCAACGCCGACCGCCTCGTCCGGGAGGACTCCCGTTGAGGTCTCACACCGGCTCCGCAGGCAGATACCGCCGGCCCGGCGGCCTTGAGATTGATCGCCGCGTTCACATCGCGGTCATGGGTGGTGCCGCACCGCTCGCACGTCCAGGTGCGCACGTTCAACGGCAACCGGGCACGTACATGCCCACACCCAGGCGTCGAGCACAGCCTGGTCGAGGGGAAGAACCGGTCCACCACGACCAACTCCCGCCCATACCAGTGGGTTTTGTACTCCAACATCGACCGCAACTGTGTCCAGGCCGCGTCCGAGATGGCGCGGGCCAGGGTGCGGTTCTTGACCAGGTTGCACACGGTCAGGTCCTCGATCACGACCACTTGGTTTTCGCGGACGAGACGAGTGGTGAGCTGGTGCAGGAAGTCCTTCCTGCGATCGGTGATACGGGCGTGCACCCGCGCGACCTTGACCCGGGCCTTGGCCCGGTTCACGCTGCCCCTGGCCTTACGGGACAGGGACCGTTGCGCCTTGACCAACTTGGCCCGGTCACGCCTTTCATGGCGGGGGTTGGTGATCTTCTCCCCCGTGGACAACGTCACCAGGGAAGTCAGACCCGCGTCCACCCCGACCACGCCCTCAGAGGTCGGGGCGGCTGTGATGGTGTCCTGGCACAACAGCGACACGAACCAGCGCCCCGCCGCGTCCCGCGAGACGGTCACCGTGGACGGCGAAGCACCCTCCGGTAGAGGGCGCGACCACACGATGTCCAACGGCTGGTCCATCTTGGCCAGGGTGAGCTTCCCGTCCCGGTAGCGGAACGCGCTCGGGGTGTACTCCGCCGAGGCCCGCGACCTCTTCTTCGATTTGAATCGCGGATAGCGGGCGCGACCCGCGAAGAAGTTCGAGAACGCCCCTTGCAGATGCCGCAGCCCCTGTTGGAGCGGGACACTGGACACCTCGGTGAGAAAGGCCAGATCGTTGGTCTTCTTCCAACCGGTGAGCAGGGCCGAGGTCGCGGAGTAGCCCACCCGCTCCCGGTGCTGATCCCAGGCCTGGGAACGGGCGGCGAGGGCTTTGTTGTAGACCAGGCGCACACACCCGAACGTGCGCGACAGCTGCGCCGCCTGCACCTGGGTGGGGTAGAAGCGGTACTTGAACGCCCGCTTCACGGTCTTCCTGGCCATGGATCATGTTTTAGCAGCCTGAAAGCCGGTACACACCCCGAACGCGGAAAGAAGAAGGTGTTTCCTCCCCACCCTGAAGGACGGGGTATCCACACCCAACAAACCGATGACGGCGGCGATGAAGGGGGTGAAGACCGCGTAGGCGCTCCACTCGTACCACTCCAGGACGTTGCCGACCGTGCTGGCCAGCAGGGACTTGCGCTTGGATCGGAGTGTGCGGGCGGGTGGTTCGTCGACCCTACCGGGGGTGGTCGCGCTCACGAGGGGTCTCCTTGTGCTTCGGTGGCGGCGGCCTCACGCAGGGCGCGCCGCCGGATCTTGCCGGTGAGTGTCTTGGGCAGGGATGGGACGATGTGGACCTCGCGCGGGCGTTTGTAGGCGGCGAGGTGCTCTCGGGCGAACGCGATGAGTTCCTCCTCGGTGGCCTGGGCGCCCGCGGCGAGGGAGACGTGGGCGACCACGGATTCGCCCTGGTAGGAGTCGGGGCGGCCGACCACCGCGACCTCGTGAACGGCGGGGTGCCGGTAGAGCGCGTCCTCGACCTCGCGCGGCCACACCTTGTAACCGGAGACGTTGATCTGGTCCTTGAGCCGGTCGACCAGGTACACCCATCCGTCCTCGTCGATGACGGCCCCGTCCCCGGTGCGGAGTCGCCCCGAGGGGAAGGTGTGGGCGGTGGCCTCGGGATTGCGCCAGTAACCGGGCACCACCTGGGGCCCGGACAGTTCGAGTTCGCCCTGTGTTCCGGCGGGGACGGGAGCGCCGTCCGGGCCGACGACGCGTGCGCTCAGGTGCGGCAGGGCCCGGCCGATGGACAGCGAGCCACTCGTGGGATCGACCGGTGCGTGTTCGCCCGGAGGCACCGCGATGACGCCGGAGGTCGTCTCGGTCATCCCGTAGGCGTTGTGGATGTACACGCCGAAGCGATCCTGGAACCTGTCGACGGTGGCCGGCGGGATGGGGGCGCCTCCGGAGTAGAGCAGGCGCGCCGAGGCGAAGTGTTCGGCGGTGGCGTCCGGATGCTCGTACAGGGCGTTGAAGACGGTGATGGATCCGATGGTGAAGGTGACGCGGTGTTCGGTGAAGGCGTCGAGCACCACTCCCGGGTGGAAGCGGTGGGCGAACACCAGCAGCGTGTCGCCCAACAGCGCCAGCGCGGCGTTGATCACCGCTCCGGTGATGTGGAAGAGCGGGGCCACCGCCAGGACGACGTCGCCTTCTCGCAGCCCCACGTGGGCGGCGAAGGTGGAGGTGACGGCCAGAACGTTGGCGTGCGTGTTCATCGCGCCCTTGGGCGGCCCGGTGGTCCCGGAGGTGTAGGCCAACAGGGCCACGGAGTCCCCGTCGAGGTCGACCGGGGCCGGTCGGCGACCGGCGTGTGCGCGGATCGACTCCACGAGATCGCCGTCCGGGGAGGGGTCCGGTCGCGGCCCGGGAGAGAACACCCGGGTGTCGTCGCGGGACTGCAGGTCCAGGTCGGAGGTGCCGAGCAACCACCGGACGGAGCTTCCCTCCAGCGCGGTGCGGGTCTCGGCCAGGGTGTCGTCGGAGCTGATGAGGCCGACCGGTTCGGCGTCCTCGATCAGGCGGCGCAGTTCCTCACCGCGGTACATCGGGTTGAGGACCAGGAGCGCGGCGCCGAGTTTCCACAGGGCGAGCATGCTCAGTGCGTACTGCGGGATGTTCTGGAGCCGGACCCCGACGCGGTCCCCGGGTCCCACGCCCCTCTCCGCCAGGGCGACGGCGAGGGCGTCCGAGGCCTCGTCGACCTCCCGTGCGGTCATGACGCGGTCGAAGTAGGCGATGGCGGGGGCGTCCGGGTTCCGGTCGACGCGGTGGCGCCAGGCCTGGACGATGGTGGTGGGCTGTGGCAAGTCGAGTCCCTCTTCTCCTCGTGGAAACGTCGACGCTCACGACACCGACCGAACGATCGCTCGGTCAGTGGTCCGTAGTGTTGTGGATCACAAGACCACCTGTCAATACGTCCTCGGGTCGCGAGCGGCGACGACGGGACCCGGTTCCTACCGGTACCTTTCAGCTCGAAGCCTTACGGAAGCGAGGAGTGCGGTGTCGGGATCGTGGCGTTCGTTCGGGGAGCAGCGGCTCTCACCCCCCCTCGCGGCGGCCCTGGAGTGCTTCGTCGAGCAGGGCTACCACGGCACGAGCATCCGAAGGGTCGCCGAACACGCGGGGTTGTCCGTGCCCGGCCTGTACCACCACTACCGGTCCAAGCAGGCCCTGTTGGAGGGCCTGGTCATGGCGGCGATGCACGAGTTGTTGGACCACACCGGTCGGGCCGTGGAGGAGGCCGGGCAGGACCCCGACCTCCGGTTCGACAATCTGATCGAGTGCCTGCTGCGCTTCCACATGCACCGCAGGCCACAGGCCTTCGTGGCCTCGACCGAGATCCGGAGCATGACCCCCGACCTGCGCACCTCCTACGTCGCCCTGCGCGACGAACAACAGCGCATGGTCGACGACGTCATCGCGCGTGGTCGGGAGGCGGGGGTGTTCACCACCCCATACCCGCGTGACGCCGGCCGGGCCGTGACCACCATGTGCGTGGCCGTGGCCTCCTGGTTCCGGCCCGACGGCGAACTCTCCCCCGACCGGCTCGTCGACCGCTACCTCACGCTGGCCCGCGCCACCGTGGGCGCCGCCCCCACCCGGCCCCGCACCCCCTGAAACCCCGCCCCCGCGCCGGGAGAGCGTTGACAGCCACCCGAGGGCCGTGACAATCTGCCGTCCACGTGACCGAGCGATCGCTCGGTCGGTTACCGGGTGGAGGATTGCGTGATCGATCTGGGGCACACCGCGAGGGCGACCGACCTCGCCCGGGCGACACGGGACTTCGTGCGCACGACCGTGCTCCCCGTGGAGGAGGAACACGACGGCGACATCGCCGGGGCCGGCGGCGACACCCTGCGCCTGCGCCTGCAACGGCGGGCCCGCGAGGCCGGGGTCTTCGCGCCGCACTGCCCAGTGGAGTTCGGCGGTCAGGGGCTGGACCTGCGCGACCGCGCACCCGTGTTCGAGGCGGCGGGCCTGTCGGTGTTCGGCCCGACCGCGCTCAACATCGCCGCACCCGACGAGGGCAACGTCCACATGTTGGAACGCGTCGCCGACCCCGTTCAGCGCGAACGCTACCTGGGCCCGCTGTGCCGAGGCGAGGTACGTTCCGCCTTCGCCATGACCGAGCCCTCCCCCGGCGCGGGCGCCGACCCCTCCGCCCTGTCGACCACCGCCACGCGAACGGCGGGCGGATGGCGGATCGACGGCCACAAGACCTTCATCACCGGCGCCGACGGGGCCGGATTCCTCATCGTGATGGCCCGGACCTCGGGCCGGCCCGGTGACCGTGGTGGCGCGACCATGTTCCTCACCGACGCCGACGCGCCCGGCCTCACCGTGGGCCGCCACGTCCGGACCATGGACTCCTCCATGCTCGGCGGTCACTGCGAGGTGATCTTCGACGGCCTGTTCGTGCCCGACGAGAACGTCCTCGGCGAGGTCGACGAGGGCTTCTCCTACGCGCAGGTGCGCCTCGGCCCGGCACGCATGACCCACGTGATGCGCTGGTTGGGCAGTGCGCGGCGCGCCCAGGACATCGCGGTGGACCGGGCCTGCCGGCGGGAGCTGTTCGGTTCCCGGTTGGGCGACCTGGGTCTGGCCCAACAGATGATCGCCGACAACGAGATCGACATCGCGGCCACCCGCTCCCTACTGCTCCAGGCCTGTTGGGAGTTGGACACCGGGGTGGACGCCCGGACCTCCACCTCCATCGCCAAGACGTTCGCCGCCGAGGCGATCCACCGGGTCGTGGACCGTTCGATCCAGCTGTGCGGCGGACTCGGGGTCAGTGACGACCTGCCCCTGGCCCGGTTGCTGCGCGAGGTACGCCCCTTCCGCGTCTACGACGGACCCTCCGAGGTCCACCGTTGGTCGATCGCCAAGCGGGTGGTCTCGCGGGCCCGCCGCGCCCACGAGGCCGGGGAGGGACCGCGATGACACACGCTCCCCCGCTCGACACGACCGCACTGGCCGCCTACCTGGAGCGTTCCGGCGTCGAGGTCGAGGGAACCTTGCGCGCCGAACCCATCAGCGGTGGCAAGTCCAACCTGACCTACCGGATCGACGACGCCACGGGGCCGCGGTGGGTGTTGCGCAGGCCCCCGACCGCGGGGTTGACCCCCTCTGCCCACGACATGGGGCGGGAGTTCCGTGTGGTGGACGCCCTGGGCGGCTCCGAGGTCCCCGTCGCCGACGCCGTGGCCCTGTGCGAGGACCCCTCCGTCATCGGGGCGCCCTTCTCCGTGTTCTCCCACGTCGACGCCCGGGTGGTGCGCACCCGCGACCAGCTGGCCGACCTGGACGACGAACAGGTCGCCGTCTGTGTCCGGAGCCTGGTGCGGGTGCTGGCCCGCCTGCACGCGGTCGACCACGAGGCCGTCGGGCTGGCCTCGCACGGCCGACCGCACGGGTTCCTGGAACGCCAGGTGCGCTTGTGGGGTCGCCAGTGGGAGCGGGTGCGCGACGGGGATCTGCCCGACCTGGACCGACTGTGCCGGGTGCTGGCGGACGCCGTACCCGAATCCTCGGCGCACGCGATCGTGCACGGCGACTACCGCATCGACAACGTGATGCTGGACCACCATGACGCGGGGCGGATCCACGCGGTGGTCGATTGGGAGCTGTCCACCCTCGGAGACCCGCTGGCCGACATCGCCATGATGTGCGTGTACCGGCGTCCCGGACTGGACCTGGTGTTGGGCGAACCGGCCGCGTGGAACAGCGACCGGCTGCCCACCGCCGACGAGATCGCGCACATGTACTCGCGGGTGTCCGGACGCGCTCTGCGCGACTGGGGTTTCCACCTGGGTCTGGCCCACCTGAAGTCGGCGGTCATCGCCCAGGGCATCGCCTACCGCGGCAGGCAGGGGGCCGAGGGCGGCGGGCGGGACCGGGCCGGTGAGGCCGTCGGGGAGTACGCGGCCGCCGGACTGCGGGCGCTCCGAGAGGCCCCGTGATGCCCGAGGCCCCGGGCACCAGGTTCGGCGGGACGGCCGGGGCCGTCCTGTTCAAGGCCGCATGTGCAGGGCGTGGACGCCCTCGGTGGTGGCCAGGACGATGACCCCGTCCGGGGCGGCCACCAGGTCCTCCAGCTCGCCCGGCCAGGTCCCGGGGACCTCCGTCACGGGTTGTCCGGGCCGATCCAGCCGACGCACCCGCAGCTCGTCCAGGTACCAGCCGCCCAGGCCGTCGGGGCGGGCCTCCTCCTCCTGGTAGACGGCGACCGCCTCGCCGTCCCATTCCACCAGTGAGGTCAGGGTGCGCGGACCACCCAGTTCGGCGACCAGTTCCAGGTCGGGCAGGGAGTGCACGCGTCCGGCGACCGCGAGCAGGGAGCGCCCGCCCACCCGGGCGGCCACCGTCTCGGAGTCGGCGTGGCTCTCCACCTCGCCCAGGTACTCGCCGTCCTCCATCAGGTAGACCCGCTCGCGCGGGTGTTCGTAGTCGGCGAGGATCACCGGGTCGAAGCCCGGGTCCTGGCCGGGCGCCACCAGATAGTCGCCGGCGAAGGACATGCGTTCGCCGCGGGCCTCGTGGCCTGGTCTGGAGTCGGTCAGGTCCGGCACGGTCGCCCCGGTGTAGGGGTCCACCGCCCACCATCGGGTGCCGCCGTCACCGTCCTCACCGAAGAGGAAGACCACCGCCTGCTTGTCCACCACCCTCAGGGCGACGTCGTCGGGCCAGCGCTCCCCGGGTTCGGCCAGGTCGGTCTCCAACAGCGGGATGCCGGTGCGGGGGTCGCGTACGCTCACCGACCGGCGTGAGGCCTGCACCAGGACGGTACCGGGCCAGTCCTCCCCCTCGGGGGACACGGCCAGGTTCACCGGCCCCTGCGCCTCGAACGCGGTCCCCAGGGGACGCAGCGAACGGGTGTCGAAGGCCCGCGCCTCGTAGCGCGACTTGCGCGGGTCGGTACTGAGGTCCACGTCGCCGTGCACGAGGACCGTCCGGTCCGCCAGGAACAGGCGCGGAAACCGCAACCCCCTGCGCCACAGCCGTTCCGCGCGCACGAGTCGCCCTCCCCGTCGTTCCTGGGTACTTCCACGCCACCACGACGTTATCTGTTGCGGCGAGGGGCCGTCCTCCCCTTGGGGAAGACGGCCCCGATGACCGGTCCACATCGCTTGTCCGGTAACGGTACCGGAAATCGGATCGGTCCCTTCCGTGCAGGAGCCGGATCGTCGTGTGCGTCCACCCGCCCGGTCGATCCACCCGATGCCGGCCACGCTCTGGAACACGGCGGGCGAACCTGACAGACTTCCGGGCCATCGTCGGTGAGCGAAGGAGACACGGGACGTGGTTCGAGTGAGTGTGTGCGCGGCCGAGGACTTGGAACGCGCCGAGGTACTGGATCTGTACGGGGCGGTCGGTTGGACCGCCTACACCGAGGCTCCAGAGGTGCTGATGCGGGCGTTGGGCGGCTCGCACCGATTGGTGGTCGCCCGCAGGGAGGACCGCCTCGTGGGGTTGGTCCGGTCGATCTCGGACGGCGCCACGGTGGTCCACGTCCAGGACATCCTGGTACACCCGGACGAACAACGCACCGGCCTGGGTCGGCGGTTGATGGACGAGCTGTTCTCCGGGTACGAGGGGGTTCGCCAACGGGTACTGCTCACCGACGACGAGGACGGCCAGCGCGCCTTCTACGAGGCGTTGGGGTTGGTCGAGGCGCATGAGCACCGGCCCTCGCTGCGGTCCTTCGTCCGGTTCGACCAAGCTCCCAGAGCCCCCCGAAACCCCTGAGAACGACGGTGGGCCCGCCTCCCCACGGGAGACGGGCCCACCGGACGGTTCCGGGGTCGGGTTCTGCTTCGGCGCCCGAACGGGCCGAAGCCGAGCGCGGGCCCCGGGAGAACACCGCTCAGCGCGGAAGACGCTCGGCCAGCCAGGCCTCGACGTCGGCCGAGGAACGCGGCAGACCGGCCGACATCACGGTGCGGCCGTCCTCGGTGACCAGGACGTCGTCCTCGATGCGCACGCCGATACCGCGCAGCTCCTCGGGGACGGTCAGGTCGTCGGGCTGGAAGTACAGGCCCGGCTCGACGGTGAGCACCATGCCCGGCTTCAGGTCGCCGTACAGGTGCGCCTCCTGGCGGGAGACCGCGCAGTCGTGCACGTCCAAGCCGAGCATGTGACCGGTGCCGTGCAGGGTGTAGCGACGCTGCAGACCCAGTTCCAGGACGCGCTCGACCGGGCCCTCCAGCAGGCCCCACTCGACCAGACCCTCGGCGAGCACGCGCTGGGAGGCCCCGTGGAAGGCGGTGAAGGGCTTGCCCGGGGCGACGGCGGCGATACCGGCCTCCTGGGCCGCGTACACCAGGTCGTAGACCTTGCGCTGCAGGTCGGTGAAGGTGCCCGAGACCGGCATGGTGCGGGTGACGTCGGCGGTGTAGAGGGTGGTGGTCTCCACGCCGGCGTCGAGCAGCAGCAGGTCGCCCTCGCGCACGGGCCCGTCGTTGCGGGTCCAGTGCAGGGTGGTGGCGTTGGCGCCGGAGGCGGCGATGGTGCCGTAGCCGACGTCGTTGCCCTCCACGCGGGCGCGCAGGAAGAAGGTGCCCTCGACGTAACGCTCGGAGGTGTCCTTGGCCTGCGGCAGCGCCTTGGCCACGTCACCGAAGCCGCGCGTGGTGGCGTCCACGGCCAGCTGCAGCTGGGCGATCTCCCACTCGTCCTTGACCAGACGGTGGTCGGCCAAGGCGACGCCCAGGTCCTCGTCGAGCTTGACGGACTTGGCGCGCGACTCCTCGTCGGTGTCGGCGCGCAGCTCGTCCACGACGGCGTCGATCTCGGCGTCGTGGCCGCGCACGACGCGCGTGGTGACGGTGGCGTCGGCGCGCAGGGCGGCGGGCAGGGTGCGCACGTCGGCGGTGGCCACGCCCAGCAGGGCGGCGGCCTCCTCCAGGCTGTTGCGGCGACCGGTCCACAGCTCGCCGTAGCCACCGAGCCAGAACTCGCCGTTGTCGCGGTTGGAGCGCGGCTTGAGGTAGAGCACCACGTCGTGGCCGCCGTCGGCCTTCGGGGTGAGCACCAGGCAGTTGCCGTCGGTGGTGTCACCGGTCAGGTAGGCGTAGTTCGTGGCGGCGCGGAAGGGGTATTCGGTGTCGTTGGAGCGGGTCAGGTACTGGCCGGAGGGGATGACCAGACGGTCGCCGGGGAAGGCGGCGCCGATCGTCGCGCGACGGCGGGCGGTGTGCTCGGCCTGCTCGATCGGCTCCAGGTCGCGCATCTCGGTGTCGGCCCAACCGGTGCGCATCCACCCGGCGAGCTCGTCGGAGACCGACTGCGCCTGGCCGTTCTTACGTGGACTGAACACGGGGGCGTCCGTCTCGGCCTGGGGGCGCTGCTGCTCGCTCACGTCGTGCACTCTCCTCGTCGAGTTCGCCGGAAGGGCGTAAAAAGCTCTGTGACCTGCCGTTGGTGACGGCCTTGTCGTCCATCGTAGGGGGCCGGGCGGAACCGCGCCCGACCCCGGGACATAGCGCTGCCCATAACGTGCCGGTCGAAAACGCCCGCGGTCAGGGACGAAGGTCGTGGGCGAAGGGGACGGCCTTGGGGTAGGGCAGGTCCTCGATGGTGGTCGGGTCCACCCACCTGTAGCCGATCCGTTCGTAGAGGGCCACGGCCTCGGGCTGGGAGGGCCCGGTGAAGAGGATCACGGAGTGGTAGCCGAGGTCGCGGGCGGCGTCCTCCAGCGCGGTCATGATGAGCCGACCCAGGCCCTTGCGGCGGTGCGCCGCCGAGGTCCAGATCCGTTTGAACTCGACCGTGCTCGGCGCACCGTCGCGTTCCGGACGGTAGGGACGCAGCGCGCCACCGGCGACGATCTCACCGTCCAGTTCGGCCAGGACCATACGACCCAGGGGCGCGACGAACTCGGTGACGGGGTATCGGCCCAGTTCGGCGGCGGCCCCCTCTGCTCCGTAGCGTTCGGTGTACTCGCCCAGCAGGCCGTCGAGCAGCCCCTGGACGCGGGGATCGTCGTGTTCCACCCTCAGCATCCGCACCCGCCCGGGTTCGAGCCGGGTGCTCTCGGCCCGTGCCGTCTCGGTCATGCCGCTCCCCTCTCCCACGTTCACGCCCACCCGCCTCCGGAGTCGGTGTGGACGTCTTTTCGTCCGCCGGAATACTACGGCCCGACACCTACGACACGAATGTCGCATGAGACACAGATGAGCCCCCGCTTGCCCCGTTCTCATACGGCTCTGGTTAGTGTGTGCCCATGTCAGTCACCGAACGCATCCTGCTGGGACCGGGGCCGAGCAACCCCTACCCCGAGGCGACCCTGGGCCTGGCCGCCCCGCTCCTCGGTCACCTCGACCCGGAGTTCCTCGCCATGTTGGAACGCGCCTCTGGACGGCTGCGTTCCCTGTGGGGCACCGAGAATCCGCTCACACTGCCGCTCTCGGGCACCGGTTCCCTGGGAATGGAGGCGGCCTTCGCCAACACCGTGCGCCCCGGCGACCAGGTGGTCGTCGCCGTCAACGGGCTGTTCGGTGAACGCATGTGCGAGGTCGCCTCGCGCTACGGCGCGCACGTGATCCGGGTGGACCACGAGTGGGGACGACCCGTCGACACCCAGCGGGTACTGGACGCCCACCCCGCGCCCGCCCTGGTCGCGGCGGTGCACGCCGAGACCTCCACCGGTGTGGTCAGCGACATCGGCGCCCTGGGCCGGGCCCTGCGCGAGCGCTCCGACGACACCCTGCTGCTGGCCGACTGCGTCACCTCCCTGGGCGGCATGCCCATGGACCTGGACGAGTGGAAGGTCGACATCGCCTACTCCGGCACCCAGAAGTGTCTGGGCGTGGCGCCGGGGCTGGCTCCCTTCACCTTCTCCGAACGCGCCTGGGAGCAGCGGGTCCCCTCCCCGCCGGTCTGGTACCTGGACCTGGGACTGCTCGGCGCGTACGTGCGCGGTGGCCCGAGCGGTCGCGCCTACCACCACACCGCCCCCACCGCGATGGTGGCCTCCCTGGACGCGGCGCTGACCCGCATCGAGGAGGAGGGCATGGAGGCGGTGGCCGCCCGTCACGCGGCGGCCGGGGCGCACCTGCGCGAGGGCCTGCAGGAGATGGGTCTGGAGCTGTTCGCCGCCGAGGGGCACCGACTGGCACAGTTGACGTCGGTACGGGTGCCCGAGGGTGTGGATTCGGGCAAGGTCCGTGAGCGGCTGCTGCGCGAGTACGACCTGGAGATCGGCGCGGGTGTGGGTCCCTACGCGTCGACGGTGTGGCGGATCGGGCTGATGGGCCACAACGCCCGCCTGAACCGGGCCGAGCTGGTGCTGGCGGCGCTGCGCCGCGTCCTGGGCCGTCAGGGCGTGTAGGCCAAGGTCCACCCGTCGTGACGTTCGGCACGGCACCTCGCCGCGTTGGCGAAGAGCCCGCATGGGAACAGGGAGGTCCCGGGGCCCTTGGTCGATCGTGGACCTCGACGTCCTTCCCCGGCGTGGGCGGCCCCGGCCTCATTCGGCGTTGGGCCCATAGCGGTTGTCGTGGTCGCGCGGGTCGTCCGGGTCGGCGATGTTGCCCACCGTCATGGCGATCGGTGGCAACACCGAGGCCACCACGCACATGGCCACCGCCCACCCGGTCCCGAAGAAGTGGTAGACGGGCGCGGACGCGGCGAACAGCACCAGGCACGTGCCCATGAGGAGCACGTACCACAGCTTCCTGCGTTTGATTCCCCTCACCCCCGAGCGTCGTCGATCGGGTCCTGACCTGTAGGTTATCCGCTCAGGTCGGCGGCCTCCGGGGCCTCGGCGCCCACGCGACGCGCGGTGGCCAGGGCCGGCCGCGGCGGGCTGAACCGGGTCAGCGAACGCAACGCACCGGAACCGTTCTCCATCCGGTATCCGGCGTCCAGTAGCCGCTGTTCGGCCTCCTCGGCGCTGAGCACGGTGGCCTCGTCGAAGACCTTGTTGTAGAGGTTCTCCGGCACCCGGTTGAGACCGGAGCGCATCAGGCGCAGCGCCGCGGTGGCGGTGGTGTCGGCACCCGGGACCTGGGGGATCATCCCGTAGGCGTGGCGGGCCCAGGCGGGCAGGGTCGTGTAGGACAGGGCGCCCACCGGCAGCCACAGTGGTTTGAGCGGGGCCAGCCAGGCCAGTCGTTCGGGGACCTTGGGCCACAGCAGGAAACGGACCGCCTGGCGGGCCTCTTCGGTGACCTTGAGTTCGGGGCGCACGGCCGCCAGGTAGCGGCGCATGTCGGCGACGTTGCGCGGCACGTCGTCGCGGGACAGTCCCACGTAGCCGGCGGTGAGCGACTGTTCGTCCAGGTAGCGGTCCATGTCGGCGGGGCTCAGTTCGAGCCCGGCGCGCACGGTGGTCTCCAGGTAGGACGTGACCTCGGCGCAGTGCACCCACACCAGCAGGTCGTGCTGGTCGACCCGGTGCAGGCGCCCGGTGGCGGGGTCGGTGAAGCTCAGGGCGCGGTGCACCCGACGAATGTGTTCGCCCAGGGTCTCGGCCTCGGTGTGGCTGCCGTAGGTGGTGACCGCGATGAAGTGGGCGGTGCGCAGCAGGCGGCCGGTGGGGTCGCTCCGGAAGTCGGAGCGCTGCCACACCCCCTGCATGGCGATCGGGTGCAGCGCCTGGAGCATCAGGGCTCGTACTCCGGCCACCCACATCGAGCGGTCCAGGTGTACGCGCCAGGTGACGCTCTCGGGGGCGGCGACCGTCGGTTGCATCCGGCTCTCCTCGGGATGTGCGCAAGGGGAAGGGGTTCGCGCCGGGGTCGGGCTGTGCCGCGAGGCCGTCGTCTCGAAACGTCGACCCGTCCGACCCACCCTTCCAGGGACTTTCCCCCCGTTTCATCACCTACACCCGAACCAGGTGGGAACCGGGCACCGGAGGCGGTGGTCCTCCGGCCTGCCCGGTCCGCGGCCTCAGCCGACCTGGGCGCGCAGGAACGCCAGAACCGCTTGGACCCGACGGTGCACACCGTCGTCGGGCGGCAGGTCCAGCTTGGCCAGGATGTTGCCCACGTGCTTGCCCACGGCGGCGTCGCTGACCACGAGCTTGCGCGCGATCGCCCCGTTGGAGTGCCCCTCGGCCATGTGTTCGAGCACCTCGCGTTCGCGGGCGGTGAGGCGCTGCAACGGGTCGGCGCTACGGCGCAGCAGTTGGCGCACCACCTCGGGGTCGACGAAGGTGGCCCCCTCGACCACGTTGCGCAGCACCGACGCGAACTCGCGAACGTCGCCCACCCGCTGCTTGAGCAGGTAGCCGACGCCTTCCCCGTCCCCGGAGTCCAGCAGTTCGGTGGCGTAGCTCAGCTCCACGTACTGGCTGAGCGCCACCACGGCCAGGCCGGGGTGGGTGCGACGCAGTCGCACGGCGGCGCGCAGGCCCTCGTCGGTGAAGTCCGGCGGCATGCGGATGTCGGTGACGACCAGCCCGGGGCGGTGTTCGTCCACGGCCGCGATCAGTTCCTCACCGTCACCGACGGCGGCCACCACGGGGAAGCCGAAGCGTTCGAGCACCCCGACCAGGCCCTCGCGCAACAGCACACCGTCCTCGGCGAGCACTGTCGGTACCCGGGTCACCTCTGGGTCTGCGGCTGGTCGGTCGTGCAAGGCAGCTCCACTCGAATCCTGGTCGGCCCTCCCACGGGGCTGGACAGGTCCATTGTGCCGCCCATTACGGCGACCCGGTCCGCCATACCGGTCAGGCCGCTGCCGCGCGAGGGGTCGGCGCCGCCGGGGCCGTAGTCGGTGATCTCCACCGTGAGCACGTCGCCGCGGGGCCCTTCTCGCAGATCGGCGTGGACGGTGACGGCGTTGGCCTCGGTGTGCTTGTAGGCGTTGGTGAGGGCCTCGGCCACCACGAAGTAGGCGGTGCCCTCCACGTGCGGGGGTTGGCGTCGTGGCAGATCGGCGTTGACGGTGACCGGAACCGGACAGTGGTCGGCGAGTTCGGCCAGGGCGGAGGGCAGGCCGCGGTCGGTGAGCACGCGCGGGTGGATGCCGCGCACGAGTTCGCGGATCTCGTCGATGAGTTCGTCGGCCTTGACCTGGGCTGCCACCACCCGCCGATCGGCGGGTGAGTCCTCGTCGAGGTCGACCCGGGCCATGCCCAGGTCCATGCTGAGCGCCACGAGTCGCTGTTGGGCGCCGTCGTGCAGGTCGCGTTCGATGCGGCGGCGTTCGTACTCGAAGGCGTTGACCAGGCGGGCCCGGGACTCGGTGACCTGGCCGAGTTCGGCGTAGAGCTCCTCCTTGGGCGGACCGACCAGCAGGGACCGGGCGACGACCCCGTGCCCGTAGGACAGCAGGCCGCAGCCGTACAACAACGCGACCGCCAGCAGGGGTGAGGCCAGGGCGAAGGGCAGGGCCTCCTGGCTGGTGTAGAGCTGGAACGGGCCCATGCTCAGCGGCGCTTCCTCCGGGGCGGTGAGGATGAGTGGACTCGCCGCGAGGCCGAGCATGATGGCCAGCAGGAACCCGACCAGTGACAGGGTGACGACGAACAGGACGAGCATCACCACCGCGTAGGCCACCTCGCGCCAGGTCGCGGCCTCGGAGTAGCGGGTGCGGACCCATCCCCACAGTCCGGCGGGCGGATCGCGGTGTCCGCTGCCCGCCGGGCCCGGCAGGACGAGCCGGAGCCGGCGCCGTTCCAGCGCTCCGAGCGGGATGGCGATGAGCGGGCCGAAGCACAGCACCATCAACAAAGCGATGAGCAGGAGCGCGACCGAGGCGAAGGTCTCCCCCTCGCTGATCACGGCCAGGCCCACGATCACCGGCGTGTACAGCGGGAGCGAGACCATCGCGAGTGCCCCGCCGACCAGGAGGGTGGTCAGGGTGTAGGCCACGACACGCCAGATCCAGCCGCTGATCAGGTAGCGCGGGCCGGCCAGGGCCCGTGGCAGGGTGGCGGTTCGGGCGTCGGGGACGCTTCGGGAGCTCATGGTGTCAACGCTAGGGCGCGGTGTGGGCGCGGGAACATCCGCCGAACCCATCGGTTCGCGGTAGGGCCGGCCCTACCGTCGAGGTCCGGCCCGGCCGACGGCATCGCAGTTCAGGCCGGTAGGGTGGGCCGACGTGAGCGCGAAACCCGTCATCCCCGATGTCCTGGCCGCCCGTTACGCTTCGGCGGAACTGACCCGGCTGTGGTCCCCCGAGTACAAGGTGGTCGCCGAACGGCGACTGTGGCTGGCCGTACTGCGTGCCCAGGCGCGTTTGGGCGTGGACGTGCCCGTCGGTGTGGTCGAGGACTACGAGAAGGTCCTGGAACAGGTCGACCTGGCCTCCATCGCCGAGCGCGAGCGTGTCACCCGGCACGACGTCAAGGCCCGGATCGAGGAGTTCAACGCCCTCGCCGGCCACGAGCACGTGCACAAGGGCATGACCTCGCGCGACCTGACCGAGAACGTCGAGCAGTTGCAGGTACGCGACAGCCTGCTACTGGCGCGCGACCGCGTCGTGGCACTGCTGGCCCGGCTGGGCCGCCTGTCCGCGGAGTACGGCGAGACCGTCATGGCCGGCCGTTCGCACAACGTGGCCGCGCAGGCGACCACGCTCGGCAAGCGATTCGCCTCGATCACCGACGAGGTGTTGGTGGCGTACGGGCGGTTGGAGGAGCTCATCGCCCGCTACCCGCTGCGCGGGATCAAGGGCCCGGTCGGGACCGCCCAGGACATGTTGGACCTGCTCGGCGGCGACCGCGAGGCGCTGACCTCCCTGGAGAACGAGGTGGCCGCCCACCTGGGGTTCGAGCGGCGGTTCACCAGCGTGGGCCAGGTGTACCCGCGCTCCTTGGACTTCGAGGTGCTGACCGCGCTGGTGCAGTTGGCCGCCGGACCCTCCTCGCTGGCCAAGACCATCCGTTTGATGGCCGGACACGAGCTGGTCACCGAGGGCTTCGCCGAGGGCCAGGTCGGCTCGTCGGCGATGCCGCACAAGATGAACACGCGTTCGTGCGAGCGGGTCAACGGGCTGACCGTGATCCTGCGCGGGTACGCGTCCATGACCGGTGAGCTGGCCGGCGACCAGTGGAACGAGGGCGACGTGTCGTGCTCGGTGGTGCGCCGGGTGGCGCTGCCGGACGCGTTCTTCGCCTTCGACGGGCTGGTGGAGACCATGCTGACGGTGCTGGACGAGTTCGGCGCCTTCCCCGCGGTGATCTCCGCGGAGCTGGACCGCTACCTGCCGTTCCTGGCCACCACCAAGATGCTGATGGCGGCGGTGCGCGCCGGTGTGGGGCGCGAGAGCGCCCACGAGCTCATCAAGGAGCACGCGGTGGGTTCCGCGTTGGCGATGCGTCAGGAGGGTGTGGGCAACCGGCTGCTGGACCGGCTGGCCGAGGACGAACGCTTCCCGTTGGACCGGGCCGCCCTGGACACCCTGCTGGCCGACCGGATCACGTTCACCGGCGCCGCCGCCGACCAGGTCGCCGACGTGGTGGCGCGAGTGGACGCCGTATTGGCCGAGCACCCCGAGGCCACCGCGTACGCGCCGGGGTCGATCCTGTAGTCGCCGCTCGATGTCGAGAGGGGGTCCGAGGCCTTGTGCCTCGGGCCCCTCTTTCGTGGGATCGGGCGTTCGTGTCTTCGGGATATGGCGCTTTTCACTCGCGCTAACAGTGGGTTTGAAAGTTAACACCTATTACGGTTGAGGGTGTCGGACCACCCCTCGCTAGGAGACCCCCATGATCGACCCGACCTCCTTCGGTACCGCCGTCCTGGTTCTGGGCGTGCTCGCCGCCATGATCATCGCCTTCGGGCTCGCCGCCCTGTCCGACATGGCGCTGCGTCGCCGTGAGGACCGCGCCGCCAAGGGTTCCACCGGCGACTGAGCCTCCAGAAGTGGCACGTCCGCGCTCGGTCCGAACCCCGTCTCATTCGGTGGCGGACGGGAAACGCCAATCGCCCTCCTCGACCTGCCGGTCCTGCGCGCTCAGGTCGACGTCGGCCTCCACGAAGACCTCGCGGACCCGCTGCTCCATGTCCTCGGACATGTAGTGGTGGCTCAGGTCCAACCGGGCCAGATCACGGAAGATCGGGGCGCCGATCAGCACTTCGGCGCCTTCGTCGGTGAGCGTGCCCATCGACAGGTCCAGGGAACGCAACCGGCCCACCACGGGAGCCTCCGCCAGGGCGCGCACCCACAGGTCGGTGTCCTCGGCGTTGCGAAGCCCCAGGTGGAGCAGGCGCGGGAACGCCTCGCCCGACAGGGTGCGGGCCAGGTCTCGCGGGTAGGTGTCGCCCCGATATTGTCCGACCCCCAGCCACAGTTCCAGGTGCTCCAGCTCGGGCAGGTCGGAGCCGTCGATGCCGCGGGCGACGCGCGCGGGCAGGCCACCGGTCTGCACGGTGAGGGTGCGCAGCGCGTCGTGGCGTCCGATGTCCAACCCCAGATGGCTGCCCGGGTTGAGGTAGGGGTCGCCGGTGCCGCGCACGGCGAACTCGGTCAGGTTCGGGTAGGCGGCCAGGACCGGGGCCAGGTCCGGCTGATGGATCCAGGAGAGTTCGGCCTCCTCGGAGATGAGGTCGCCGATGAACAGTGCCCTGAGCCCGGGGAACCGGTCCGCGTGCTCCAGGAGCGCGTCACGGGCGGGGGCGCCGGGTTCGTCCAACTCGGAATCGCCCGCGGCTCCGATCACGATGGCCTTCACCGCGGTGGTGTCCGCCGCGGTCACGAAGGAACCGAAGTGGTCGGCGAACTCCTCCTCGGGTTCGAAGGACTCGACCTGGAACCGCCACGCGTAGGCCTCGGGGGTACGAAGGGCCGCGTTCTGCGCGCCGGTGTCCACGTGGTCACGTTCGTACCGGGGGGTCGAAGCCGACAGCTCTTCCGGAGACGCGTAGTCGAATACCGGCAGGCCACCGAACTCGGTGAGGTGTTCGAAGAACATGGGCCACTCCTGGTGCAGATGTTCAAGGTGTGAGCCATGTTTAGCACCGTGAGGTGACCAAACCCGGAAAACGCACGATTCGAGCACCGACGTTCAGGTGATGCTTCCCCCGGGACCGGACACCACGAAGGCATCGGAACCTCTTGGCGTCAGGTCCGTTGGTTTGCCCGGAGCGGGTACGGACCCAACCCCCGCATGCGCGGGGAGCAGACGTCGCGCATATCCAGGCGCAGTGCTTTGGTTGGGTCCATCCCCGCGTGCGCGGGGAGCAGTTCACCGCCAGGTCTTCCACTGCAACCGCTTGGGGTCCATCCCCGCGTGCGCGGGGAGCAGGGCACTCCTTGACACTCGCAGTCGTGGAGGTGGGGTCCATCCCCGCGTGCGCGGGGAGCAGACCACACCCTGGCCTCCGAGGCCGGACGGCCCGGGTCCATCCCCGCGTGCGCGGGGAGCAGTTGGTGGTGTCCACCGACAGGGTCATACGCGCGGGTCCATCCCCGCGTGCGCGGGGAGCAGCGCACCCTGTGGCCCGATTCCGACCGGGTGCGGGGTCCATCCCCGCGTGCGCGGGGAGCAGCACTTGGCCTGCCATCGGCGGGCGTAGTCGTCGGGTCCATCCCCGCGTGCGCGGGGAGCAGGACACCGTGCTCGACCTTCTGGCCGCTCCCGAGGGTCCATCCCCGCGTGCGCGGGGAGCAGTGTCCTCACATGAGGGGTTCGATGATGATGGAGGGTCCATCCCCGCGTGCGCGGGGAGCAGTCACCGTCCCCCACGCCCTGACCGACGTCCCGGGGTCCATCCCCGCGTGCGCGGGGAGCAGTCTCGTTGACCTGCGGGTTCATCCGGGGCGAGTGCTCAAATCTGCAACTAGTTGAGAAACAGACAAATCGGGCACCTTCTCAGATCCACGTCTAAGCATGACCCTACGCCAGACGAAGCAACCCCGTACCAGAGCACAGAACCCGTTTAACAGCGAGGGCGAATCAGCTGGGCCCGGTCCCACAAATGGACGAGCAGTTCATCGAAAGACCGAGCTTCGACCATCTCACTCGGAGACACGCCCCAGAATGATTGGGTTGCTTCTCCGAAGTAGATCAGCAGGCGCGGATGGCAGGCCTGGAGTTGCGCGGCCTGGTGATGTTCGCGAGCGAAATCGGAACGGTGCCCGCCCAGTCGGGGGAGCTTCTGCGCTCGACCGGCACGGCAGATGCGATGCGCACAGTCAGCGCACACCGGCCCCGGGGAAACGAAGCGGGACTTGTTCGGCCCAAAGTCCACCGGACGTCGGGGCGCGGGGATAGGGTGCGTCATGGAATCCTGCTTCCTCATGTGCAGAGTGGAGCTCGGGATTTTGTGGGCCTGGAAGAGCGCGGCGACGCTGTTCCAGGCCCGTTCAATTCAGGCCGACTCGTTCCGGAACGAGTACCTCGTGACAGGCATGCTCAGTGATTCCTTCGCGCCTCGACGCGAGTGAGCATGGAGTGTCGGGCGGAGTCGGTGAGGTCGAAGACGACCTGCATGGTGAGGGCCCGGATCCGATGCCCGTCCCAGGTCCAGGAAAAATCCCAGTACACGCAGTTCCGTTCGACCAGAGCAAGTCCGCTGTGCACCGCGTCAGGCTCCAAACGCGGGTAAGTGATGCTGGGGCTACGGCGGGGACCTTCGTCGGTGACGTACAGGTGCGGCAACAGCGGGCGGGTCTGGTCCATCACGAGTCGGACGGTGCCACCGGACAGACCAGAGCGCGAGTGACGGTGGGCGTTGTCGACCAGGGCACGGGCGACCTGGATCAACGGACGTGCGTGACCGGGCAGTACGGTGCGACACCAGTTGGCCAGGGGCACGGAGGGGCAAGTGTTGCCCAGGAGAACTCCGCGCCTGTTCGGGTCCACAAAGTGCAGTTTGTGCGGGTAAGGCTGCTCTGGCGTGGCCGAGTCAGGGTGAATATCCTGCATTCGTCTCACCTCGGGTGGTTCGGGGTGGGTTCACAGCCCCGGGGCCGCCTTCCACTTCGGCCACGGGGCTCTTCTCTTGCGCACCTCTGAACGAGCCAACTCAGGACACTTTCCGCATCCAGAGCTGAAGCATGAGGGCGCTTACGAATGACCCTTCCACCGGCCCTGAGCATGGTCTATATTCATCGCAGAGAACGTTCATATTCATATGGCTAGCGATTTAAACTGATAGACGAGCGATACTGGTGGTGAGTTGTGGGATCCGTCGACCCAGCCCGGGAACGCTTCGGCAGGCTACTCAAGAAAACCCGATCTCGGTCAGGGCTGACACAGCAGGAGCTGGCGAAGGCTGCCGTAATCGCGCAAAGCACCGTCAGCGAGCTTGAAGGAGGGAGAAAAGGGACACGGAGGGATCAAGTAGAGCGGATCGATAATGCGCTTATCGCTCACGGTGCGCTGCTCAGCGCCTGGGACGCAGCATTCTCCCCGACAGGCATGATCGGGTACTTCCGTGAAGTCGCCGAAGACGAACAGATCGCTGTCGAGATTCGCGAGTACGCCCTCGGGCTTGTGCCTGGTCTTGTGCAAGTCGAGCAATACGCTCGAACCATCAGTGAACTCGCATCTCCGTACATACCACCCGAACAGATCGAACAGATTGTACAAGCACGACTGTATCGACAGCAGGTTCTAGAGCGAGACCATCCGCCGATGCTGATCGTTCTCTTGGATGAGTCTGTGCTCCTCCGTCGATTCTCCAAGTCAGAAGTGATGCCCGCTCAGATCGACCATCTGCTGTCGTTGAGTTATCGCCCCCGTATCACCATCCAGATCGTCCCTGAGGAGACCGAGGATCATGCGGGCTTGGGAGGGTCGTTTAGGCTGAGCACTGCCCCCGACAGCAGCCCCTTCGCCTATGTCGAGGGCCATAAGACGGGCATGACCCTCAGGGAACCCGAGATCGTGGCCAGCTACGAGCGGATCTTCGCTGACCTGCGAAGTTTCGCTTTGCCAGTACCGGCATCGCGTTCACGGATGGAAGAGATTCGAGGCAAACTCTCATGATGACCGCAGGTTGGAAGAAGTCCAGCTACAGCAACGGTGAGGGTGGCAACTGCGTGGAGGCACGCGGCTGTGGCAGGGACACGGATGTCCGAGACACACAGAACCGTGAGGCTGGATACTTGGGTTTCAAGGCCCAGGAGTGGGCTGCGTTCGTGAGCAGTCTGCGCGCGAACTAAGCCGAACAGAATCGGTCCCCGCCAGTCGTAGTGGCGGGGACCGATCATGTTTCAGGCTACTGACCAGCATTCTCATAGCCAAGCCACATGCCGTTCAGGGTTCAATCCCCGCGCGTGCGGGGAGCGGCTGACCGACGGCGGCTGCCATGTGTCGAATTGGGGTCCATCCCCGCGTGCGCGGGGAGCAGTCCGATCTCCAAACCCGGGACCTCGTAGCCGTGGGTCCATCCCCGCGTGCGCGGGGAGCAGTTCCTCCTGGCTCTTGGCCTGCTGGCCGGGCTGGGTCCATCCCCGCGTGCGCGGGGAGCAGGGGCCGTGCGCCCGGGCCTCTTACGGCCTCTGGGGTCCATCCCCGCGTGCGCGGGGAGCAGACTCTGAGTACCGCGCTAGGACGGTTGCAGCGGGGTCCATCCCCGCGTGCGCGGGGAGCAGAGCACCCCAGTCGTCGCGGGGTTCGCCGGCGCGGGTCCATCCCCGCGTGCGCGGGGAGCAGGGCGACGATGCGCTTGAGGCACGCTGGTTCCCGGGTCCATCCCCGCGTGCGCGGGGAGCAGCAGGCCGTGCACGGCCGCCGAGACCGCCCCTTGGGTCCATCCCCGCGTGCGCGGGGAGCAGGTCGCGTCGGTGACGGGTCTTCCGGCGCATTTCGGTCCATCCCCGCGTGCGCGGGGAGCAGTCTCGCTGACCTGCAGCTTCACCCGGAGAACAGGCTCGAATCTGCAACTAGTTGAGAGTTGGACATTGATCCACTTTCCGGACAAAACTCACAAGCGAGCCACTCAAGCAAGTGCCCCTGCGGCCAGCGATCGACCAAAGGAAACACCTCCTACACCCGCTCAACGATAGCGAGGCAAAGGGATCCAGGCATCCACGAGCCTTCCGGAATTTTAGTTCAAAACTCGAAGCATCGCATGGTTTATTTCGAGGCTCAAACCGAACGCTAGAATTCCGGCCATGGACGACGGACTCCTCGCACGTGCGGTGCGGGCCAACCACGAGCTGTTCCTGCTGACCAGTGACCGCATGGCCGCCACCTTCGCGGACCTGGAAATCACCTCCTCGACGGCCTCGCTCCTGCTGGAGATCGACCCGAAACAGGAACCGCCGACCATGAAGGCTCTGGCGGGTCGGCTCTACTGCAACGCCCCCAACCTCACCTTCCTCATCGACCAACTCGTCGCCCGCGGCATGGTCGAGCGCGTGCGGGCCACAAAGGACCGGCGCCAACGCGCGGCCGTGCTCACCGAGAAGGGTGCGCGCACACGCGCGACCCTGATGGACGTCGCGCTCGCCACCTCCCCCTTGCGGCATCTGACCACCGAGGAGCGAACAGCGGTGTCGTCCATCCTGGAGGGCGCCCTCACACGCGCCAAGGCCTCTCCTGCCGAGGACGATCCCCTGACCACGGTCGACAGCACCCGGTGACCCACTCCCCGCGAGTCGGTGCCGCCATATCCACACCCGAAAAGTATTTCGAGTATCGAAGCATCATGCTAGCGTCAGTGCTTCGACACTCGAACCACTGGAGGATTCCGTGCGAGACGGCTATCGCGGCATCACCGCACTCGTCACCGGCGCGTCGAAGGGGCTGGGGCGGGAGCTCGCGCTGGAGCTGGCCCGGCGGGGCGCTCGACCGGTCCTGCTGGCCCGCTCGGCGGATCGGCTGCGGGAACTCGCCGCGCAGATCAGCGAACAGCACGGCGGAGCCGACACCGAGGTGATCGTCGCCGACCTCGCCGCACCGCAGGGGCCGAAACAGGTCCTACGAGAACTGCACCAACGCGGCCTGAGCGTGGACCTGCTGGTCAACAACGCCGGTATCGGCAGTGCGGGCCCGTTCCTGGACCGCCCGCTCGAACCGCAGCTGCGTTCCGTCGACGTCAATATCGGCGGCCTGCTCACCCTCACCCACGCGATCGGCGCCGAACTGGTCGCCCACGGCTCCGGCGGCATCATCAACGTGTCCTCCACCGCGGCCTTCCAACCCATGCCCTACCAGGCCGGATACGCCGCGAGCAAGGCGTTCGTGCTCTCCTTCAGCGAATCGCTGGCCGAGGAACTGCGCGGTACCGGTGTCCACGTCATGGCCGCGCATCCCGGCGCGATCGCGACCGGTTTCTTCGACGGCACCTCCATGACGATCCCCCCGACCGCCGACGCACCGGTCTCCGTCGCGGCCGGCATCCTCGACGACTACGCCCGGCGGCGCGCGGTGTCCTACCCGGGCCGGAGCGTCTTCAGGGCCATGACCTGGGCTTCACGCCTGCTGCCGCGCACCGTCGCCGTGCGGGTGGCCGGTGCGTTCAACCGGCGGCTGCACCTGCACGAGGTCGTCGACCTCGTCTAGGTCATCTCCGGGAAGGACCACCACGACCGACCTCGAAAAACGGTGTGCCTCGTCGACGGATGGTCGTGAGGGGAACCTCTGGTGGGGAGAGTCCCTGAGCCGAGAAGGCGGGTGCTTCCCTCGGGCCGGCCCGGTGGTTTCGACGGTCGGCCCAAGAGAGGGGCCGGGCTCGAATCAGCGGAGCCGAGACCATGACGCGCCTTCCTCACGTGGCGCGGCCGGTCTGAGGGGGTGTACCCGTCGGCGCCGGCCGCACCGGTGGGCCCACCCATGTTCCCCCACACGCGCCCCCTCCCCCACGCGTCCCCCGGCCCCTGCTATCCGTCCTCGGGCAGGGTGAGGGCACCGTCGACAAGGCGCGCGCGGGCACGGTGGTGTCGCTTCTCCACCGGCAGGATCGTCGTCGCCCCGGGCAGTCCCATGGCCGGCGTTCCGACGTACATGCTCTCGGCCCGTTCGACGATGAAGGTCTCGTGCCAGATCCCGACGGCGTCGGGGTGCTTCCTCACCATCGCGTTGAACCTCGTCCACGCCGGGCGGTGGCTCAGCGAACCCGCGGAGGCGTAGTCGTAGAGCCTGTCGATCGAGGACCAGTACTGCACGACGTACGGTCCCTTGCCGTTGAACAGCAGCTCGTAGCCGAGCAGGCCCGAATCCGGGTCCTCGGAGAGCTCGGCCAGCATCGGCCGCATGGCCCGCAGGACCGGGAACCAGAGGTCGGGGCGCCACCACCGGTTGAGCGTCATGCCGATGTGGAAGACCACCAGTTCCCCGTCATGCCGATGAGTCACGCGACCCGACACGATCTTCGCCATGATCCCCTCCGATCATTGGATAGTTTCACTATCTAAATTAGCTTGTGCGACTATCCAAGGCAAGGAGGTTTCAGCATGCGCATGGCAGAGTTGTCCGCCGAGGCCGGCGTGCCCGTCCCCACGATCAAGTACTACCTGCGGGAAGGGCTGCTGCCCCAGGGCGTGCGGACATCGGCGACCCAGGCCCGCTACGGGGACGCGCACATCCGTCGGCTCAGGGTGATCCGTGCGTTGGTCGACGCCGGGGTGAGCGTGGCCGGCGTACGCAAGGTGCTCGCCACCCTCGACGAGCCACCGCACGAGGTGGCCGACCTGCTCGGCGCCGCGCACGCGGCGGTCGCTCCGCGGGGGGACGATGGGATCCCGCTCGCCGATGCCCGACGACTCGCCGAACGTCTCGGCTTCCGACCCGGGGCCTGCGAACCCGAGCGCCTCACGGATGTCGCACGAGCGCTCGATTCCCTGGACAGGGCCGGCTTCGTGATCCCCCCGGACGTCATGACCGCCTACCTGGAGGGCGTGCGGACCATCGCGAGGGCCGAGATCGCCGGCGTTCCGGTCGACACCCCCGAGGAGGCGGTCCGGTACGTGGTACTGGGCACGACCCTGGCCGAACCGCTCCTTCTCGCGCTGCGCCGCATGGCCGAACAGATCGCCGCCGTCGAGCGCTTCCCCTCCGACACCTGACCGGTCCGGAGGCCCGGTGCCGCGCCAGAACGGCCCAGGGGCCCTACGCCGCGAGGGTCGCGCCGCGTAGGGCCCATGAGGTTCGGGCCCGGGGCCCTCAGTGCGTCAACGTCGACCAGGTGAACCCGCCCCCCAGCAGGGTCGCCGCCACCGGCATCGTCCGCAACTCCTCCGTGGAGCACGACAGGGGATCCCGCTCCACCACCACCAGGTCCGCGGGTTCGCCCGCCACGACGCCGGTCCGTCCCCTGGTGCTCGCGGCCAGAGCCGACTCGACGCTGATCCGCTGCTCCGGATGCCATGGCTCCCGGCCCTCGCGGCTGCGCGAGACGGCCGCGGAGATCGCGATCCAAGGGTCCAGCGGAGAAACGGGGGCGTCGGACCCCAGCCGGAGCGTCGCGCCCGCACGCTGCAACGACGCGATGGCGAAGGCGCGCGCGGTGCGGCCGGGCCAGTGCAGTTCGGCCACGTCCCTGTCGTCCATGGCGTGTTCGGGTTGCACGCTCGCGATCAGGCCCAACTCGCCGAAACGAGCGAAGTCCTCCTCCCGGACCAGCTGGGCGTGTTCGACGGCCCCGGTCATCGCGAGCTCCTCGAAGGCGTCCAACACCCCCGTGTTCGCGCGGTCGCCGATGGCGTGGATCGCCGCGGCGATACCCGCTCCCTTGGCCCTGGCCATCAGTTCGCGCAGGGTGTCCAACGGAACGCTCTCCATCCCGCAGGCGTGGGGGTGGGCACCGTCCATGCCGGGGTAGGGGTCCCAACACCACGCGGTCCGGGTGTTCAGGGAACCGTCGACCACGACCTTGAGCGGGCCCATGGTGATGAGGCCTCGTGGGTCGAGGGGGTCCCCGGTGCGCACACCCCGGGTGATCGCGTCCTCCAGCCGTTGGGGCCATACCGACACCTCCACCCGCAGTGAGTCGACGCCCCGTGCCACCCGTTCGGGCCAGAGCCTGAGGTTGTCCGTGTTCTCGAACTCCACGATCCCGACCACGCCGCAGCGGGCCGCGGCCCGGGCGGCTTCGCGGTAGTCGTCGGTGGACAGGTCGGCCGGGGACTGGAGCCGGTCCAGGGCCCCGAACCACTCACCCTCCCGGACCAGGCCGGTCGGCTCCTCCGGGGCCAGCGTGAGCAGCCGGGCCGCGGCGGTGTTCAGCCAGGCGCAGTGCAGATCCTTGCTGACCAACACGACGGGGATCTCGGGCGAGACCTCGTTCAACGCCTCCAACGAGGGACTGTCCGGCCACGTGCCGTCCTGGAACCCGTAGCCGATGATCGGTGCGGGATCCGCCGAACGCGTGGCGCGAGCCGTCGCGACCGCCCGCCGAACACGGTCCAGGCACTGGGCCGCGCTGGCCGTTCCGGACAGGTCGAGACGGCGCCGTTGGACCGTCCACTGTGCGAAGTGCACGTGGTGGTCCCACATGCCGGGCATCACGAAACGGCCCTCCACGTCGGTGGTCTCCGTGCCGTGACGGACACCGGAGACCGTCGGGAGGACCGCTTCGATCTCGCCGCGATTCAGCCGGATGTCATAGGTGCCCTCGTGTCCGGGGATGGACGCGTTGACCAACGTCCTGTGTTCGCCTTGGGTCATGTTCGCGCCCTTCGTCATCGCCGTGTCCTCGCGTCGTCGGACGCGCCCGCGGGCCGCCCCTGGGGATGTTCCATACCGTTGACCCGTGCCATCCGGGCGGCCAACGCCGGGTTGTTGTAGGGCCCCGGCTCGACCAGGTGGCCGATGATCTTGTTGATGGATTCCTCGGATTTGTCCTGGTTCATCTTCTCCTTCGCCTCGACGCGGTCCACCCGTAGGCGAAACCCCACCGTCCCGGTGACGATCCGGTGTGCGTACTCGCTGTTCTCGGCGGTGGCGTGCAGCAGGTGCGGGTCCGGCAGAACCTGTTCGAAATGGGCGACGAGGCGGTCCAGCACCCGCAGGTTCTCCTCATCGCCGAGGATCTCCGGGACTCCGTGCAGGTGGGCGACGGCGAAGTTCCAGGTGGGGACGTTGGGGCGGTAGCCGTACCAGGACGGCGAGACGTACCCGTGCGGTCCCTGGACGATGGCGAGCATCTCGTGGTGTCCGAGCCGATGCTTGGTCTCGTCGGGCCGCCCCACGTGGCTGAGCAGGACGATGCCCTCGGCCTCCTCGTCCAGCAGCACCGGGTAGTGCGAGGCCACGATCCCGTGGTCGGGTACCGAGGACACGAAGGTGCACCAGGGGTTCTCCCGGATGAGGTCCTTGATCGTGTCCGTGTCGTCGAGCGCGTAGTCGCGGTTGTCCCTCATCGGCTCGCCCCCGCCTCGTTCACCGGGCTCGGGGCCGAGGCCCTTTCGAGTCCGTTCCAGGCCAGGTCGGCGAGGGCGGCGGCCTGAAGACCGAGCACCCCGTCGTCGAACCGCGCCCCTTCCGAGTGCATCGGTGCGGCCTCCTGGGGTGGCACGTCCTCGGGCAGCGCTCCGAGGAAGACCAGCGCTCCGGGAACCCTCTGGAGCACGTAGGAGAAGTCCTCCGACGCCATGGCCGGTTCCGCCAACGTCACCACGCGCTCGGGTCCGTGGATCTCCGACAGCCTGGCGACGACGGCCTCGGTCTCGTGGGCGTCGTTCACCGTGGCCGGGTAGGACGGGACGAACTCGACCGTGGCCTCACAGCCGTGGGCCTTGGCCAGGCCTCGAAGGAGCTCCGGGAGTTCGTCGCGCAGCAGCGCGAGCGTCCCCTCGGAGAAGTGGCGCATTTTGGCCTCCATGCTCACCGATCGGGCCAGCACGTTGCCCGCGCTCGAATCGCTGGAGAGGGGGCCGATGGTGATCACCGCCGGGTCGCCGGCCGGGATACGGCGCGCGGCGAAGCTCTGAACCGCCAGGATCGCCTGGGCGGCGACCGGAACCGGGTCCACGGCCAGGTGGGGGGCGGCCGCGTGGCCGCCGGTGCCCTCGAAACGGACGCGCAGGGCGCTGACCCCGGCCATGATCGGTCCGCTCCTGGTGACGAAGCGTCCGTAGGGGGTCTTGGCGTCCACGTGGATCGCGTAGGCCGCGACCGGTCGTTCGCCGGCGGCGTCGAGGACCCCCTCGTCGATCATGATCCTGCCGCCGCCGAAGCCCTCCTCCCCGGGCTGGAACATGAAGATCACCGTTCCGGGTAGCTCGTCCCGGCGTCCGTGGAGCAGTTTGACCGCACCGACCAGCCCGGCCACGTGCAGGTCGTGCCCGCAGGCGTGCATGGCCCCGTTGGTGGCGGCGAAGTCCAGTCCCGTCGCCTCCTCGACGGGGAGCGCGTCCATGTCGCCGCGTAGCAGCACCACCGGCCCCCCGGCGTCACCGGCGGCGCCTCCGCGCAGGACGGCGACGACCGAACTCAGGGACGTGCCGGTGACGATCTCCAGGTCCAGCCCTTCCAGGGCGTCGAGCACGGCCCTTTGTGTCTCGGGCAGGCGCAGGCCCACCTCCGGTCGGGAGTGCAGGCTCCGGCGCAGCATGCGCAGCTCGGGCAGGAGTGTCTCGGCGGCGGGGGCGAAGGGGTTCCTCGTCACCGCCGGTTCGGGGCCGCCGGTGTTCTCCGGGGCGGGGTGATGGGTCATGGTGTCACGTGCTCCTCGAAGGTCATACGTTCGCCCAGCACCGGGACGGCGCTGAGGAGCCGACGGGTGTAGGGGTCCTCGGGATCGTCCAGTAGCGGTTCGGTGGGGCCGGACTCGACGATGACCCCGCCGCGCATGACGTGGATCTCGTCGCTCATGTAGCGGACCACGGCCAGGTTGTGCGAGATGAAGAGGATCGACAGTCCCAGGTCCTGTTGGAGTTCGCGCAGGAGGTTCAACACGGTGCCCTGCACGGAGACGTCCAGGGCCGATGTCACCTCGTCCGCGATCAGCACCCGTGGTTCCCCCGCCAGGGCCCGTGCGATGGTGATGCGCTGGCGCTGGCCTCCGGAGAACGCGCCGGGCGGGTCACCGGCGCGGTCCGGATGGACGCGCACCCGCTCCAGCAGCTCGCGTACGCGGTGGTGCCGCTCCGCGCGAGTCCACTTGCGCCCCGTGGCCAGGGTGGCCTCGGCGATCGAATCGCCGACGGACATCCGGGGATCGAGGGCGGAGTACGGGTCCTGGAAGATCAGTTGGACGGCGCGGCGGGCCTGCCGGGCACGCCTGCCCCGTCCGACCGCGCTGACCCCGTCGACCAGGACGTCTCCCCCGCTGATGGGGGCCAGGCCCACGACGGCGTTGGCGATCGATGACTTCCCCGAGCCCGACTCGCCCACCAGTCCGATGGTGCGCCCGGGCGCCAGACTCAACGACACGTCCATGACCACGGGCCGTGTTCCGTATCGGATGCTCAGATTCTCCAACGCGAGAGCCGTCACAGCGGACTCTCCTCTCCTGCTCTGACGGCGCCGGACACCGCGCCCACCTCCGGCGTCCCGGCGTCCTGTTCTCCCGGGCCCGATCGGTCGTCGATCACCGGCAGGGGCCGGGTGCGGTCGGAACGCATGTCGGGAAGGCAGGCGATGAGCCCTCGGGTGTAGGGGTGCCTCGCCTCCTCGCGAATACGTCGTGCGTCGAGGTTCTCGACCACCTCACCGTCCTTCATCACCACCACCCGGTCACAGAACCCCGAGACCAGGGCGACGTCGTGGGAGATGAGGACGATGGCGGTGTCGGTGGCCCGCTGGGCCCGGTGCAGCACGTCGAGCACCTGTTTTTGCACGGTGACGTCCAGGGCGGTCGTGGGTTCGTCCGCGATGATCAGCCGGGGGCCGGCGGTGAGCGCCATGCCGATCATGGCGCGTTGGCGCATACCTCCGGAGAACTCGTGCGGGTAGTCCTTCAACCGCCGACGTGGTTCGGCGATACCGACGGCGTCGAGTCCCGACTCCGCCCGCTGTCGGGCCTCCTCGCGGCTCATGCCGAGGTGGGTCCGCGAGACCTCGGTCAGTTGGCGCCCGATCCTCAGGGCAGGGTTCAGCGAGGTCAACGGGTCCTGGAAGACGATGCCCAGTTCCGTTCCCAGGCGTTTGCCCTCCTTTCGTGAGAGCGGCGTGCCCAGGTCGATGTCGTCGAAGCGGCGGGTGCGCGCCTTCACGATCGCCCTGTCGTCCGACAATCCGGCCAGGGCCATGGCGGTCAGGGACTTCCCGGAGCCGGACTCGCCCACGATGCCGACGATCTCTCCGGGTCTCACGGGCAGGTTCACACCACGGACGCGTTCCACGAATCCGCCCTCGCCGTCGGGGAAGGAGACGCTCAGGTCGGTGACCTGCGCCAGCGCGGTCCCATCACCGCCCGGGTCGACCCCGCCCACCGGCGGGGCGACGGCGGCGGCGTCGGATCGGGTCTTCCTCCCCGGCCCGCGTGGGAACAAGGACGCCCGGCCGGCCGCCGCCACACCGCGCAGCCCTTGCCCGGGGCGGTCGGCGAGCGCCTCGGCGATCATCGTGAAGACGAGTCCGGCGAAGACGATGGCGACGCCGGGACCGATGGCGGCCATGGGGTTGGTGTAGATGTGCCCGATGCCCTCGTTGATCAGCCGCCCCCAGTCGTAGGCGGGGGCCTGTACGCCCAGCCCCAGGAAGGACAGTCCGGCGAAGGAGAGAAGCGTGACGCTCGCGGAAGCGGACACCTGCACCAGCAAGGGGTTGGCGATGTTGGGCAGGATGTGCCGGAAGAGGACCCCGAGGGGCCCCACCCCGACCACCCTGGCCGCACGCACGTAGTCCTGTCCGGAGACCGAGGAGGCCAGGTTGTAGACGAGCCTGGTGAGGTTGGGGATCCCGGCCAGGCCGATGGCGAACATCGCCCCGGTGGCCGTGGCACCCCAGATGACGGTGAAGAACAGGACCAGCAGCAGCCAGGGGAAGGCCAGCAGCATGTCCATGAGCCAGATGAGGATTCGTCTGGGGTACTTCGGCAGGATGCTCGCGGTCAGGCCGACGATCACACCGCCGGTGACGCCGATGGCGGTGGCTCCCAGTGTGAGCAGCAAGGACATCCGGGTGGCCACCATGACCCGGGCGAAGATGTCGCGTCCCAGGTCGTCGGTGCCGAAGAGGAACTCCGCCCCGGCGGGCGTCCACCGGTCGGGCACCGAACGCGCCGTGGCGGCCTCCCCCCAGATTCCGGGGCCGGCGAAGGCGATCACCATGAGGACGGCGGTGCCCAGGATCGCGGTCAGACCCGCCGGGCCGACAAATCTCTTCATGCTCATCCCTCCGAGATCGAGGTGCGCGGATCGACGGTGATCAGGATGAGGTCCACCAGGAGGTTCACTCCCAGGACCATCAGGGCGAAGACGAGCACGACCCCTTGGATCATCGGATAGTCCTTGGTCTGCACGGCCGAGATCAGCGTGGTCCCCATACCGGGGACGGCGAAGACCGTCTCGATGATCACGGTCCCGGCGGTGAGCCCGGAGAGCAGCAGGCCTCCCACGGTCAACGTCGCGGTGACGATGTTCGGCAACGCGTGCCGGAAGAGGACGATGCGCTGAGGCAGTCGCTTGGCCTTCGCGGTGGTCATGTAGGTGGAGTCCAGGACCTTGATCATCTCCACCTGGACGATGCGGGCCAGGTACGCCATCGGTCCCAGGGACAGGCCGAGCACCGGCAGCACCAGGGAACCCGGGTCGCCCCAGCCCGCGGGCGGAAGGACCGCCAACCAGACGCTGAACACGGCGATGAGGATGGCCGAGAGCAGGAAGTCGGGGATGGCGATGAGCACCCCGAGCCCACCGGAGATGACCGGGTTGGCGGACCCGCCCTTGGTGGAACGGGCGATGAGCGCCGCCCCCATGCCCAGGGGCAGGGCCCCCACGAGCGCCACCGCGAAGCCGAGCGTGGCCAGGGTGAGGGTCGTGGGGAACCGCGAGGTGATCACCTCGGCGACGTCCTGCCGGGACTGGATGGAGGTCCCCAGGTCGCCCCGGAACAAGCCCCCCACGTAGTCGGTGAACTGCTGGGGCAGGGGTTTGTCGAGCCCGAGGTCGGCCCTGGTGTTCTCCACCAGCCCCACCGGCGCGGTGGGCCCCAGGGCGGCGCGTACCGCGTCCCCCGGCACCAGGTGCACCACGAAGAAGCTCGCCAGCACGACGATCAGCAGTGAGGCGACCAGGCGTCCGCTCCGGCGGATCGCGAAGGATCCGCGCAGGGAGAGCCGGTCGTTGAACCGCGCGATGGCGGCCACGGGGGCCATGGGCCGATGTGTTCTCGGTGCGGTGCCCATGGCGTTACTCGGTCATCCGGATGGAGGGCGCCTGGATGTAGGAGGTCTCCTCGAACACCGCGCCGTTCATGAAGGTGGACAGCAACGTTCCGGCCACGGGGAAGGTGTGGAAGTTCTCCACCAGCGCCTTCTCGGCGTCCTCCCAGTATCCGCAGGCCTCGTCCGGAGAGGCGGAGAAGGTCTTCTCGGCGATCTCGTCGTATTCGTCGCCGGCGGTGGCCATGAAGTTCAGGCCTCCTTCGTCGGGTGTGTCGCCTCCATAGAAGGCGTCCTGGAGGGTGGGGTTACCGGAGGAGATCTGGATCCAGCCGGTGTCCCAGTCGAAGGTTTCGTAGAGGCGTTCGGACCACCCGGCTCCGTCCAGGGCCCGCAGGTCCGTCTGAACGCCGATCTCCAGCCAGTACTCGCGCAACAGTTCGGCGGCCGGGGCGTGCGTCTCGCTGCCGGCGTCGTAGACGAAGACGATCTCCAAGGGCTCTCCGTCGCGGTGGCGCAGGCCGTCGTCGCCGAGTTCCCAGCCCGCCTCGTCGAGCAGCTCACCGGCACGGTCCGGGTCGTGCCCGGGGGCGTCCCAGAGTGGCCCGTCCTCGGGGACGCAGAGGAAGGGCGACTCCGTGATCAGGGAGTCGAGTTCGACCGGGTGGCCGCCGCTGACGACCTCGGCCGCCTCATCGTGGTCGATGCCGGTCACCAACGCCTCGCGGACCAGTGGATCGTGGGTGGGACGGTCGTCCCGCTCGTTGAAGAGCATCTGACCGATGGGGTTGACGACCCCCGTGTAGTCGTATCCGGCGGCCTCGACGCGGGCACGGTCGGCCCCGGTGATCCGTGCCGCGTTGAGCTCCCCGGAGATCAACAGGTTGGTCCGGGTGGACTCGTCGGTGATGACCTGGACCTCCAGTCCGTCGGGGATGCCCTCGGTCTGCGAGGTCAGCCCGCCCGGCCCCCAGTCGTAGTCCTCCCGTGTGGTGTAGACGAAACGGTCGGGAAGGGCCTCGGTGAGCTCGTAGAGACCGGTGCCGTTGGAGACCCCTTGGAGGCTGTCGGGGTCCTCGATCCCCGCCGCGCACACCATCTCCACGGTTCCGACCTTGCTCAGGAGGAAGGGGTCCGGGCCCGGGGCGGTGACCTCCAGGGAGAGTCCGTCGCCCTCGGCCTCCAGGCCCACCGGAACGAGCGAGTCGGTGTGCACGGAGGTGTTGTCCGGGTTCGCGTGGTATTCGAGGTTCGCGGCGGCCACCTCGGCGTCGAAGTCCGTGCCGTCGTGACAGGTGACGCCCGGCTTCAGCTCCAGGGTGACCGATCCCCCGTCCTCGCCCTCCTGCCACGACTCGGCCAGCCAGGGCTCGAACTCGCCGTCCTCGTCGATGTAGACCATGGACTCGTAGGCGTAGGTGACGACCTGGCGTTCCTGGGGCTGGCTCCCGGTCATGGGGATGGTGTCGTTCACCTCCCCGGTCACCGCGGCGGTGAAGGTCCCCCCGGAGACGAGCTCCGCGTTCTCCTCACCACCCCCGGGCCCTCCGCAGGCGGTGAGACAGAGGGTTCCGGCGCTCAGCAGCGCGGTGGCTCCGATGATCTTTCTGGTACGCATAATCGGTACTTTCTCTTCAATGTTCCAGAGGCGCTGTTCCGACGAGACGGGTGGGTGCGAGCGGGTGTCCGCCCGGGAGATCAGGCCGGTGTCGGGTTTTTGGACCCCAGTCGGGCCAACGGCCCCGCGGCCTTGACCGAGACTCGAACGGTCTGTTGGGCGCTGTAGGAAATGGGGGTTTCGAGGATGTCGACGACCTCCACCCTCAGCGGGTCCGCGCCCGCTTCGATGGCGCGCTCGACGGCCGCTCGTGAGGCCTTGGCGACCGCTTCGTCGCGGTCCTCATAGGTCCCGATCTCCTGGGCCCGGCCACCCACCAGGGACATGGCGGCCCCGACCGCGTTGGCCACGTCCCCGTGTTCGGGCCGCAGGACGGTTCCGGCTCCGGGGAGTTCGGCCGGGACCAGGAACGCGCCGCCGCCGACGACCACCAGCGGCATGTCGAGCTTTCCGTGCGAGAGCCGCTCCACGGACTCCTGGAGCCACTCGTGGGCCCGGCCCAGTGCCGCCTCCAGTACGCGGCCCACGTCTTGGGGGACGTCGAGGCTCCATTCGTTGGCGATCGCCGTGTCGTGCCCGGCGTGTACGACCGCGTCCGTGAGGGTGGCGGTCTCCCCGCCGAAGGTGAGCGCGGCGGTCTGCAGCCGGTGGCCGACGGAGCCCGGGCCGACGCGTCCGGTCTCGGTGTCGACGTGGGTACCGCCGCCGACTCCGATGCTGAGCACGTCCGGCATGCGGAAGTTGGTGCGTACTCCCCCGATCTCTCGGGGCAGGGTCGACTCACGGGGGAACCCGCCCACGACCACGCCCAGGTCACTGGTGGTTCCGCCGACGTCGATGACGATGGCGTTCTCCGCTCCGGAGAGGAAGGCCGCCCCCCGGATGGAGTTGGCCGGGCCGGAACCGATGGTCAGCACCGGGAAGCGCGCCGCGAAGTCCAGGGCCATGAGGGTGCCGTCGTTCTGCGCGAAGTACACGGCGGCGTCGGTGAGGTCCTGTTCCTCCACCACGGTCAGCAGGGCGTCGGCCACCCCCCGGGCGATCCCGTAGAGCGCGGCGTTGAGGACGGTGGCGTTCTCGCGTTCGAGCAGGCCGATGGCGCCGATGTCCTGGCTGAGCGAGACGGGGGTGTCCTGGCCCAGGTGTTCGCGGACGATCTCCCCGACCCGCGCCTCCTGTTCCGGGAAGGACGGGCTGAAGATCCCGCACACGGCGACGGCGTCGACCGGTTGTTCGAGACCGGACAGGAAGTCCTTGACGGCTCGGGGATCCAGCGGCGAGATGGGCATGCCGTCCACCATGTGGCCGCCGGGCAGCACGGCCGAGCCCGCCAGGACACTGTCCCGCAGGTCCTGGGGCCAACCGGTCAAGGGCGGGAAGCCGGTGGCGGCCGGTGCTCCGAGGCGGATGACGGCCACTCGGCCCAGCCCCCGGCGGCCCACGATGGCGTTGGTCGCGTGGGTGGTGCCCATCATGACGCGGGCGACCTCGCCTCGTCGGTCCCCCAGGGTCTCCAGGACGGCGGCGATCGCGGCGCGGATGCCGCCGGTCACGTCGTCCGTGGTCGGCTGCTTGGTGTGGGCGATCACCCGGTTGGACGCGTCCAGGACGACGGCGTCGGTGTTGGTGCCGCCCACGTCCACTCCGAGCGACAGGTCGCCGTGGTCGGGGGAACGGGGTTCGGTACTCACGATTTCGGCCTTCACGCGTTCGCTCCCGACGTGCTCGGTTCTTCGTTCTGCTCCGTCGAGGGCCGAGGAGGGTGTCCCGCCTCGAACGGCACGTAGTCGATGTCGTAGCCGAAAGCGCGAGGCCCGGCGATGTCGAGTCCGCGTTCGGTGCGCCAGAGGGGGTCGCAGGCCCAGGCCAGCACCGACACCCGCTGGCCGAAGCGCAGGAGTTCGGTGGAGATCGCGTGGCCGGTCTCGCTGTCCACCAGGGTGACCAGGTCGGGCACGCTGACCAGGATCTCTCCGTCCTCCAGCACGACCAGGTTCTCGTTCTGCAACTCCACCCTGAGCAACCGGTCCCGCTCCGTCCCGGTACCGGAGATCGTCACCGAGCCGCGGACGAATCCGCCTTCGGTGCGGCGTGAGACGTCGATGATCTTCCCGTTGATCAGCACGTCGGCCCGCAGGGTCCGGGCGAGCGCCTGAACCGGCTCCCGCGCTTGGAGCATGGCGTGGCCGACCTCGATGGCCCGGCTGACCGTTCCCTCGATGACGGCTCCGGGGACGTCCCTCGCGTCGAGCAGCGAGGCGCCCAGGCACAGGGAACCGCTGGCCACGGAGAAGGCCCGGACGTGGCGCTCCAGCCATGTGGCGTCGATGGTGCGCATCACGATCACGTTCCCGACCACGTCCGAGAGGACGGTGGTGTCGCGGGGCACGCCCGCCACGTTCATGGCCACCATCGTGGCCTCGGGGAACGCCCGTCCCATGCCGTCGGCGTCGAGGACGTCGAGCCCCAACTGGGCCGCCCAGCCGACCGGGCCCACACCGTTGGTGCCGCCGATCTCCGTGGCCATCACCGCGGTGATCCTGCGGCCCGCGACCCGCTCCGCCTCGCGCAGCAGGGTCTCGGGCTGTTCCGCCGAGGGGAGCATCTCGATCCCCACCGTCGGGGCCCCGATGCCGGCCATCACGATGACCATGTCGTCGTCGGTCAGTTCCTCGACCGTGCGAAGCCGGACGGGACCGTGTTTGCTCAGTGCGTCAGCGACACCGAACTGCGAAGTGGTGACGGCCCCGCCACCGCCGGTTCCGAAGATGGCCGCCCCGGCTGCCAGGGCCGCGACATCGTCGGAGGATATGTTTCTTGTCATATTCGGAGCCTAGACAGACTCCGCTCAAAGACAATGTCGTCGCGGCACAGGAAAGTTGGGTAATTTGGGCTGATGGCACACATCGGCATTGAGCACATCCTTCGACAATCCTCCAGAATGGGCATCGAAGCGGTGGCGGGACCGCGGGAGGGGCGCAGGATCTCGCGCGTGGAGATCGCCGACATCGGTTCCATCGACTCCCTTCCGGCCGGGACCCTGGTGATCGCCGACGTGTCCGAGCCGCCCTCGGCCTACCGGATCGACATCGCGATCCGCCAGGCCAGCGCCCAGGAGCTGGCCGGGCTCGTCTTCCCCGCGGAACTGTCCCCGGCCCTGACCTCCCAGGACCTGGCCGAACGAGGGGGGATCCCGGTGCTCCGGGCCCCGGGGCAGAAGGCCTCCGACCTGGCCGTGGCGATAGACCGCATGGTCAACAGCGAGGCCTCCGACGTCCTGACGCGGACGCGGTTCGCGCTGGACAAGGTGCGAGAGGCCGCCGAGGGACCTTCGGAGGGCCGGGTGGAGGCGGTACTCACCGCGGCGGGACGAGCACTCGGCGGAAAGGTCGAACTGAGGACGGACCCCCAGGTCGGCTGGACGGAGGAAACGGCCGTGTTCGTCGGCGAGGCGCCACGCGGCAAGCTGGTCTTCGAACTCGACGACCAGGACGGCTACGCGGGGGACGACGCCGCGCGCCTGGCCCTGCCCGGTATCGCCTCCGTGGTGTCCAAGGTGCTGCTCAGGGAGGTGCAGCGCCGCTTCGCTCCCCGGCAGACCTCCGCCGAGCTCATCGCCCAACTGGTGGTGGCCGAGTCCTCCCGGGTCGACTCGCTGGCCGACCAGGCCTATCAGCTCGGCTTCCCCCTCCAGCTATCGCACGTGGTGGCCTGGCTCGAATTCACCGACCCCGGGGACACGAGCCAACTTCCACCGCGCGCCCTGCAGTCCGCGCTCGAACTCCACGCGCTCGAACTCTTCGAGCACCGCGACGAGCTTTGGCACATCGCCTTCATCCGCGATGACGCGTTGATCGTCTCCTCGGAGAACCCCGGCAGGGGCGACCAACAGCGCAGGCTCCGCGAGGTCGCGGCGGGCATCGCCGACCACGCCCGGATCCTGGCCGGCGGCCGCTGGGAGTCGACCGTGGGGTTGGGCGCCCCGCAGGTGGGAGCGTCCGGTCTGCGACAGTCCGCCTCCGAGGCGAGGATCGCCGCCGAGACGGCCGTGGCCTCCGGCCGGATCGGTCACATCGAGGTCACCGACGTCACCGGTCTCAGACGCGTCCTACTCGACTTCTACGCCTCCCCCACCAGCCGCAAGCTGCTGGAGGACCTGTTGCACCCGTTGGACTCCACGGACCCGCACCGGACCGAGACGGCGGTCAGGACGCTGTTGGCCTATCTGAGCCATCGGAACTCTCCGGCGAAGGCCGCTCGGGAGCTCCAGCTGCACCCCAACGCGGTCAGCTACCGGATCCGCAAGATCACGAAGGATCTTCAACTGGACCTCGACGATCCCGACACCCGCTTCGCCGTGGAACTCGCCTGCCGGGTCCGCCTCCTGAGCGCCGAGCGACGCTGAGGGGTGTTCGTTCCGCGTCGGTGCGCGGCCCGAGACATCGCCGAGACGATGCCCGGGCGGAACCACCCGTGTACCCGGGGATGGGGCCCTCCTTCCCACCGGTCCCGACCTCGGCCCTCGTTCGTGTCCGGGAGCGGACGGCCCACCTGACCGAACCCTGAACCGAGTCGACACGACGGCACCTGGGACACCCCCGCCACGGGGCTTCCCAGGTGCCGTTCGACCTTCCCCCTACCAGTGGACGGTGGCCTTGGCCGCGAGGTGCCCGTGGTCGTCCACCGCCACCACCCGGGCCTCGTCCTTGCCATCCGTCACACCCAACGTGATCTCGCGGTCCACGAAGAGCGGTGCGGTCGCGGTGAACGAGTAGCGGGCGGGTGTCCTTCCGGGGCCTCCACCATCCCCGTCGTGACCCATGACGGCGTCCAGCATCAGCAGCCGGGTGAGCGGACCGTGCACGAGCAGGTCCGCCAGTCCCTCTTCCCGCCGGGCCCAGTCCCGGTCGTAGTGCACGCGATGCGTGTTGAAGGTGATCGCCGAGAAGCGGAAGAGGCTCCGGGAGTCCGGTGTGTGCCGGTAGGACCGCTCCCCCACCTCCTCCACCTCGCGCGGTGGCGCCGGTGGGGCGCCCTCCCCCAGGAACACGTCGTGCCAGGTGCTCTCGATGGCCGGTTCTCCGTCCACGAAGTACCATCGCTCGATGTCGGCGAAGACGAGCCTTCCGTTCCTGCCGCTCTTCTCCGTGACGCGTCCGGCCCGCACCCGCTGTTCGACGGTGTCGCCCAGCCGGATCGGGCGGTGGAAGACGGTGTCCTCACCGGCGTACATCCTGCGTGGCAGATCGATCTCGGGCAGCACGTCGTCGCTCGGCGTGCCATCGGGGCGGAGCCCGTCCATGGTGGAGGAGAAGGGGAAGTACAGCCCCTCCCACCCCGGGGGCAGCGGATCGCCCAGAGAAAGCCCGGGGAGCCCGGGGGCGAAGGTGCCCCGGTAGTTCTCCGCCGGCGCGAGGTCCATGTGCTGGATACGCCTCACCTCACCGTCGCCCATCAGACGGTTCTGCTCTTCTTCAGCACGGCGATCTCCTCCGGGGAGTAACCGGCGACGACGGACAGCACCCGGTCGGTGTGCTCACCGAGCCGGTTGGCCGTCCTCTCCGTTTCGGCGGGGGTCTCGCTCAGCTTGATCGGCTGACCGAACATCCTCAGCCGACCCAGGTCTCCGTAGTCGGCCTCCACGATCATGTCCCGCTCGGCCGTACCGGGGTCCTCGACGACGTCGGCGACGGTGCGCAGCGCGGTCAGCGGAACGACGTCTCCGGCCAGTTCCTCCAGTTCGGCCTGGGTACGGCCCTGGAACCAGGAGTCGATCAGCGGTTTGACCTTCCTGTCGTAGACCTCCTCGTCGAAGCGTTTGCGCATGGTGTCGATCTCCGGGTCCTCGGCGGCCTCGGGCGTACCGAACAACTCGCAGGTGACCCGCCACAGCTTGTCCGTGTACCCGGCGAAGAACACCTGGCCGTCGGCGCAGTCGAAGAGTCCGTAGGGGCGCACCCACGCGTGCTCGTTGCCGGCCGGTTCGGCGACCTTGCCGTTGACGGTGTAATCGACCACGGCCGTCTCGGTGAGGGCGATGATGCTGTCCACCTGGGCGATGTCGACCTTCTGCCCGACCCCGCCACGCTCCACGTGCCGGATCGCGGCCAGGGTGCCGATGACGGCGAAGAGCGCGGCCGAGAGGTCTCCGATCGTGGTGCCCACCCGGACCGGGGCCGTTCCGGGGTACCCGTTCATGGACCACAGGCCACCGGCCGCCTGGGCCGTACTGTCGAAGGCCGGTCGACGGCTACGGGAACCCGTGTGCCCGTAGCCGGAGATGGCCGTGTACACGAGCGCCGGGTTGATCTCCTTGAGCACCTCGTAGCCCACACCGAGCTTCTCCATGGTGCCTGGCCGGAAGTTCTCCAGCAGCACGTCCGCCTTGGCCACGAGGTCCTTGAGGACCTTCTTGCCCTGCTCGCCCGAGAGGTCGATGGTCAGGCCGAGCTTGCCCCGGTTGTACTGGCCGTAGTAGCCGCTGAACTCCTCCGTGTCGGCGTCCTCGACCCCCTCATCGCCCTCGACGGCTCCCGAAGCGGTCAGGTACGGGGGGAAACCGCGGGAGACGTCGGGATCGTTGGGATTCTCGATCTTGATGACCGTGGCTCCCATGTCGGCGAGGATCTGGGCGGCGTAGGGCCCGGCCAGCACCCGCGACAGGTCCAGCACCACGATCCCGTCGAGCGCTCCGTCTCCACCGCCCAACTGACGGATGATCTCCTGCGTGTCGTTCATAGCGATCTCACTCCCTGTCGTCGGGCTGTGTGCGGGTCCGGGCCGAGGCTCGCCCTCAGTGGACGTCTCCCGCACGGGTCAGGCGGAGGTTCCCCGCAACTCATCCAGTACCTCGCGCGCGTACTCCTGCCGGATGCGTCCGGCCTCGACCAGTCGTGCGGCCACCTTCGAGACCTCCTGTCCCTCCGCGCCGGCGGTGGCCGCGAGGGTGCGGGCGTGCAGGGCCATGTGTCCGCGCTGGATCCCCTCCGCGGCCAGGGCCCGGCAGGCGGCCAGGTTCTGTACGAGCCCCACCGCGGCGATGACCTCGCCCAGTTCCACGGCGGAGTCGACCCCCAGGATCCTGATCGCGGCCCTGGCGGTGGGGTGCGCTCGTGTGGCGCCACCGACCAGACCCACGGCCAGGGGCACCTCCAGTGTGCCCACCAGGTTCCCGGCCGTGTTCCTCTCGAAGCGCGAGAGCGCCGTGTAGCGGCCGTCCCTGACCGCGTGGGAGTGGCATCCGGCCTCGACCGCGCGGGTGTCGTTCCCGGTGGCGAGCACGACGGCGGAGATGCCGTTCATGATGCCCTTGTTGTGCGTCGCGGCCCGGTAGGGGTCCGCGGAGGCGAAGTCACTGGCCAGAACGATGTCGTCGACCACCTGGGAGCCGCCCAGCAGTTCGGCGTCGAACTCACCGCGCACCCGCACGAGTCGTCGGTCGGCCTTGTTGCTGAGGATGCGCAGCAGCGACCTGCCACCGGAGAGCTCGGCCAGGCGGGGAGCCAGCGCCTCGGCCATCGTGTTGACGGCGTTGGCCCCCATCGCGTCGCGGACGTCCACGATCAGGTGCACGATGAGGTGGGTCCCCGAGGCCGTGGGGACCATGCGGACCTCCACGGAGCGGGCCCCGCCGCCCAACTCCACCAGGACGGGGTCCTGCTCGTTGGCCTGGGCGAGGATCTCCTCCTCGACCTCCAGGATCCTGAACCGGGCCTCCTCCGGGTTGGGCACGTCCACGAGCTGGACCTGGGAGATCATCACCGGACCGGAGGTGGAGGCCCTCAACCCGCCGAGTCCTCGGGCCATCCGGGCCGCGTTGGACGCCGCGGCCACCACGCTCGGCTCCTCGATGGCCATGGGGACGAGGTGGTCGCGGCCGTTGACGGTCAGGTTGGTCGCGATCCCCAACGGAACGCCGAAGACTCCGACGGCGTTCTCGATCATCTGGTCGGCCTGCTCGAAGACGAGGCCGCCCTGGGGCTCGAAGACCTCGGCGTCCACTCCGGAATCCTCGGTGACCCGGGTACGGCGCTCCTGAACACTGAGTTCCCGGAGCCCTGGGATACGACTGTTGACGGGCAAGAATCCACCTCCTGGCGCACGGCGCCCGACGGGTCGCCGGGCCTCCTTCTCACACTCAGTGGCGAGAATATGGTCGCCCCGTGCCGCGCAGCATGGTTCTGCAATACATGAAAAGCGCGAATCACTGTATCGAGAGTCTATGCCGACCTCATGCGGCTCCCCCGGTGAATCGCTCCCGCAGTTCGTCCATGCGCACCGCCAGGGAGATCCGGAAGTAGTTCTCGTCCTCCCGCCATCCGTCACCGAGGATCCGGTCCAGCCGTTCCAGTCGCTGGAGGATCGTGTTGACGTGGAAGTTGAGGGCGCGCGCGGTCCGGGTCGGACCGGCCCCGTGGTGGACGAAGGCCCTCAGGGTACGGAGCAGTTCCGTTCCCCGTTCGGCGTCGTACCGCTTGACCTCCCCCAGGGACCGGTGGAGGAAGTGCGTCATCCCGGGGGCGTCGGTGTCGAAGATGGCCGCGTAGGGGATGTAGTCGCTCGTTTCGGCGAGGACGTCGGAGACCCTGAGCGCCTCCAACAGGCGCACGGTCTTCTTCACGAGGGGGAACTGGACGCCCTGTTCCCCCTCGGGCGGGATCACGCCGAGCACCCCGCCCTCGATGTGTTGGGCGACCCCGCTTCGGATCTCCTCGGCCCTGCTCTCCAGCCCGGGCCTGCCCAGGACGACGACGAGCCCTTGGTGCTCCCCCGCCAGCGACGGTGTGGGGGCCAGCGACGCCGCGAGCCGCACGGCGCGACCGCGCTGCCCGGTCGGGACGGACAGCGCCAAGAGCGAGGTGAGGTCCACGGTCTCCATGCCCCGTTGCCTGCCCCGGGCGATGGCGTCCTGGCGCCGTTCCTCGTCCGCCGAGAGCAGGTCGGCGATGAGTTCGCTGTGCACGCGGTACTCCGTCTCGGCCACGGCCTCCTGTGAGAGCAGCAGCAACGCGCACACCTGCGCCGCTCGTTCGACGGTGCGGGCGTCCACGTCGGTGAGGGGGAAACCGCCCCGGCCGAGGAGGACCGTGCCCAGGTGCCGCTCCCCGGCCGCGAACACCACCACGCCCTCCACGGGCCCCTCGTCCACGAGCTGGACGAGGCGCCCCGACTCGGTGCTGCGGCGCAGCGCCCGGACCATCTCCTCGTCCTGGGGTATGTCGACCTCGGTCAACCCCTCCCCCGCCTCGGCCAGGGGATTGCCCGCCTGGTCGTACAGCGCCACGGGCCTGGCGAGCTCCTCGGACAGGGTGGTCGCCACCGTGCCGAAGTCACCGCCGGTCAGGACGGCCTCCACCAGCTTCCGGTGCACGCTGTGGGCCCTGTCCCGCTGGATCATGTGTTCGGTCAGTCGCGAGAGCGCCCGACGGGACTCGTCCTCGGCGCGTTGGAGGCTGCGCAGTGTCCGGGCGGTCTGCAGGACCACCGAACCGTGGTCGGCCAGCGCGGTCAGCAGCGCGGTGTCCTCGGGGGTGAACTCGTGTTCCTCTCGGGTGGCGACGAAGAGCACCCCGAGGGCCTCGTCGTCCGCCAGCATGGGAACGCCGAGCATGGAGACGATGCCCTCCGCCCGCACCGCCGTGTCGATCCCGGCCTCTCTGCGGTCCGCCTCGAAGTCCGCGTACCTGGGCACCGAGCCCCCGGACCCGCGTTCCACCACGAGGCTGGCCAGCCCCTTGCCCGGGGGCACCCGAAGCGCCTGGAAGTCCGACGAGACGGAGCCGATCGTATGGCGAACGAACAGTTCACGGGTCCGCGGGTCGTATTCGGACAGGTAGGTGAGGTCGCTGCCCATCATCTGGTGGGCGCGGTCGACGATCTTCTCCAGCAGCACGTCCCCGTCCCGCTCGGCGGCGAGTTCACGGGCGCTGGAGAACAGCGCACCCAACTCGTGCTCCCGGCGACGCAGGCGCGCCAGTTCACGTCTGTGCCTGGTGATCCTCTCGGAGAGGTCCCGCCCGGTGGGCTCGTCCAACCCGAGGTGGGACAGGGCCCGCAACGCCTCGTCCGCGTTCCCGTGATGGGTGTCGGTGATGGAGGTGACGAGCATCGACACGGCCTCGTCCCTGGACAAGGGCTGCTCTCCGCGAGACCGATCGGTCTGTGCCGGGTTCTCCACGAACACCTCCGCGGTGCCACATCAGGATGGGATGAAGACTCATAAATCGAGCCGATCAACGTAGGGAAGACACATATCACGGATGTGACAGCCGCCACTAATTTGGTTGGTGGCCCGATGGGGCTCAAGCGCCCTCGCCATCGCTCCGTGCGCCCTGCCCGGTCGCACGACAATCACAAGGGAGAGTGGTATGGCCGTCTCGCACGACATCGACCGCGCCGGTCTCGACTCGCGTCAACAGCGGCGCAGGGCCGTCATCGGCAGCTCCGTGGGTACCGTCATCGAGTGGTACGACTTCACGCTGTACGGCCTGGCCGCGGCGCTGGTCTTCGCCCCGCTCTTCTTCGGTGGGAGCGATCTGGCCGGTACCCTCGGTGCCTTCGCCACCTTCGCCGTGGGCTTCATGGCCCGTCCCCTGGGTGGTCTGCTGCTCTCCCACTACGGCGACAAGCTCGGACGCAAGGGAACGCTGCTGGTCACCCTGGTGATCATGGGCAGCGCCACGACGCTCATCGGTGTCCTGCCCACCTACGAGTCGATCGGCCTGTGGGCTCCGATCCTGCTGATCGTCCTCAGGATCTTCCAGGGAGCCGGGGCGGGCGCGGAGTTCGCCGGGGCCATGACCATGGCCAGCGAGTCCTCGGCGACGGGAAGACGTGCCTTCACCGCCGGTTTCCCGGGTGCCTCCGTCTACGTGGGGATGGCCCTGGCCACCAGCACCTTCGCCGTCCTGACCTGGCTGATGTCCGATGAGGTGTTCCTGGCCTGGGGCTGGCGCCTGCCGTTCCTGGCCAGCGTGGTGATCATCGCCATCGCGCTGTACTTCCGGTTCCGGGTGACGGAGACCGCGGCCTTCAAGGCCACCGAGGAGAACGACGACGTCAGCACCGCGCCCATCGTGGAGGCGGTGCGCGGACACTGGCGCTTCCTCCTGGCGGGCATGGCCCTCTTCGTCTTCACGCTCCCCTGGGTCTACATCGTGCAGACCTTCGCCGTCTCGTACACCACCGGGACCTTGAACGTGGACTCCACGCACACGCTGATCGGCCTGCTCGTGGCCATGCTGCTCACCATCCCGGCGACCCTGGCCGCGGGAGCCCTGGCGGACCGGATCGGTCGCAAGCCCCTCCTCATGGGGGCGGCCATCTTCGGTGTCGTCTTCGCCTTCCCCATGTTCATGCTTTACCAGACGGAGAACTCCCTCCTCGTGGCCCTGGGGCTCATCCTCGGTCTCGCGGTCATCCAGGGAGCCACCATCGGTGTCTCCGCGGCGATGATCGCCGAGATCTTCCCCACCCGTATGCGCTGGAGCGGGATCGCGCTCTCCCGAGAGCTCCCCGCGGCCGTCGCGGCGGGCACCGCACCCATGGTGGCCACCTGGCTGGTGGCGGTGGGTGGAGGAACCCCGTGGCTGGTGGCGGGCTACCTGGTCGTGCTGAGCCTCATCGGTGTGGTCGGCATCTGGTACCTGCCCGAGACGCTGGTCAAGGCGCCCACGGTCGAGGAGAACCCGCAGGAGGAGATCTCCCAGGGCGAGGTCGAGGAGACCCGGCTCGGCGGACAGCGCGTCCACGACCGCGGGTGACCCGTGTGGCCGCTCATCGGGGGATCCCCAGGCCGTGGTCGGCGAGCAGCAGGTTCGCCGACCCGGCGGCCCGCTCAAGGTGTTCTTCGATGCGTGCACGGGGGCCGGCGACGGACAGGGCGGCCACCACGTTGCCGGCCACCACGACCCCGACGGCCACGGCCGCCACGTCGGTGACGGACTCTCCGATGTTGGTCGCGTATCCGCGCCGTGTGGTCAGCGCGATCTCGACCTCGACCACTTCACCCGGGACATCCGTGTGGCCCGGCGCCTCGGTGACATCGACCCCCGGAGCGTCATAGGCGAGGAAGATCTTTCCGGAGCTGGAGGGCCACAGGCTCCTGCGTGTGCGCAGCACGGGGGAATAGGCGATGGGATGTCGGGAGGGCACGGTGTGCACGTAGGAGAGTTCCGATCCCACCGGAACGGCCAGTGTCACGGTCTCCCCGGTGCCGCGGGCCAGTTCGCGCATGACCGGTTCGACGAGTTCGACGACGGAGGTCGAGCGCGAGGCGAGCAGCGCGTGCGCGCCGAGCCCCAGGACGTACCTACCGCCCTCGGGAACCTCCACCAGGTAGCCCTCGTCGACGAGCCCTCGGACGAAGTCGTAGATGGAGGAGCGGGGTGAGCGCGACTCCTCCACCAACTCTTGGAGGCTCGCCCCGCGCTCGCTCCGAACGACGTGTTCGAGGATCCCCACCACCCGGCTGACGGTGCGATGCCTGCCTACCACCGCCGCGTCACCTCCTCACGGTCGGCGTCGATCGACGTGGCCGGCCGCACGGGCCGCAGGGGAGAGTCGGAGAAGGAGATGTTCGGCGTCGTCCGGAGATAGGAGTGCCCCAGGGGATGCCGAGTCCGCTGAACGGTCCCCCGCTCCCTCAGGTAGTCGTCCTCCACCAGGGATTCGAGGGTCCTGACCGGTTGCACGGGGACCCCCGCCGCCCCGCATTCGTCGAGGATCTCCCGTGTGGTCCGCTCGGCCGCGTAGTCGGCGATGATGGCCTGCACGTCCTCCATGCCCTCGTTCCGTTCCTGGTTGGTGGCGAACGGAACGTTCTCGGCGTCGCCCTCCACCCCGGCGATCCGGAGGAAGTCACTCCAATTGCGGTCCGAGTACGGAAGGACGCAGATCCAACCGTCCACGCATCGATGTGGTCTGCGGCCGGGCGCCAACGTCCTGTGCCAGCCCGCGGGGCCCCGAGGCGGGATGAAGGAGAAGTCGTTGAGCTGCTCGGCGAGGTTGAAGTCGACCATCACGTCCACCATGGGGACGTCCACCCATTGGCCCCGCCCGTGCGTGTCCCGATGGTGCAGCGCCGCCAGGACGGAGTAGACGATGGTCAGGGCACAGACCTTGTCCGCCATCACGTAGGGGGCATAGCGCGGCCGGCCCTCGGACTTGGCGTAGATGTCGCACACCCCGGAAGCCGCCTGGACGGTGTCGTCGTAGGCGGGTGTATCGGCCATGGCCGAGTCACCGGCATAGCCCTGCGCGGTGCACAGGATCGCCCGCGGGTTGAGCGCTCGCACGGACTCCCAGTCCAGGCCGAATCTTCGGCGTCGAGCCGGCAGGTGGTTGGTCACGATGATGTCCGCCGACCCCAGGATCCCGCGAAGTTCCGCCAGGCCCTCCTCGGTGCCCGTGTCGATCGCGATGTTGTACTTGCCATCGCCCAGGGAGTGGGCCGCACCGCTCATCCCGGGTGCGACGCGTGCGCCGATGTGCCGCACCACGTCTCCGCGGGGAGGTTCCACCTTGACGACGGTCGCGCCCAGTTTGGCCAGCAGCCTGCCGGCCATCGGCGCCATCACCACGCTGGAGATCTCCGCGACCCGCACACCGGCCAGCGGTCCGGCCCCCGTCCCTGGATCCAGATCCACGTCGTCTCCCCCACCTTCGGCGCATCATCCGTATATCCGTTGCGTTAGCCGTATATGCAACTATCGATCCGGTGGGAGTCGCTGTCAAGGAGTCGTCGCAGGGCACTCGAACGTCGGGATCGGAGAACGCGCGGGTACCCGGCCCGGTCGCGGACGGCCGGCCGATCACCTTCGAGCCGCAGGCCCCGGAGCACGTCCGGGCCCTCGGCTTCGGCCCCGACCACCGCGCACGCGTCGGCGAAGGAATCGCGGCCCGTGACCGGTACACGGTCGGCGCGCCTGCGATCAGCGGACCACCGAACTGAGCAGCAGACTCGTCTCGCTGTTGACCACACCGTCGATCCCGCGCATCCGGCGCAGCAACTCGTCGAAGCCCTGGAGGTTCTCGCAGGAGATCTCCGCGACCAGGTCCCACCCGCCGTTGGTGGTGTGCAACGCCATGATCTCGGGGAATCCTCGCAACTCGGCGATCACGTGGTCGGTGGTCCGCCCCACCACTTCGATGAACGAGATCGCCCGCACCTCCCCCGTCTCGTGGTGGTCGCGCACCCGCACGCCGAACCCCACGATCACGCCCTGGGCCTTGAGCCTCTCGATCCTGTTGGTCACCGTGGCCCGCGAGACGCCCAGTTGCTCGGCGAGCGCGGCCACGGGCGCGCGCCCGTCCTTGCGCAGCGCGGAGATGAGACGACGATCGAGATCCGTGAGGCGAGCCATGAGCATAATGCTAGGTCTTACTTGTCGATCTGACACACCCGCCCGCTGAATTTGCGCATTTCTTCTCTTATATTCGCACATCGAGATCACTACTCTGAATCACATCCACAATCACCTCTCCACCCCCTCAACCTGCGCGAGGAGCCATGAATGACGCAGTTCGTCGACGTCGAGAACATGTCCAAATGGATCCAGCATGAAGGCGTCGAACGCATCATGTCCGGAATGATCGGTTATCTGGAGGAGGATTTCCAACGTTGGGAGCGATTCGACAAAGTCCCCCGAATCGCCAACCACACTCCCTTCGGCGTCATCGAACTGATGCCGACCTCCGACCACGAGACCTACGCGTTCAAATACGTCAACGGCCACCCCTTCAACCCCGCCCGCGGATTCCAGACGGTCACCGCCTTCGGGGTCCTGGCCGACGTGGACAACGGCTATCCGACCTTCCTCGCCGAGATGACCCTGTTGACCGCGCTGCGTACCGCCGCGACCTCGGCCATGACCGCCAAGGCCCTGGCCCGCACGGACGCGCGGCGCATGGCCATGATCGGCGCCGGCTCCCAGGCGGAGTTCCAGGCACTGGCCTTCCGGGCCGCTCTGGGCATCGAGGACCTGCGCGTCTTCGACGTGGACCCCGCCGCCGTCGGGAAGCTGCGCCGCAACCTGGAGCCCCTGGGCTTCCGGGTGACCGAGACCTCCTCCACCGACGAGGCCGTGGCCGGAGCGGACATCATCACCACCTGCACGGCCGACAAGGCCCGGAACACGGTTCTGGGCTCCGAGCAGGTCCGACCCGGTGCGCACGTCAACGCGGTGGGCGGCGACTGCCCGGGCAAGACCGAACTGGACGCCGAGATCCTCCGTCGGGCACGGGTGTTCGTGGAGTACACCGAGCAGACCCGCGTCGAGGGGGAGATCCAGCAGATGGAGCCGGACTTCCCCGTCGTCGAGTTCTGGCGGGTGCTCACCGGCGCGGAGGGCGGACGCCGCGACGAGGAGGAGATCACCGTCTTCGACTCGGTCGGCTTCGCCATCGCCGACTTCTCCGCGCTGCGATTCCTGCGGGACTCCACCACCGGGACGGAACTGCAGACGTTCATCGACCTGGTGGCCGACCCGGAGGACCCCAAGGACCTCTTCTCCCTGGTGCACTCGCGCAAGCCCGTCGGGTGAGGCCCCGCCGTCGACGTCTTCGTCCCGTGGGGCGCCCACGAGTCGGCCCGCGTGGTCGGTTGCCGAGCGACCGCCCACGCGGACCGCACTGTTCTCGGGGGACGCCCCCGCCATCGGTCTCTTCTCGTCCCGGTACGTGTACGCGGTCGGCGCCCTCCCGGATCGGTGATCAGACGGGGTCGGCCTCGATCACGCGGAAATCGGTTCCGGCGACCCGGTCGGAGACCGTACGCAACCGGAGACCGGAGGCCTCCAGGAGCACGGTGAAGTCCGCGAGGGTACGTTCGACGCCTCCGGCGGTCAGAACCAGCATGTTCAGGTCGCTCAGCGCGCTCTCCAAGGCCATCTCCGCGCCGGGGTCCGCGCGTTCGGACAGGACCGGTTCGACCAGGAGCAGGCGACTTCCCTGGCCCATCGCGGAGCGGCAGTTGCGGAGGATCCGTACACAGGACTCCTCGCTCCAGTTGTGCACCACGCTCTTGAGCAGGTAGGCGTCCGCTCCCGGCGGCACTCCCTCGAAGAAGTCTCCCTCGACCACCTCGCAGCGACCGCTCAGTCCGCGTTCCTCGATGAGGGCGCGGGCCTGCTCGGCGACCTGAGGCGTTTCGAGTACCACCCCTCGCGCCCGGGGGTTCTCCGACAGGATGCGGCTGAGCAGGGTCCCGTCGCCGCCGCCGACGTCGACGATGGTCCGGTAGTCGCCGAAGCCGTGGGCGGCGGCGATGCGCGGGGCCTCGAACCGGGCGTTCTCGGCCATGGCACCGCCGAAGAGCGCGGCGTAGTCGGGGTGGGCGCCCACGTAGTCGTAGAAGGACGACCCGTGCACCTCGTCGAAGGCCGCCCGGCCGGTCTCGATGCTGTGGGTCAGGTGCAGCCATGAGTCCCAGAACTCTCCACCGGTGAAGAGTCTGGAGATCATACGCAGCGAGTGGTCCCGATCCTCGGTCAGGAAGCGCCCCAGGGGCGCCAGCCCGAAGCGTCCCGGCTCGGGCTCGGAGAGGAGTTCCAGGGTGACCAGCGCCCGCACGAGTCTGCGGAGCGAGGGGGTGTGCGTGCCGGTGGCCCCCGCCAGGTCGTCGATGTCGCGATGCTTGTCGCGAAGGAGGTCGGGCAGGCGCAGTTCGACCGCCGTCCTGATGATCTGCGAGCCCATGTACCCATAGGCCATCCGGACGACGGCGGCCCTTGAGGACGCCTCGGTCTCAGCGTGGTCGGCGGTGCGATTCATGGGTTCTCCCGGAGTAGGAGGTCGACGACCTCGGCGAAGGAGTCCGCGATGTCCCCGGCGCCGGAGGCCAGGAGTTCGGCTTCCTCGCCAACCCCGTAGGTCACCCCGATGGTGGCCATGCCCGCCGCCCGGCCCATGCGAATGTCACCGACGGTGTCTCCGACTACGGTGCACCGTTCCGGGTCGGTGTCGAGCAGCCCGGCGGCGTGCAGGGCCATCTCCGGGTCGGGTTTTCCCGTGGCCACCATGTCGTCGCCCACCAGGGCCTCGATCAGGTCGGCGATGTCCGTGGCGCGGACGGTCTTGCGTGCCCCGTCCAGGGTCTTGGACGTGGCCACCGCGGTCCGCGTGCCCCGCCCACGCAGCCGGTCCAGTCCTTCGCGGACGCCGGGGTAGAGGAGATCCCCTCGCCTTTCCCGCACGTAGGCGCCGAACCGCTCGCGGTACAGGGTCTTGGCCTTGACGATGTCGGGGTGCTCGGGTTCGAGGCCCATCAGTCGGGCCAGGTTCTGCTCCAAAGGCTTGCCGACGGTCGCGCGGATCTCGGCGTCGGGGAGTTCGTGCCCCATCTCCCGCAGGAGGTCGCCCGTGATCCGGGTGATGGCCGCGGGGCTGTCGACCAGTGTTCCGTCCAGGTCGAAGATGACCGCTCGTGCGCTCACGCTCCCGCCTCCTGCGCGCTCATGGCGACGGCCAGCTGCCCGGAGAGTCGGGCGTTGCTGACCAGGACGGCCTTGGTGGCCCTTCCACTGCGTCCGCCGGTCGCCTTCACCACGGCCTTCATGAGGAAGGGGCTGAGGGCGTTGCCGGTCACACCCGTCCGCTCCGCCTCGGCCAGCGCCTCGGTGACGGCGGTGTCGATCTCCTGGGGGTCGAGGGCTTCCTCCTCGGGGATCGGCGCGGTGAGCAGCACCGTTCCGTCCCCGTTGAGGTCCCAGTGCAGGCGGGCCGCGCGGGCGACCGTTTCCATGTCGTCCACCCTGGTGACGGGGATCCCCGATGAGCGGGCGTAGAAGGCGGGGAACTCGTCGTACCGGTATCCCAGGAGCGGGACCCCCGCGGTCTCCAGGTACTCGACCGTCAGCGGCAGGTCGAGGATGCTCTTGGCACCCGCGCAGACGACCACCACCCTGGTCCGGGTGAACTGGAGCAGGTCCGCGGAGATGTCGAATGTGCGCTGGGCGTCGCGGTGGACGCCTCCGATCCCCGCGGTCGAGAAGACCGGGATACCGGCGAGCCGGGCGATCACGATGGTCGAGGCCACGGTCGTGGCCCCGTGGGCGCCGCGGGCGAGCGCGAGGCCGAGGTCACGGCTGCTGACCTTGGCGATGTGGTCCGAGCGTCCGAAGAGGTCGATCTGCTTGTCGTCCATTCCGACGACGAACTCCCCGTCGATGATCCCGATGGTGGCGGGTACGGCACCGGCCTCCCGTACGGCCGACTCGATGGCCTGGGCGATCTCGACGTTGAGCGGGTAGTCGGGGCCGTGAGCGATGAGCGAGGACTCCAGGGCCACGACAGGACGCCCGTCGGCCTGCGCGGCACGGACCTCCTCGTTGACGTGAAGTGGAGGGGTCATGTCTTTGCTCCTTGCTTCTCACCTGTGGTGGGGGCACTGGGTTTCAGCGTGCCGCCCGGTCGCGGGCGGCACATCACGTGTTCGCGTGAGCCGCCCGCCCCCGTGGTGGGACCGGGCGCGCGGTCACGAATGCGCGGACGCGGAGTCGCCGATCTCCCCCGCCGTGGGCGGGGCCCCGGGCTCCGGTTGGGCTGCGCGGGGCAGCAGGGGGACCAGGATCAGGGCGATCAGGAAGGCCCCGGCGTTGTACCAGAGCGTCGTGGCGGCGGCGTCGGAGAACGCCTCGCCGCGGTTCGGTCCCGCGGGGTCTCCGGTGGCGAGCCAGAAGAAGAGCACGCCGACCACGGCCACACCCATGGCCGTGCCGAGCTGCATGACGGCGTTGGCGACGCCGGACCCGGCACCGGCGTTCTCCTCCCCCACGTCGGCCAGTACGACACTGGCCAGGATGGGAACGCACATGCCCATTCCCAGGCCGGTGACGAGTACCGGTAGCGCGACCTGCCACCAGGTCGCGGCCGGGCCGATGACGGACAGGACACCGATCAGGGCGAGCACGCCGAGCAACATGACCGCCAGGCCCATACCGATCACGCGGCGCCCGTGGGTGGTGGCGTAGGCCTGAGCGACCCCGGACATCAGGGTGATGCCGACGGGCCAGCTGACCACGGCGACGGCGGTGAGCATCGGTGTCCAGCCCTGGCCGAGTTGGAGGTTGTAGGTCAGGACGAGGAAGAGTGAGGCCAGGCCGGAGAAGAGAACGAACATCACGACGGCCCCGGCCGTGAAGGAACGGTGGGTGAAAAGGGACGGCGGCACCAGCGCCGAACCCGTGGTGCGGTCCCTGTTCCTCTGGTGCAGGACGAACAGGATCATGAGTGGGACGGAGGCGACGAGCAGGCCCAGCGACAGCGCGTCCCAGCCGCGTTCACGCCCCTGGATGAGCGGGAACATGAGGGCGAACATCGCCAGGCTGACGAGGACGATGCCGATCGGGTCGAGACGGAGCGGGTCGGTGGCCCTGTTCTCGGGCATGAGCCACAGGGCCAGGGCGATGGCGAGCGCGCCCAGCGGGACGTTGACGTAGAAGATGGCGCGCCAGCCCAGGCCGAAGATGTCGGCCTCGGCGAGGACCGCGCCCAGGAGCGGGCCGCTGACGTTGGCCAGGCTGAGTGTGATGCCGTAGAAGACGAAGGCCTTCGCCCGGTCCTTGTGGTCGAACAGCACGATGATGATCGACATCACCTGGGGAACCATCAGGGCCGCGGTGAGGCCCTGGGCGAGCCGGCCGGCGATGAGCACCTCGGCCGTGGGCGCGGCGCCGCACACCACCGAGGCCACCGTGAAGCCGGCCATCCCGATGAGGAACATCCGCTTGCGGCCGAGGATGTCGCCGAGGCGCCCGCCGGTGATCAGGGCCAGCGCGAAGGTCAGGGAGTAGCCCGCCAGGATCCACTGGGCCGCCGAGTACTCGGCGCCGAGGCTGCTCTGGAGACGGGGCAGGACGATGTTGACGATGGTCGCGTCGGCGAGGTCCATGAACAGGGCGAGGAGGACCACCCCCAGGACCACCCACCTCTTGCCGCTTCGGGCCATGGGTGGGGTGTGCACTTCCGTCATGGTGGACTCCGCTGCAGGAAGGTAGGATCAGAAATAAGGCAACTTAGAGAATGACTAATTTAGTGTCTCTCTATCTTGGAGAGACTATGGGAAGGGTGAGCGCAGTGTCAACGCCCCAGGACGACACCAAGGCCCTCTATGAGGAACTCCGTGTGGGAGCCTCCCTGTCCGTGCGGTTCCACTCGGCCCTCGCGGCGTACGCGGGCATCAACATCACCGACATCACCTGCCTGGGCGCCCTCGACAAGAACGGTCCGATGAGCCCCGGCGAGCTGGCCGGGCACGTGGGGCTGTCGCGCGGCGGAGCCATCACCGCCGTCGTCGACCGCTTGGAGAGGGCGGGGTTCGTCCGGCGCGGCCGCGACGCGACGGATCGCAGGAAGGTCGTTGTCGAACTCGTCCGCGACGGCGCGTACGCTGGGCTGACCGCGACCTTCGACGCCCTCGGGCACTCCTACACCGAGACCATCGAGCAATACTCCAAGGAGGAGCGCGACCTGCTCCTGGAGTTCAACCGGCGGATCAACGCCCGGCTCCAGGAACGGATCGGCGAGCTCCAGGAGCGCGCATGACCACCACGTTCCCCTCGGTGCCGTACCCCAGGACGTCCTGGGCGTACTGCTCGTCGTCGAAGGTCACCATGACCCAGTCGGCACCGGGTTCGGAGGAGACGGGGAACGCCTGGGGATGTGGTCCCCCCGAGACGTAGGGCGCGTCGATCTCCCCCAGCCTCCGCAGGTCCATGTCATAGACCTTGTACACGCGTTGGGCGTCGTCGGTGGCCAACGCCCACCACCCGCCGCCCACGCGCCGCAGCACGCAACCCTCCGTGCGCCGGGAGGCCGTGTCCACGGCGGCGATCGTCATGGGCGCGGACAGATCCGCCCCGGGTTCGGACACGGCGAGGACGGGACGGAACTCCAGTTCGGGCGCCAACCGGACGACGTCGGCGTAGAGCACGTGCCAGCGCCCGTCGATCCTGGCCAGCGACGGCTCCCAAGCGCTCAGGGTGGACGGCGCGGCCAACCGTGTGTTCGGGATGACGTGCACCCCCGTGAGCAGATCCGCGTCGGTGCGCGCGCACCGTACGTGCACCCCCGGGGTGGGGAGGTCTCCCCCGCACACCACCAGGGAGAAGTGGCCAGAGGCCTCGTCGTAGACCACGTGCCCTGCGTTGTCCCCGGTCACGATGCCGTCATGGGCGAAGAACAACTTGGCGGTCTGCCGCATCCGGTCCGGCGCGTCGGGGTCGAACTCCCACACCGCCCAGTGCGCCTCCTGCGCGAAGCCCATCCCGGCGCACCCGGCGGTGAGGAAGAACCGGCCGTCGCGTATGTAGGGGCGCCCGTCGGCGTGGGTGATCAGCTGTGGATCGCGCAGGCCCACCTGACCGAAGTAGCCCGCGCGCACCCGTCGCAGCCCGGCGCCCGCCACTCCGAAGGCGTACTCCCACCGCCCCAGGAGCCCCGGGTCCCGTAGGTCCACCAGGGTGCGCACGTCGGCGCCCCCGCCCAGCAGCGGGTCGCCCCACTCCGCTCCCTCGTCACGGACCAGCGCGGTCACGACGTTGCCGGTGACGGTGACGGCCAGCTGGTGAGGCAGGACCGGACGGACCGGCGCGTCCGCCGCGACGGTCGTTGTGCCATCCACGGTCACCTCCAGCCGGACCTGTCCGACCCCGGCGTCGTAGACGACCACGACCCCGTCCTCCGAGCCCTCCTCACCGCTGCGAAGCCCCGCCGTCACCGTGCCCCCCGCCGCCGCGGCTCCCCCGATCGGGTCGGCGCCGACGTCCACGAGAACGGTCGCGAAGGGGGCGACCGGCGCGTGCCCGGTGAGCACCGTTCGCCCGGCACCGCCGTTCAAGACCTCGGGATCGTCGGTGTCGAACACGACGAACCCCGGCGCGATGAGGTCGAAGGGGCGGAAGCGGTGGCTGATCTCGAAGCGCAGGTCGCTCAGGGGCGTCCGGATGGAACTCATACTCGTCCTCTCCATGGCGGTCCGGACACGTCCGCGCCCGGGCTCCGAGCCTCACACCCCACTGATCCGACGAACATCCCGAAACCTCGCCAGAGCCTCCCGGTCCGATGCGCCGCGTACCCGTCCCGCCGCCGGGGACCACGCGAAATGACGTGAACACGTGAGGTGCGCGGGCGGGATGCTCTGCGACGGTGATCGCGCCCGACCGACGAGGAGAAGTGAGGAATCATGCGCCTGCGACCCTTGGGCAACACCGGAATCAGGGTGAGTCCGTTCTGCCTGGGCACGATGATGCTCGGGCCTTGGGGAGGAACCGACGACGAGGACGCCGCGCCCATCATCCACCGGGCCCTGGACGCCGGCATCAACTTCGTGGACACGGCCGACGTGTACGGCAACGGAGCGACCGAGGAGATCGTCGGTCGCGCGTTGAAGGGACGCCGCGACGACGTGGTACTGGTCGGCAAGGGCCACTACCCCATGTCCGAGGACGCGAACTCGTGGGGGAACTCGCGACGGTGGATCACCCGCGCCGTGGAGGACAGTCTGCGCCGCCTGGGTACCGACCACCTGGACCTGTACCTGCTGCACCGGCCCGACCCCCACACCGATATCGACGAGACCCTCGGGGTCCTCAGCGACCTGGTGCGCGCGGGCAAGATCCGGAGCACGGGCACCTCGACCTTCCCCTCGGAACAGATCGTGGAGGCCCATTGGGCCTCCGAGCGACGGGGCCACGTCCGGCTCCGCACCGAGCAGTCGCCCTACTCGATCCTGAACCGCTCCGCCGAGGCCTCGCTCTTCCCGACCTGCGAGAAGTACGGCATGGGGGTGATGGTGTGGAGCCCACTCAGCGAGGGGTGGCTGACCGGACGCTTCCAAGGCGAGATCGATCTCGGTCGGGGTCGTCAGGCGGCGCACAGGCTCAACTTCGATCCGGCCCTGCCCGGAAACGTCCGCAAGCGCGAGGCCGTCGCCGAACTGCTGGAGCTGGCGGAGGAGAGCGGTCTGTCCCTGGTCCACATGGCGATCGCCTTCGCCGGGACCCACCCGGGGGTCACCTCCGTGATCTTGGGCCCGCGCACTCCGGAGCAACTGGAGGACCTGCTGGCGGCGGCCGAGACCACGCTGGACGACGACGTCCTGGATCGGATCGACGCGATCGTCCCGCCGGGCACGGTACTCAACCCGGCCGACTCCCACCAGCGACTGCCGTCCCTGCGCGATCCCCGATTGCGCCGCCGGGCACACCACCTCGAACCCCTGGTCGAGACTCCGGGTCCGGCCACCTCATGACGGGTTCGCGGGATCCGGTGGCTTCCCGGGCCCCCGCCCCCTCCGCGCTGCGGTCGGGCTTCGCGGGCGAGGTGCACGAGGTCGCACCGGGCGAGGCGCCCTTCTGGCTGCCCTGGCGGCGCAACGTCGTCCCGAAACCCGGTGTGGTCGCCGACCCCGTCTCAACGGGGGACGTGGTCCGCGCGGTGGCCCACGCGCGCGATCGGGGACTCGACCTGGCCGCCCAGTGCGGCGGTCACGGAGCGGTCCGTGCACTGCCCCATAAGGGTCTACTGCTGCGTACCGGTGCTCTGGCCGAGGTGGAGATCGACCCGCGCCGTCGGACCGCGCGTGCGGGCGGCGGCACCCGGTGGGGCGAGGTGGTCACGGCCGCGGCCGAGTACGGCCTGGCACCGGTGTCGGGAACGTCGCCGGACGTCGGGGTCGCGGGCTACACCCTCGGTGGCGGACTCGGCTGGCTGACCCGGCGTCACGGGTTCGCGGCCGACAACCTGCTGTCGGCCGAGGTGGTCACCGCCGACGCCCGGGCCCTGCGGGTCTCGGCGGACACCCACGAGGACCTCTTCTGGGCCTTACGGGGTGGCGGCGGAAATTTCGGTGTGGTGACCGAACTGGAGATGCGTTTGCATCCGATCGGACGGATCAGCGGCGGCGTGCTGTTCTTCCCCTTCGAACGCGCGCACGCGATCCTGGACGCCTACCGAAGCCTGGCGCACCGGGAACCCGAGGACGTGGTCACGGCCGTGGTCCTGGTTCGGCCGCCCGACTCCGAGGAGGTGCCCGAGCCGTTGCGCGGACGCCCCGTGGTGGCCCTGCGCGTCTGTGTCCTTTCCCAGGCGCGGGACGCCGCCCGCCACGTGGACCGCCTGTTGTCCGCGGCCGGGCCTCCGCTGCTGGGCGGGTTGGGTCCCCTGCGATTCCCCGAGCTGACCGCGCTCTCCGACCCGCAACCGCTTCCCCAGGTGTCCGAAGAGCACACCGACCTGTTCGACGCCCTCCCCGACGCGGTCGTGGACGAGCTCGTGTCCGTGTGCGAACACCCGGACTCGCCCGTCTCCGTCGTGGAGGTGCGCAACTGGACCGGGGCTCCCGGACGTCCGCCGGCGGACGCCGGGCCGGCCGGCCATCGGAACACGCCCTTCTCGGTGATCGCCATCGCCCCCGACCTGAACGAACGGACCTTGGAAGGTGCCCGCTCGGCGATGGCCCGGCTGGCCGCACGCCTGGCTCCACACGCCACCGGTTCGGTGTTCCTGAACTTCCTCAGTGACCCTGGTCGGGTGGCGGCCGCCTACCCGCCCGAGCACCTGGGGCGGCTACGGGAGCTGAAACGGCGCTTCGATCCCGACAACGTGTTCCACCTCAACCACAACATTCGTCCCTGAGCCGGAGGACGAGCGAGGAGGGTGTGCCCACAGGGCGCACCCTCCTCGCTCGTCACATCGATCCTGGGGCCGACACCGCTCAGCGGGGTTCGCCGCGCAGGGGTGGTACGGGCGGCAGCTCCACCGCGTCGCGGATGTCCTCCGGGGTGATCCGGAACTCCTCGGGAAACGACTCCCGGTCGGACTGGCGCGGAGGTTCGGTGGTGCGCCAGGTGTAGTGGCAGATCGAGCACAGAACCACCTCCCACACCCCGGGCACCGGAGACACCGCGACGGTGGCGGCCCCCTCGTCACCACAACGGGGACAGATCATGGTCCTCACCTCTCCTTGGTCCGTTCACGGAGCCACCGCAGCCAACGGTCCGTGTCAGGGTGGTCCCGCACCGGGTGGGCGTGCCGCCCTCGGACGTCGGGGGCGACGGGCGCGGTGGCGTCGATGACGACCTTGCCGCTGACGCCGACCGGCGACGATGACGGGTCCAACGGCAGAATGGACATGTTGGACAGGTGCACCATGTCCTCATCCGGGTTGACCTTGGTGGACAACGCCCACATCACCTGCGGGAGGTCGAAGGGATCGACGTCCTCGTCGACAACGATCACCACCTTGCAGTAGCCGAGACCATGTCTGCTCGTCATCGCTCGCAGCCCCACAGCCCGGGCGAACCCGCCCTGACGGGGCCGCACCGACACGATGGCGACCAGCCCATGGGTGTACATGGCGTTGACCGCGACGACCTCCGGAAAGTCCTCCTTGAGCTGCTGGTATAGGGGAACACAGGTGGCCGGCCCCATCAGATAGTCGATCTCCGTCCAGGCTCGCCCCAGGTGCAGGTGTTCGAACACCGGGTCGTCGCGGTACGAGATGCGGTCGATCCGGATCACGGCCATCGCCCGACCGCCGGAGTAGTGGCCGGTGAACTCGCCGAAGGGTCCCTCGAACTCACGCACACGACCCTCGATCACCCCCTCCAGTAGCACCTCCGTCCCCCATGGCACGTCCAGGCCGGTCAGCGGTCCCTTGGCCAGGGTGAGCGGCGAACCCCGCAGGGCCCCCGCCATCTCGTACTCGGACTGGTCGTAGGCGATCGGAGCCGAAGCCACGATGGACACGACCGGGTCGTTGCCCACCGCGATCGCGACGGGCACGTCCTCTCCCCGTTCCTCGCCGATTCTCAGGTGGTGGGCGATGTCATGGATCGTCCCGGGCTGGAGGCCGAGTTTGTTCGGGCCCTTGACCTGGAGTCGGTAGATGCCGACGTTCTGGCGTCCGGTGTCCTCCCAGTGGTCGGGGTCGCGGCTGATGACGGAGGCCTTGTCCAGGAAGAAGCCGCCGTCCCCCTCGTTGACCCGGAACAGGGGGAGCACGCGGAACAGGTCCACGTCCGGGCCCTCCTGGACGTTCTCCAGGAAGGGAGGGTCCCCACGGTGCACCGGTGCGACGGGGTGGTCGTCCCATCGACGGGTGAACTCCTGGATCTGCTCGCGTACCGGGGTGTCCCGGTCCATGCCCATCGCGATGGCGTGGTTGGGCCACGAACCGTGGGCGTTGAGCACGATCCGGGCGTTGGTGAACCCGTTCACCGACGTGAAGTACAGGGCGGGCGCCTTGTCCCCGAGTCGGGCGGCGGCGTTGGCGGCGGCGGCCAGATCGGGTTCGCAGTCGACGGGTTCGCCGATCCGTACGAGCTGGCCTTCACGGTCCAGCGCGTCGAGGAAGCCCCGGAGGTCTTCGATGGCGGTCATGGTCGTCCTTTCCGCTGTCAGGGGGTGGTGGAAACGGCCCGGTCCCGGGGACCTCGGTCGAGTCGGGCCCGGCGCATCCCCTCCCATCGGTCGGCGGGGACGGTGATCTGGAACTGGTCGAGTACGCGCGCCACCACGTGGTCCACGATGTCCCCCACCGTGCCGGGGTGGTTGTAGAAGGCCGGTGTGGGAGGCAGGACCACGGCCCCCATCCGGGTGAGTGCGAGCATGTTGTCGAGGTGGATCTCGTTGAGCGGGGTCTCCCGTGCCACGAGCACCAGACGGCGCCGCTCCTTGAGGACCACGTCGGCCGCCCTCGGTATGAGGCCGTCCGCGTACCCGGTGCGGATACCGGCGAGCGTCTTCATGCTGCACGGCACGACGACCATGCCCTCGGTGAGGAAGGAGCCGCTGGAGATCGGTGCCCCCTGGTCCTCGGGCGAGTACACGAGGTCGGCCAACTCCGTCAGGCGGGCCACCCCGTGGCCGCACTCCAATTCGACGGTGGCACGTGCCCAGCGGCTGACCACCAGGTGCGTCTCCACCTCGGGGATCGCCGCCAGCACCTCCAGTAGGCGCACACCGAACGGGGCGCCGGTGGCGCCGGTCATGGCGACGACCAGGCGGCGCCGTGCCCCGCCGGTCACCGTTCGCCCGCCGTCGTCTGGAGGACCGCCGCGTCGAGGTCGGTGAGGACCCGATCGGTGGGGAGCACCGCCGCGCAGCGAAGGGCTCCGTAGTCCAGGGCCATCCGGTGCTCCTTCTCCGAGAAGTCGGCGACCGCGTCGGAGACCAGGAAGGGTTCGACATCGCGGGCGAAGGCGTCGGAGGCGGTCATCAGACAGCCCACATGGGCGTAGACCCCGCAGATGATGAGCTGGTCCCGGCCGGCGGCGCGCAGGCGCGCGTCCAGGTCGGAGCGGACGAAGGCGCTGTAGCGCCACTTGGTGAGCAGGGTGTCGCCGTCCCGGAGCGCGAGTTCGGGGATGAGCGCGCGGGGTGTGCCGGGTCCGGTCCCCTCCGCGCTCATGCCGGGCCCCCAGAAGTCGTGCAGCAGGCCCCTCTCCTCGGAGGTCATGGAGCCGGGCTGCGCGGTGTAGAACACCGGTATCCCCCAGCGGTCCGCCGCCTCTCGGAGCCGGACGCAATTGGCGACGAGTTCCGTGACGGGTGAGCCTCCCGCGCGGAAGAAGTCCACGAAGTAGTTCTGCATGTCGTGGATGAGCAGGGCGGCGCGCCGGGGGTCCGGACTCCAGGACACCGTGTTGGTCGGTGGGTCGTCCGGCATCGGGTAGTGCAGCCCGCGTCGGATGGTCATGGTCCTCCGTAGGTCGTCGGGTGTGGGGTATCAGGCGCCCAGCGCGGCGCCGCCGTCCACGTGCAGGTTCTGCATGGTGATGTGCCTGGCTCGGTCCGACACCAGGAAGAGGACGGCGTCGGCCACGTCCTCGGGCCGGGCGATTCGGCCCAGGGGGATGCCGATCCGGTGGTTCTCCAGCGAACCGTGGAGCGTCGCCCGTCGATCCTGTTCGGTCCGCCACATCGACCTGAGCATCGGGGTGTCGGTCGACCCGGGGCCGATCACGTTGCAGCGGATGCCGTACTCGGCCAGTTCCAGGCCCAGGCACCGGGTGAACATCGCGGAAGCCGCCTTGGACGCGGCGTAGGCGCCCATCCGCGCCCGAGGGACCTGGGCGGCGTTGGAGGCGACGGTGACGATGGAGCCACGGCCCCGGGGGATCATCCGTTCGGCGACCGCGCGTGAGACGTGGAAGACACCGTGGGTGTTGACGTCGAACACCGCCCGCCACTCGCCCGTGTCCAGTTTGACCAGGTCGTCGGTGTTGAGTATCCCCGCGACGTTGATCAGGGCGTCCAGGGGCCCGTGTTCGCCCTCGGAGCGTTCCACGAGGCGTTCGACCGCGGGGGCGTCGGTGACGTCCACCGCGCGGGGATGGACGGCACCCCGTGCCCCGTCCAGTTCCGCGGCGAGGTGCCGCACGCCCTCACCGTCGATGTCGCAGGCGAGCACGCGGGCCCCCTGTTCGGCGAGTGAGCGGACGACCGCGGCGCCGATACCGCGCGCGGCGCCGGTCACCAGCGCCGTCTGCCCGTGGAGTTCCGGGTATCCCATGTCTTCTCCGTCCTTCCTCTCGGTGGTGGGCGAGGTTCACGCACATGCGGTGAGGAACAGGTGCGCTTGTTCGGGGTTGAGCCGTGGGTCGCACAGGCTCGTGTAGCGTTTGCCGACCTCGGCGGGGTCGCCGACCGGCCCGCCCACGCACTCGGTGACGTCCGCCGCCGTGACCTCCAGGTGGAAGCCGCCCGGGTGCAGGCGATATCGGCGCAGGGTCCCGAGGAAACTCCTGGCCTCGGCCACGATGTCGGAGAGGTGGCGGGTCTTGTGTCCTTCGTCGGTGCGCACGGTGTTGCCGTGCATGGGGTCGCACACCCACACGACCGGATGTCCGCTGTCGCGTACGGCATCGATGATCTCCGGCAGGGCCGCGCCGATCCGGTCGTGACCCATGCGCGTGATCAGGACGAGGCGGCCGGGTCTGCGGTCGGGGTCCAGGACCCGACACAGCCGGACGACCTGCTCCGGGGTGGCGGAGGGGCCGATCTTGCACGCCACCGGGTTGGCGATGGCGGCGAGGAGCGCGGTGTGGGCGGATCCGGGGTCCCTGGTTCTCTCCCCCAGCCACGGTAGGTGCGTGGATCCGAGCAGGAGGCGACCGTCCACACCGTCCCGACGCAGGTGGGGAACCTCGTAGTCGAGGACGAGGGCCTCGTGGCTCACCCACGGACCCGCGTCGGTGTACCCCGTCGCCCGCCCTCGGTCGCGATGGCGTCGCACCTCCCGGACGACGATCTCGCTCGCCGTCCGGGCGTCGAGCATGCGCAGCGGGTCCGGGCGGCGTGCTCGGGGCGTGGGTTCCTCCGAGTTGACGAGGTGGCCCCGGAAGACGGGGAGTTCGATACCGTCGACGGTCTCGACCCCGTAGGAGCGGGGTTTGGCGAACTGGCCTCCCATCCGCCCGACCTGCACCACGTTCAGCCCGAATAATCGGCGCATGTGCCCGCCGAGGCCGGACAGGACCGCGATCTTGACCCGGGCGTGTTCGGCCGTGCACTCGCCCAGGTCCTCGGCGCAATCACCGGCCTGGAGCAGGGAGGCCCGCCCTTGTGCCACCTGGGCCAGGTCGGCCCTGAGGCGGTCGGTCTCGGCGATGTCGACCAGGGGCGGCAGCCGGGAGATCCGTTCCCTGGTCGAGGGCAGTGACTCGTGGTCGGCCCAGTCCGGTTGCTGGGCCGCCGGCAGCCGCGACCAGGGTCCCCCGAACGGGGCGGTCGCGGCGTCCGCGGTGGCGATACCGGTGCCGGAGCTCTGGTGGAGACGGTCATGCACGGGGACCCCCCACGGGCGGTGTCAGGGAACGGACCGAGGCGGCGACGAGTTCCGGCCCACGGTGGGTGAGCAGGGACTCCGGGTGGAACTGCATGGAGGTGAAGTGGGACCCGCGCAGGGCGTGGACCTCACCGTTGGGGTCGCGGCTCACACGGACCGGGCCGCCGGGGCCCGCGACGCGTCCGACAGGGGACACCGCGACGTAGGTGTTGTAGAAGGCGACCGTGGTCCTGTCCCCGAAGAAGTCGATGTCGCGCCGGGTGCCCTGGGCGGGCACCGCGCGTCGGCGCAGGCGCAGTCCCAGTTCGGCGGCGAGCACCTGGTGCGACAGGCACACTGCGAGGAAGGGACGCCCCTCCTCCAGGAGGAGACGGTTCAGGCGGCCCAGGGCGGCCACGCGCGGGTCGGAGGTGTCCCTGGGATCCCCGGGGCCGGGGCCCAGGACGACCAACCCGCCCTCGCCGAGGGCCCCCTCGGCCTCGTGGTAGGGAACGACCTCGACCCGCCCGCCCAGGGCACGGAGCTGGTGGGCGAGCATGCCGGTGAAGGAGTCCTCGGCGTTGACCACCAGGACCCTCTGGTCGAGCAGCGGCGCGGGTGAGGGGAGCGCCTCCCCTTCCCCTCCGGCCAGCCAGAAGTCGGACAGCCCGGTGTTGCGTTCCCGGAGGGCCTCTCGCACCCGGGCGTGCCCGGTGATCGTCTCGGGAGCGCGTACCCCCGGCCGGTCGCCCCCTCCCGTCGCGCCCAGCAGTCCGGCCGCCTTGGCATGGGTCTCCGCCGTTTCCCTGGACGGGACGGAGTCACGCACCAGTGTCGCGCCCACCCTCAGGCTCATGCGGCCCGCGGGCGATATCTGCGCGGTGCGGATCATGATGGCCGAGTCCAGCGTGAGTTCGCCGGAGTCGGTGCCCAGGAGGGCGATGGCGCCGCTGTAGTACCCGCGTCCGGAGGACTCGCGTCGAGCGACGACGCGGCAGGCGTTCTCCAGTGGACTGCCGATGACCGTGGGCGCGAACATGGTCCGTTCCAACACGCGGCGGGGGTCGAGCGAGGTCGGCCCGCAGATGTCGTACTCGGTGTGCGCGAGGCGGGCCATCGAACGCAACCGGGGACCGTGGACGCGACCGCCCTCATGACAGACCTCGGCCATCATCTTCAGTTCCTCGTCCACGACCATGTACAGCTCGTCGATCTCCTTACGGTCCGTGACGAAGTCGAGGAGGCCTTCCAGGGCCGGCCCCTCCTCGGGGTAGTGATAGGTCCCGCTGATCGGGTTCATCACCGCTGTTCCCCGGTGGAGGCTCACATGACGCTCGGGGGTGGCTCCGACGAAGGTCCTCTCACCGGTGTGGACGACGAAGGTCCAGTACGCGCTGTTCTCCCGGTGCAGGAGCCGGTGGAAGAGGCCGAGGGCGAACCGGATGCGGTCCTCCCGGACCCGGGTGGTGAAGGTCCTGCTGATGACGAAGTTGGATCCGGCCCCCGAACCGATCTCGTCCGCGACCACCTCCTCGACCGTCCTCTCGTACTCCGCGTCGGAGACGTCGAAGGAGCCCTCGCCTTCGAGCTCCACGGGAAGGTCGGCGAGAACCTTCAGGTCGTCGTCGCAGACCACGCCCTGTTCGTCGACGTTCAACGCCAGGATCGGCTCACCGTCGTCCTGGGCCGTGAAGCCGCGTTCGGTGATCTGCCGGTAGGGCAGGAGTACCAGGGAGTGTTGCCGGGTCCCCTCCTTCGGATCGGGGAGGGGTAACCGCCCCAGGAGGTCGTACTCGCGCACCACGCCCTCGAAGGCCTCCACGCGGCGGGAGCCACCGTGGACGTCCCTGGCCACCAGGGCGAACGGGCCGGGGGAGGAGGACAGCGCGCGGTCGAGGATGGTTCTGCCGATACGCTCTTCTGATCCGGATGTCATGTCCACCAGTCTTCGGACGCCACCTTCGCGCGTCATCACGAGATCTCGGATACCTGGGCCGGCCCCGGGGCGGCGGGACCGGTCCGGGCCGCGTCGATCCGGCGCAGCGCGTTGCCCCTGAGGACGCTCGCGTAGACCTTCGGCGCCAGGTCGAGCGCATCGAGCTTGGCCAGCTCCACCCCGGTGTCCTGAAGCGGGGACTCCGACCCGAACAGCACCCGGTCGGGGCCCAGGACCCGGATCGCCTCCGCGACCGCGCACGTGTACCCGCCCGAGGTCTCGACGAGGATGTTGGGGAGCGGGGCGACCAGCGAGATGCCGTACAGGTCGATGTTGCCCACACCCGTGTGTCCCATCACGAAGACCACGTCGGGGTGCTCCGCGGCCAACCGGACCAGGTCCGCGACCCGGGCCCCGGCGCGTTCGAAACACACGACGTACACGCTGTGGCCCCACCGCGCCGCGGTTCTGATCAGGTCGGCGAAGCCGGGGTCGTCCAGCGGTGGGCCGTGCACGGCGGGCGAGATCTCCAGCCCTCGGAAGCGGTGGGCCGACTCCCTGTAGGCGTCGGCCCCGCCGTGCGGGTTGCCGAAGTAGAAGGGCACCAGCCTCCCACCACTCCGCTCCGCCATGGCCAGGACGAAGTCGTTGTCGAGGTCGGCGGTGGTGCCGCCCCCCTCGACGAGTTGACGGGACAGCTCGAAGAGCGAGAGCGCTCCCCCGGCGCACGCGACGGCGGTCTCGACCCCGTGGGCGTCCATGGAGCGCAGGATCCGGTCGCGTGCCGAGGGTAGAGGGGGGAGGCGGACGTGGAAGTCGACGACCGGGAGGTCGGGGTCACGGCTCATGCGCGGCTCCCGTCATCCGACCCGACGGCGGACGCGCCGCGCACCGTGTCCAGGACGGTCCCCCAGTCCTCCGGCGGAGTGGCACCCCGCCAGGCCACGTGTTGGTCCGGCCGGACCAACACGAGGTCGTAGCCCCACACCGAGCGCGCCCACGGGTCGTTCACGGGCAGGTGGAGCAGTGGCATCCCCCGCTTCTCGGCGGCTTCCACCGCCGCGATGCCGGCTCCGTCCGCGCCGAAGTCGACCAGTGTGAACTCCGCGCCCAGCAGATCGAAGAGGGGTGTTCCGTCCTGGAGGCGGACATGCGGGGGCCGACCGCCCGGCCAGGTGGTCGGGGTGGTGCCGCGCCAGGACCACGGGGGTTCGGTGCCCGCACCCGGGATCACGAGCGGCGAGGAACCGTACCGGTAGTCGAAGTGGATCGCCAGGTTCTCGATCTGGTGTTCCTCCTCCCGAAGGAAACCGGCGAGCGTCTGGCGGGAGGCGCCGGAGGCGGCCAGCCGGGGGAAGCGCCCCCACACCTCCAGGAGGTTGGCGCACATCTCCAGGTTGAACAGCGCGACGGGTCTCCGCTCGGCCTCGTAGCCGTCCAACAGCCCCGGGCCGCCCCAGCCACGGACGAACGCCCCGAGTTTCCAGCCCAGGTCCACGGCGTCGCCGATGCCCGTGTTCGCTCCGTGTCCGCCCGTGGGGTAGAACTGGTGGGCCGAGTCGCCCGCGAGGAGGATCCTCCCCTGGCGGTACCGGGCCGCCACGGCCATGTTCCCCTTCCACGTCGCCGTGTGGACGACCTCGTCCACGTCCAGCTCCACACCGAGGCGGCGGCGCATGATCGTCACCGCGTCGTCCTCCTCGTGCTCGGCGACCGGGAAGAAGGCCGTCCAGGTGTCCTGCTCGTCACGGGATACCAGCGTGATCCCCGTGGCGACGATGTTGAGGAAGTACCGGCCGTGACGGCGCAGCATGGGGTCGGAACTGCGGAAATAGACGTCGCGGTGATCCCCGCTGGGCCCATGGGCCTCCGTCGGGATTCCCGCCTCAAGGCGGACCGTGCTGCCGGCGCCGTCGCAGCCCACGACGTACCCGGCCCGCAATGCGTACTCGCCTCCGCCGTCGCGCAGGTGCACTGTGACGTGGTCCTCTCCCTGGTCGAGGCCCAACACGGCGGTGCCGGTGCGCAGGTCGACCAATGGGTGGGCGGCCGCCCGATCGCGCAGGATCTCCTCAAGGATGTTCCCGGGCAACCGCTGGTAGGCCTCCAGCCCTGAGGTTCCGTCGTTGGTCGCCTCTCCCCTGCGGTCGAGTTCGCTGACGGAGGCGTACTCCCAGGCCGCCACCGGAGCTTCGGAGAAGTCGGCGCTCCAGTGGAAGCGGAAGGCGTGTCCGGCCCCCACCCCCTTCGCCCGAATCTCGTCCACGACTCCCAGGCGTCGGAGCAGTTCCATGCTGCGTCCGTTGAGGAAGTCCATCTTCGGGTAGGGCGAGCGCCCGGTGTGGCGTTCCACCAAGGTGCTCGCCACCCCCTGACGTGCGAGCTCCAGCGCCAGCGTGGTCCCCACCGGCCCCGCTCCCACGATGAGGATCTCGGTCTCCGGCGTCCCACTGGTGTCGTGTCCGGTGCCCACAGCGGGCTCCTCTCTCACGGCATTGGATGTCCGGATACTTTCGGAAACCCCACCGAACACACATCACGCATTTCCGTGATCAGCCGCAAGCCCGAGGATTCAATGGCACCCTGACCGATTGTGGACGGAATATAGGAGAACCGAAGCCGATGCCCTAGTGTGATCAACCGTTTGAACCGGACCCGAGAACAAGAATGGAACCGACCGAGTACATGAACTCCGAGCGGAAGCACATCGAAACACAGAGTCCCGGAGTAGTCACCGTCTGGTCCGATATCGGATGCCCGTGGGCGAGCCTGGCCCTACACGTCCTGCACGCCCGAGCCAGGGAAAGGGGCGTGGGATTGATCGTCGATCACAGGGCCTTCCCGCTGGAGCTGTTCAACCGGATACCGACACCGCGGTCGATCGTGGAGTCGGAGGTAGTGGCCATCGCGGGCGTCGTGCCCGCCCTCGGCTGGAGACTGTGGCCGGGCCCGGAGTCCACCTACCCGGTGACCACGCTCCCCGCCATGGAGGCGGTGCAGGCCGCGAAGGCACCTGACGTCGGTGGGCTCTCCGGCAGCGACGAGCTGGACGGCGCGTTGCGCAGGGCCTTCTACGAGCAGGGCCGGTGCGTGAGTATCCACCCGGTGATCCTGGAGGTCGCGGAGGAATGCCCGCGGGTGGACGCCGAGGCCCTGGAGCGGGCGCTGGCGACCGGACGGGGGCGTGCCGAGGTCTACTCGCAGTGGCGAACGGCGAGCGGCCCGAACGTCCAGGGCAGCCCGCACCTGTTCGCCCAGGGTTGGGCCGAGCACAATCCGGGCGTGCGCTACCACTGGACGGCGCCGCCCCCGGAGGGCGGCTTCCCTCGCTTCGAGAACTACGATCCCATGTGGGCCGATGTCCTTATCGACACCCTGCCGACCAAGGAATAGGACACGCACCGAAGGCGGGACGAACACCAGGGATATTTCTCATTACGAGAATAGAAAAATTCCACCTGCCCGCACCCGAACAGCGCAATTAACCAATGGAAATCATGACCGCACCCTAATCCGCCAGACAGTGACCCTGACCTGGAAAAAAGAAGGATCCGGGGGATTATTTCATGGAGAACTTGGTCGGTCACACCCGTGAGGTGGGACATCTGCTCGACCATCTGAAACGGGTGGAGAAAGGAACCGGACACCACACCGTCATCGAGAGCCCTCCCGGAATGGGAAGGACGACGCTGCTGAACCGCTTGGCGGAGGAGGCCGAGTCGAAGGGGATGCGGGTCCTGTCCGGCCGGGCCACACGTTTGGACCGGTGCGTGCAGTGGAGCACACTGATGCGCCTGTTCCAGCACCCCCTCGGGCAGGGGATCTCGTTCCTGACGGATCACGGAACGGGGCACGTGTTCGATCTCGCGCTCCGCATGGGCAACCGCCTGACCGAGTACGCGGGACGGCAGCCGGTGCTCGTCACCTTGGACGACGCGCATTGGAGCGATGAGATGACCGCGCTCCTCCTGCCGATGCTGGTCGAGCACACCCGGGGGCTACCCATCTTGTGGCTCATCGGATGCGGCCCCCTGCGCAACGGCGGACCGGTGTCGCAGGCGCTGGAACTCCTCACCGAGGAGCAGGGACACCTGCTGCGCCTGGGGCCGCTCCTCGACGAGGAGGTCACGTCCCTGTACCAGGAGACCGTGGGCGAACCACCCCGAGGCCACCTGCGCCTATTGGAGAAGTGCCGAGGCGTCCCCTCACTCGTCGTATGGATGGTGAACGCTCTTCGCGAGTCCAGGAGTGCCGACCCGACGAGGCTCTGCGAGGTGGCCGACCTTCCCGAGGCCTTCCACCGTCGAGTGGTGTCCCGGCTGGACAAACTCGACCCACGGATCAACCTCGTACTCCAGGTGAACGCGGTCCTGGACCGCCCCTTCACGCTCCACGAGGCCGCCCGTCTCCTCGACTCCACACCCACCAACCTCCTTCCCGTGATCGATGAGGCCCTGGCCAACGACATCCTGAAGGCCAGGGAGGGACGGTTGGAGTCCACCGACGACCTCACCCGAGAGTCGGTGTACCTGACGATGAGCCCGCACACCCGGCACGCGTTCCACCGGGAGGCGGCCACCATGCTCCAGGAGCGACCCTCGGGCACCACGGCCCAGATCATCCGCCACCTGGTCGTCTGCTCCGAGAGCGACCGGGAACTGACCGACAATCTCTGCCACGCCCTAGAGAGCGGCGACATGAGCGCCGACATGCTGGCGGAGACCACACACCTGCTCCTCGCGAGCGGGAGAACGGCCCGGGCCCGCTCGGTCGTGCTGGCCGTCCTGGAGAGAATCTCCTGCCCGTTCCTGCTCTACACGGCACTGGCGGGTTTCCAGGAGACCTCCAGCCAGCACAGTTCCTTCGTGGACGTGAGTCCACACGTCGAGCGCGCGCTGCGCGCCGTGGAGCCGGGCTCCGAGGCCCGGGCCGGGCTCCTCGCCATCCGGGCGGGCTGCCTCCTGGAGCAGGGACGACCCGATCAGGCCCTCGACTCGGTGGAGGAGGCGGTCACCCTGGGACTGGCCACCCGGCAGACGACCGCCATCGTCAGCGCCGAGGTGGTCCGCCTGCGCATCGCCTTCGGCCGCGGCGACCTCGATTTCGCCCGGGACCACGCGGGCGAGGTCCTCCAGCGCATCCCGGGGTCGGCGGCCGCCACCAAGGCGCATCGCACGACCCGGCTGATCCTGGCCGTGGCCCTGGCCTCACAGGACCGGTTCGTGGAGGCCTCGTCCACCATCGACATGGCCCTTTGGGAGGAGGTGGCGGCGGACGCGTCGGCCGCGCCGTTCTGGGAGGCCCACCGCGCTCTGCTGCTCCTATGGCGCGGCGAACTGGACCGCGCCGAGCAGGCCTGCCTTCGGGTGGACTGCGGAGTGGACCCGAGTGGGAACCTCGCCAGGGACGTGCGCTCCATCCTGGGCCACATCCACCTGTTGCGAGGTGAGGAGCACGTCGCACGGCAGTACTTCCACCGCATCCTGGCCGAGGACCGCTCCCTGAGCTGCCCCCGCCAGCAGGAGGCGACGCTGGGCCTGGCTCGGTCCACCGGTGGTCTCCCCTCCGCGGAGATCTACGGCTCCTTGGAGGGCAACGCGACGCTTCTCCTCCGCAGCCCCGAGTCCGCCGCCCACCTGGTACGTCTGGCGCTGAAGGCGAACCGGCCGGAGCAGGCGGAACGGGTCGTGCACACGAGCACCCGGCTCGCCCGGGAAAACCCCGGAATCGCCTCCCTCCTGGGCGCCGCACGGCACGCGTCCGGGTTGTTCATGAACGACCCGGGACTGCTCCACGCGGCGGTGGAGGCCTACGAGGAAAGCCCGCGCCCGATCCCCCGCGCGCTGGCCCTTGAGGACGCGGGGCGAGCGGCGGCCCACAAGGGCGACACGGCACGGTCCCGCCCCCTGCTCTCCAAGGCGCACGAGATCTACGAGAGATACGGTGCCCGGGGGCCCGCCGACCGGGCCGCCCGTGCCCTGCGCGACCTGACCAGGCGCTCCGATGGCACACCGGCCACCGGGACCCCGGCCCCCGACCGGGCCTGGAACGAGCTGAGCGACTCCGAACGCCGCGTCGCCCTCCTCGTGACCGACGGGCTGACCAACCGCGAGGTGGCCGATCGCCTCTTCCTGTCCCCGCACACCGTGGACAGCCACCTGCGCAGCAGCTTCCGCAAGCTGGAGGTCCGCAATCGGGTGGAACTGGCGCGTTTGATGATCTCCCACATCTCCTGAGTCGACGATCTCCTCCCCCGACGCGACCATTCACGTGTCCACGTGATGTCGGCAGCCGCCCCCGCGCATGAGGATTGCGCTGTGTCGGCGGCTGCCGGGCGAGGGACCTCACCCGCTCGGTTCCGGCCGGCCGGAACGCGAGAGCGCCGAGGAGGCCCCGTGACCGTCAAAGCACCGTTCGAGATCCACTGGAACAGTCCCGAAGAACTCGCCGCCCTTCAGAGCAAGCGGCTGCCTCAGGTCCTGGAGTGGGCCTCCGCGTCGCCCTTCTACCAAGAGCGGATCTTCGCCTCGGGTGCCCCGCCCACCTCCGTGGATCTGCCCTCCCTTCCCCTGACCACCAAGCAGGACCTGCGTGAGCAGCGGCCCTTCGGCATGCTCGCGGTGCCCCGGCGCCGCGTCGCCACCTATCACGAGTCCAGCGGGAGCGCCGGTCAGGCGACACCGTCCTTCTACACCGAGCAGGACTGGGAGGACCTGGTCGAGCGGTACGCCCGCAAATGGGTGGCCATCACCGCCGAGGACACCTTCCTGGTCCGCACGCCCTACGCACTGATGCTCACCGGCCACCTGGCCCACGCGGCCGCGCGCTCCCGCGGAGCCACCGTCGTCCCCGGCGACAACCGCTCACTCGCCACTCCCCTCTCCCGCATCGTCGAGGTGATCCGGGACCTGAGGGTGAGCCTGACCTGGTCCATGGCGACCGAGACGCTGTTGTGGGCGGCGGCCGCGCGGGCGACCGGACTGGACCCGACCTCCGACTTTCCCGAACTGCGCGCGCTGTTCGTCGGTGGGGACTCGCTGACCCCCCAACGGCGGAGGCGCATCGGCGAGATCTGGGGGGTGCCCGTGGTGGAGGAGTTCGGCTCCACCGAGACCGGTAGCCTCGCCGGGCAGTGCCCTGCCGGGAGCATGCACCTGTGGGCGGATCGGGTCCTCTTCGAGGTACTCGACCCCGTGACCGGCGCGTCGTCACCGCAGGGTCGCGGGCGTCTGGTGGTGACCCCTCTCTACCGGGAGGCCATGCCCCTGCTCCGCTACGACCTCGAAGACGACGTCGAGGTGTCCTACACGGACTGCGCGTGCGGGTGGCCGCTGCCCACCGTGCGGGTCCTGGGCCGCTCCGCCTGGGAGTACAGGGCGGGCGGCAGGCCCGTCACCCAGCACGAGCTGGAGGCTGCGGTGTTCGGCCTGCCCGCGCGATACGGCGTGCTGTTCTGGCGGGCCCGGGCCGGAAGGGACGGCCTGACCATGGAGTTCGAGGTCGCGCCCGAACACCGGGCGGATGCCGTGGCCCGGCTGCGCACGGCGGTCCAGGAGGCGCTGGGGATCGTGCCGGACCTGCGCCCCGTGGTGCCGGGATCACTGGTCCCGCACAGTCTCCTGACCGCTTCCCAGGACGTGGTCAAGCCGCGGAGCCTCTTCGCCGAGCACGAGGACTGGGATCGCGCCGTCCTCTACCACTGATTCCTCACGGGTCGATATCCGAAGATAAACGCATCGATAACCCCTGGGTCGATGCTGAGGAGTGTCGGACCGACCGCTCGCGAGGTCCGGCCGACCCCAACCGAGTAGTGAAAGGCATGGGCGCATGCGCTGCGCACGGATCGAAGGCGGTGGCAGTGGTGACATCAACCGTGACCGCCCTTGAGGCTCCTCTTCCCACGAAGTCATCACGGACCCGATCAGGAAGCATCGAGGTCTGGAAGTTCGGCGGCAGCTCCCTGGCCTCCCCGGAGCAGGTGCGGGCGGTGGCCGAGCGGGTCGGCCGAGCACGTCGGCAGGGACGCTCCCTGGTCGTGGTGGTCTCCGCCAGAGGCGACACCACGGACGAGCTCCTGGACACCGCGGCCTCGGTGGGCTCCACCGCCCCCGGCCGCGAGATGGACCAGTTGCTGGCCACCGGTGAGAGTGCCAGTGCCGCGCTGACCGCCATGGCCCTCCAGGCCCGCGGGGTGGCGGCGACCTCCCTGTCCGGCCTCCGTGGGGGCATCCGGACCTCGGGCCGCCCCGGCGAGGGGAGCGTGACCGCCATCGACACCGAGTACGTGCTACGCGCGCTGGACTCCGGGCACGTGGCGGTGGTGGCGGGTTTCCAGGGGGTCGGCCCCGACGGCGACATCACCACCCTGGGCCGCGGCGGCTCCGACACCACCGCGGTGGCGCTCGCGGCCGCGTTCGGATCGGCGAGCTGCGACATCCACACCGACGTCGACGGGGTTCGCACCGCCGACCCCCGCGTCTGCCCGAACACCCGCCTCATCCCCGAGATCCACGCGTCGACCATGGCCGAGATGGCCTTCGCCGGGGCCCGGGTCATGCACTCCCGGGCCGTGGAGACGGCGGCGCTGCACGGCGTGGAGATCCGGGTCAGGAACGCGTCCGAACAGCACGGAGGCACGCGGATCGTGCCTGAGGGGGACAAGGACATGGTCGAGACCGTTCCAGCGGTCCGGGCCGTCGCCCACGAACTGGGGGCCGTCCGAGCACGGCTCCGGATCGTCGGGGCCGACGGTGCCCTCACCGTCGAGCTGTTCCGCGCACTCGCCGCGGCGCCGGTCCCCGTGGACATGGTCTGGGCGGACCACCGCGACGACGGCACCTTTCACTCCGGGATCACCCTTCGGGGGTCGGACGCCGAGCGACTGCGCCGCGTCCTGGCCGAGACGGTCGGCCGTGATGGTGTCCACCTGGGGATCGGGCCCGCCGTCGGCAAGGTCTCCCTCGTCGGTTCCGGCCTGCTCAGCCGCCCCGAGTACACAGCACGCGCGCTCTCCGCCCTGGCCTGCGCGGAGATACCCGTGGGATCGCTGGCCACCTCGCAGTCAAGGATCTGCGCCACCGTCCCCGAGCCCGAGACCCACCGGGCGGTCCGTGTCCTGCACGGCGCGTTCGACCTGGACGCACGCCTGGGACACCGGCCCCCCGGAACCACGTCCTGACCAGAAAGGCACACCGGCCATGCCCGACAACACCCCCTTCGCCCGCCGACTACGTCTCCAACGCATCTTCCGCCACGACGAACAACGCCTCCTGGTCGTCCCACTGGACCACTCCGTCACCAATGGTCCCGTCACCGGAGGCAACCGCCTCAACCTGCTGGTGGGGCAGCTCGCCACCAACCAGGTGGACGCGGTCGTCGTGCACAAGGGCGCCCTGCGCCACCTTGATTCGGACTGGTTCACCCGGACCTCGCTCATCGTGCACCTGAGCGCGAGCACCATGCACGCCGACGACCCGGACGCCAAGTACCTGGTGGCCGGGGTGGAGGAAGCCGTCCGCCTGGGAGCGGACGCGGTCAGCGTCCACGTCAACCTGGGCTCCCGTGAGGAGCGGCGCCAGATCGCGGACCTGGCCCTGGTGTCCGAGAGCTGCGACCGCTGGAACCTGCCCTTGCTGGCCATGGTCTACCCGCGGGGCCCCAAGGTCGCCGACCCCCAGGATCCGGTGCTGATCTCCCACGCGGTGTCGCTCGCCTCGGACCTGGGCGCCGACCTGGTCAAGACCGAGTATTCCGGTTCGGTCGAGAGCATGCGCGAGATCGTCGCCTCCGCCTCGATCCCGGTCGTCCCCGTCGGCGGCCCCAAGCACGAGGACGTCGAAGAGGTACTGCGCTACGTCGACGACGTCATGGCCTGCGGCGCCGCCGGGATCGCCATGGGACGCAACATCTTCCAAGCCCCGGACCCGGGGTCGATGGCCGAGGCCGTCGCCCGGCGTGTCCACAACCGTTTCGACCTGGCCCAGGGCTCTATGGAGGGCCCCTCTCGGGCCCTCACCGACTGACCCCACCGCGATCGCCCACGATCCCCGCCCCGTCACTCATCCCCCTCCACCCCAAAAGAGCACGACCCTTGAGGAGTTGTCCCGTGAAGCTGACCTGGCTCGACATCCGCGGCACCGGAGAGACCACCGCCGCCGTGGTCCAAGAGGCCCTGCACCACAGGGTCGACGGACTCGTCTCCGACGACCCGGCGGGCTTCGCCGACCTACCGCCGACCGTGACCAAGGTGCTGCTCTCGCTGAATAGTCCGTTGCCGGAGGACTTCGGCGGAGCCGACGTGGTCATCGTCGACCCCGAACGGCACGGCACCCCGGCGGAGCTGTCCCTGCTCCACCCCGAGGTGGAGTTCGGCCGGTTCGTCGAGATCATCGACGCGGAGACCCTGGAGAAGGCCTGCCAGTCCGCTCGAACCGAGCCCTGGAGTGTCCTGCTGTTCCGAGACCCGACCAAGATCCCCTTGGAGATCGTCATCGCCGCGGCCGCGGGCGCCTCGGGCAGCATCATCACGATCGCGCGGGACATCGAGGAGGCGGAGATCATCTTCGGTGTCCTCGAACTGGGTTCGGACGGGGTCATGATGGCACCGCGCGCGGTGGGCGACGCCGCCGCGCTCCGGGCCTCCGCCGAGACCGAGACCCCCGACCTGGAGCTGGCGGAACTGGAGATCACCGGCACGGAGCACATCGGTATGGGTGAGCGCGCGTGCGTGGACACCTGCACCCACTTCCGCGAGGACGAGGGAATCCTCGTCGGATCGCACTCCAAGGGGATGATCCTGTGTGTGAGTGAGACCCACCCCCTGCCCTACATGCCGACCCGCCCCTTCCGGGTCAACGCGGGCGCGATCCACTCCTACACGCTGTCCAAGGACAGCCGCACCAACTACCTGAGCGAGCTCAAGGCGGGCAGCAAGGTGATGGCCGTGGACGTCGAGGGCCGCACCCGCCTGGTGACGGTCGGCCGGGTCAAGATCGAGTCGCGTCCGCTGATCTCGGTCAACGCGGTGTCCACCGACGGGCGGTCGGTGAACCTGATCCTCCAGGACGACTGGCACGTGCGTGTGCTGGGTCCGGGTGGAGCGGTGCTCAACAGCACCGAACTCAAGCCCGGGGATCGGGTGATGGGATACCTTCCGGTCCAGGACCGCCACGTCGGCTACCCGATCGACGAGTTCTGCCTGGAGAAGTAGGTCGCGGACGACGAGGCGCCGCCGGGACGGGTGTCCCGGCGGCGCCGGCCCGTGTGCCGGGTGGTCCGGGTTCACACGTCGTAGGTGTAGAACGGGGTGTGGTCGACCAGGTCGGCCGGGGTCATCGTGTTCCAGGGCGCCAACAGGGTGTGCAGGGACGGCACCCCGGGGGTGGGTTCCTCCGGCAGGTAGTGGGGGACGTCCGGATGTTCCTCCTGCCAGAGCGCCCACAGCTTGTCGATGAACGCGTGGTGTAGGAAGAAGACGGGGTCGTTCGGCGAGCCGATGTAGAGCATGTGGCCGCCCACCCACACGTGGGCCGAACCGTGCAGCTTTCCGATGTTCTCCTCCCACGGGAACATCGCATAGCCCTCCACGTGGTTGCGGAAGCTCTCGAAGGGCGGCTCGTAGCCCGCCGTGTGGTTCCAGGGCGGGGAGTCGTAGACGGGCAGGGCCAGCGTCTCCTCCAACTCCTGCGCGGTGGAAAGCTCACCGAGCCCGCCCAGGTCACGGATGAGGTAGGGGCGGTCGTCGTGGGTGTAGTTGCCCTCCAGCCACGGGTCCTCGGGCCCGTCGGGCAGGACGCTGGTGTTGATCCGCCATCCGTTGGCGAAGGCGAACGGCCCGGTGGTGACCCTGCCGTCGCCGGGGCGGCCGCTCCCGCCCAGGAAATCCTCACCCCACAGTGGTGAGTCGACCTCGCGGTCCGTCGTCCAGTCCCAGTAGGGCAGGGCCACCGATGGGTCCACCCACCGGAGGGCCTTCTCGAACTCCAGCAGGTACTGGCGGTGCCAGGGCATCAGACCCGGGTTGATGTGGCCGTAGCGGGGCCCGTCGTCCTTATTGATGTAGTCGGACGAGTTCATCCGGATATGCAACCGTACGAACTCGTCATAGACGCCTCTGCGCTTGAGTTCGAGGACGGCGTCGATGAACGCGCGCCTCTCACCGTCGGTCATGTCCAGGTGGTTCTTGCGAACGTGCGCCATGTCCGTCCCCCTCAGTTGTGGCCCGCGTGCCCGATCGGTAGCAGGTCGGCCCCGCGCAGCTCCCGCACCGCGGTACGCGCCGCGTCCAGTGGGTTCGGGGCCATTCGGTAGTGGCACATGGAGCTGAGGTAGGCGTCGTCGGCGAACTTCATGAGGTGGAGGCGGCGTCCGTCGACGAAGACGGCGTCCTCCCCGGACACCGTGGTGACACGGATCTCGCGCCCCTGGTAGGTCTCGGTGTACTCGCCGCTCGCGGAACCGGCGAACGTTTCGGGGTCGCGCAGGACCAGGGCGACCGGTAACCCCGCCATCACCGTGGCGCCCGCCGTCCACTTCAGCAGCTCTCTCCGTCTCACGGAAAACCTCCTCGTCGTCGCGGGCGGGGTGCCCGCGGTCCCATGCTGGCCACCGGCCGTATCGCACCCGTATCGGCGGGATATGGCGTGCCCGGGAACGAGTCGACCCGCGACCACGGGTGGCGGTCGCGGGCCGGGAGGACGCGGTTCGGGAGTTTCGGGGTCAGTCCCGCGGGTCACCGAAGCGGGTCAACGCCAGGGCGACCAGCCCCGACAGGAAGGGCAGGACCATAACCGCGGCCAGCCCCGGTGCCGGGCCGAGAACCCCGGAGAGGGCCCCCGCCGCCGCGGAGCCGACGGCCCCGCCCAGGAAGAAGGTGAGGTTGAGGAGGCCCATCCCCGCCCCCCGCTGTGGAAGCGGGATACGCGGCGACACGAACCCGGTCATCACCACCTGTGTGACGGCGAAGGCGGCAAGGGCCCCCGACGCCCCCAGCACCAGAAACACGGGGCCACCGCCGACCAGGGCGTACGCACCCAGCAGCAGGGCGCCGGCCAGGGCGGTACCGGTCACCAGGAAGACTCCGGCCGAGGTTCCCCGGCGGCCCGCCAGCCGGGAGAGGACGGCCGCCACCACGGCACCCGGCAGCAGCCACAGACCGACCTCCAGGACGGACCAGTCGTAGTCATCGAACAGGATCCGGGGCACGCCGAACATCGCGGCGAACAGCCCCGCGTAGACCCCGGAGCCCACGGCGACGGCCAGGAGGTAGGGGCCACTGGTCACCAGACTCGCGGGGATGAAACCATCCGTGCGCCGAACGGTGCGCGCGACGAGCAGCCCGGCACCGAGGAGGCCCAGAATCGCCGTCACCATCAGCGCGGTGGGGGGCAGGGACAGCGCCGGAGCCTGAATGAGCACCAGCAGGGAGCCCGCCGCCAGGGTGAGCAACCCGGCACCGGCCAGGTCCATGGGCCTACCGGACCCCGTACGGGTGGAGGCCAAACGCAGACACAGCGGTACCGCGGCCAGGGACAGCGCGGGCAGGACCAGGGTGACCCGCCAGGACAGCCCGGCGGTCACGACACCGCCCGCCAGGGTCGCCCCCGCGGCGAAGAACGCCATCGCGGCGCCGAAGATCATCAGCACGGCGGGCCGTCGGTCCGGTGGCGAGGAGGCCGCCAGGGCCAGGGCGACGGCGCTCATCGCTCCGGAGCCCGCCGCCAGCACGAAACGCCCGGCCACCACGACCCCGAGGGCGGGCGCCACCAGGCAGACCACCGTGCCCACGACGAGGAGCACCGCTCCGATGAGGAGGGTGCGCCGGGCCCCCAGGGAGTCGGCCAGGCGCCCGAACAGGGCCGTGCCCACGCCGAGGGCGAGCGCGTGGGCGGTCAGGACCCAGACGACGGAGGAGGGTGGGGCTCCCAGCGCCGCGGAGACCTCGGGCAGCGCGACCCCCGCGGCGGTGACCCCGAACACCGCCGGGCCGAACAACAGGGCCAGCCGCAGGCCCGCCGAGCGGGCGCTGATTCCGGGATCGCCCCCGGCCGGCGCACCTGCGGGAGACGGGGACGCGGTGGGCGCGAGTGCGGTGTCGGGACGGCGGGGTGAGGTCTCAGACATGGTCGGGCTCCGGGGCGATGTTGTGGTTGGCTCGAAAGATGTTGTTCGGGTCGTAATGGGATTTCACGCGCACGAGCCGGGAGTAGGTGTCGGCGTCGAACGCCTCACGAGTGAGGTCGGAGGCGTCGGGACCGCTGAGGAAGTTGATGAACCGGCGGCCCGCGTAGTGGACGCGCATCCTCTCCAGTAGGGCGCCCTCACCCGGGTCCGCTCCCGGCCCCGCGCCCGCGGGGACCTCCGAGAGCGTGGTCAGTGTGAAGGCCGCGTCCCTGCGGCCGACGGCGCTGGGGACCCTGGGCGGTCGGGACAGCGCACCGCCCAGGTGGCGTAGTTCGACGATCATGTCCGTGCAGTCGGAGTCCGGACCGGCCAGCTCCACCATGGCCCGAACCCCGTCGTCCCCGAGATCGTCGAGCATGATGCAGCGTTGGCGGTAGGGGGTGGGGGCGACCGGGTCGCTGTAAACAGAGGCGATGTCGGTGTAGGACATCTCGCGGACGGTGTCGACGATCGGCTCCATCGCCCGGAACGGCGCCACCAGCCGTTCGCCCTGTTGGGGGGAGCCCAGGTGAACGAACCGCAGGGCGACGGAGAGCCGTCCCCGCAGCGGTTCCGGGATCGGCGGCGCGTCCGGGAGACGGAGCAGGGCCAGGGAGGAGGTCATCTCCTCTGGGCAGTCCGCGGTCCACGCCCGCCAGGCGAGCATGACCTCCGACGCGGATCGACCGGGCAGGATCAGCGCCCCGGCGTACACGTTGGGCACGGGGAAGAGACCGAACTCCATGGCGGTGACCACCCCGAAGTTCCCCTTCCCCCCTCGCAGCGCCCAGAAGAGGTCGGGATGCCGATCCGGCGTCGCGGTGGTCTCCTCCCCCGAGGCGGTGACCAGGTCGATGCTCAGGACGTGATCGGCGGCGTAACCGTGGGTGCGGGACATCAGCCCCAGTCCGCCACCGAGTGTGTAGCCCACGACGCCGACCCCGGGCGAGGACCCGTTGAGCGGGGCCAGTCCGTGCGGGGCCGCCGCGTCGATCACGTCCTGCCAGAGGGCACCCGCCTGGACGAGCGCCGTACGCCTGTCGGGGTCGATCTCCACCCCTCTCATCCGGCGGGTGCTGATCATGAGGGTGTCGATCGCGGGGGCGGCGGCCCCGTGGCCCGTCGCCTGGACCGCCACGTCCATGCCGTGTTCGGCCGCGAACGCGACGGCGGTCCGGACGTCCTGGGCCGAGGCCGCCGCCACGACGAGTGCGGGCCGGTGTTCGAGGGCGGTGTTGTAGACCGCCTTCTCCTCCCGATAGCCGCCCTGGCCCGGCAACAGCACGGACCCCTGGATCCGCTCCGTGAGTGAGGCCGTGCCGGCGGGCGCGACCCGGGGCGCCGTGCCGGAGGAGAGGGAACTGGACATGGTGGGACGTCCTCCTTCGGAAGGGTGTCATCGTGTACCGACGAGTCTTCCGAGGCGGATGCGCCGATCCCATCCCTCACTTGAGGGGAGACAGGACCTTGGCGCGGAAGCGGGCGTCGGGGAGCGGGGCGACCGCCCCGCTGAGGATGGCGTCCTCGATGTCGCGCAGGGCACGGCTCGGTTCCAGTCCGAGGTCGTCGACCAGACGTCTGCGCGTGCTCTGGAAGAGGCTCAGTGCGTCGACCTGGCGATTGGAGAGGTAGAGGGCGAGCATCAACTGCCCGCACATCCGTTCCCGGAAGGGGTTCTGGGAGACCTCTCGGGTGAGTTCACCGACGACCCGGCTGTGATTTCCCACGAGCAGTTCCAGGTCGAAGTACTCCTCCAGCACGGTGAGCCGGTCCTCCTCGTACCGTGCGGCCGCCGAGCGCACGAGCAGGCTCTCCACGCCCGGGGCGATGGGGCCCTGCCACAGGTCCAGTGCGGCACGCAGGTCGGCGGCCGCGGACTCCGTGTGACCGACGTCCGCGGCACGTCGCCCCTCACGCACCAGACCGGTGAACCGAAACAGGTCGAACGTGCCGTCGGGCACGCGCAGCAGGTAGCCGGAGGGGTGTGTCTCGATACCCGCCCACTCCCCGGACAGGGAGAATCTTCGACGCAATTCCGAAACACATATTCTCACTTGACTCTTGGCCGTCATGGGCGGTGATTCACCCCACATCGCGTCGATGAGGGATTCGATGTCGACGACATTGTTGGCCTCTAGGAGGAGAACCGCCATGAGTGCCTTATGTCGTTTCCCCTTAATGGGCACCTCCTTTCCCTGCATCATCACGGAGAGTGGTCCGAGAAGTCGATAGTACGGAGTCGTGTTCATGACTGGTCCTCTCATGGCGGGACTGGGACGCATCGCTCACGCGCATTGACCCGAAGAACGGGGCTCCCCGTCGTCCGGCCCACCGTTTCCGATGGATCAGCACTTCAGCAGCGGAGGTCGACTCGCCTGGACATGAAGTGCAATGCCCCTCGGACCTGCTCTCCCCGAATCATGGCAACCGACCTCCGTTCGGTTCACCGACCAGAAGCTACCACCCGGGACGGACACAGAAATGAACGGAATAATAATTGTCCGAATCCGGCCACGGCAAGCACCCCGGGAAATATCAGCGACATCTCCGAAGAACCCTGAGGACCATCCTCACCTGCACGTACACGGCCTCTCGATATCCTTTATACGGAATCTCCTGGCAAGTCAATCCCGCAGATGGTGGATTCTGCGTATTACAAGCTCACCGGCGACGATGCGTGTTATCGTCGAAAGCGCCGTCCGGAACGGAAGGATCGAGAAATGCCCGCCCTCACCCCACCGGAGATCCAGCACCGGCACAGCGCCCTGCTCGACCTCATCGGTGCCGCACCCGACGCCCAGGCGCTGTTCGAGACGGTCTCCGCCCGGCTACGAAGACTCGTGCCCTTCGACGCCGCGGTGTGGCGGGCCACCGACCCGGACACCGGACTGGTGACCGCGCCCATCCGGGTCGAAAACCTCCAGGAGGGCCAATGCGGCACCTACTGGCGCCTGGAACTCTTCGAGGAACGGGTCAACCGCTTCACCGACCTGGCGCGCTCCCCCGTCCCCGCCGCGGCCCTGCGTGAGAGCACCGGGGACGCGCCGGAGCACAGTTCCGTGTACCGCCACTTCATGCGACCGCACGGATACGGCGACGAGCTACGAGTGGTCCTGCGCGCCGGCGGACGCCCGCACGGACACATCAGCCTGCTGCGCGAGAGCGGCCGTCCCGCGTTCACACCCGCGGAGACCCTGCTGGCCGCCGGACTGTCGGTGCCGCTGGCCAAGCGCCTGCGCCGTACCCACACCGCCCCCGCCGGGAGCACGGACACCGGCGGGGACACCGGCCCCGGTCTGCTGGTCTTCGATCCCGCGGGCGCCCTGCTCTCCGTCAACGACGAGGCCCGCCACCACCTCGCCACACTGCCCACCGGCCCCTCCACGGACACTTCTTGGGGGCTGCGCCTGCCCGAGTGGATCCACAGCACCGCGGCACACGCCCAAGCGGTCGCCGAGCAGCGCGGCACGGGGAGCACACGAATCCGGACCCGCACGCGTTCGGGCGGCTGGCTGGTGTGCCACGCCTCGTGCCTGCGCTCACCGGAGGGCCGCCGGGGCGGATCGGCCGTGGTCATCGAGAGGGCGAAGGCCTCCGAGATCGCCCCACTGCTGTTGGAGGCCTACGAGCTCTCCCACCGGGAACTGGAGATCACCGGGTTCCTCTCCCGCGGCCTGCCCACGGCGGAGATCGCCACACGGCTCTACCTGTCACCCCACACGGTCCGGGACCACATCAAGGCGGTCCTGGCCAAGACCGGTGCCTCCAGCCGCGGCGAACTCGTCGGGAGACTCTTCGCCGAACACTACGCCCCACTGGCCGAGGAGGGGACCGTGCGCGTCCTCCAGGAGTGACCCTGAGGTCGATATCGGTCGCTAAGGCGTCCGATAGCCGGGATCCCCATGCTGGAGGCCGATCCCGACGACCCCAGTGGAGGGTATGCATGCTGGCGAACGAGCATCCGGTTCTCGACTGCCCACCGGACCGGGTCCCCGAACCCGAGGAGCTGCTCAGAGCGGCATTGCGCTGGCACTTCGACCCCCGTACGGGATCGCCGTTCTGGCTGCGGCGCGCCCGCTCCCTGGACTTCGACCCGGTACGGGACGTGCACACCTTCGACGACCTGCGGTTGTTCCCCAACGTCGTGGACGAACTGCGTGAGACCCGCGTCGAGGACCTGGTCCCGCGGGGCTACGGGGACTCCTCCGGACGAGTACGGGTCTACGAGAGCGGGGGCACCACCGGGGCACCCAAGCGCGTCGTGTTCACTGACGACTGGCTGGAGCGGTCGGTCGCCTGGTCGCTGCGGAACATGAACGAACGCGGACACCCGGAGGGCCTCAACTGGTTGGCCCTGGCACCGGCCGGACCCCACATGTTCGGCGAGATCATCGCCCGGCAGGCCCGGGCCCGAGGCGGTTTGCTGTTCACCGTGGACTTCGATCCACGGTGGGTCAAGAAATGTGTCGCGCAGGGGCGCACGGAGGAGGCCGCCCGCTATACGGAACACCTGCTCGAACAGGCCGGACACATCCTCGCCACCCAGGACGTGGGGGTGCTGGTGGCCACCCCGCCGCTCCTGGAACGCATCGCCCGTGACGCCCGCCTGACCGCGCTGGTGAACAAGAACGTCCGGCTGATCCGATGGAGCGGGGCCCACATGGATCCCGACACCCGTGACCTTCTGCGCGACGAGGTCTTCCCCGAGGTGGAACTCTCCGGGGGCTATGGAAGCACGATGATCCTCGGTGGTGTGGACGAGCGCCCCGGCACCGAAGGGGTGAGCGTCTTCGACCCCTTCTCCCCGTACATGTCCTTCCGGGTCGTCGACCCGGAGACGGGGGCCGAGGTCCCCTATGGCGAACGCGGCCAGGTGGTGATGAACCACGTCAGCAAGACGATGCTGCTGGTGAACAACCTCGAACGCGACACGGCCCTGCGGGTCCGGCCCCGGGAGGGGCAGGTCGGCGACTCACTCGGCGACGTCGAGCCCTTGGCCTCCTTCGATGGCCGGGCCGCGATCGAAGGGGTGTACTGATACCAATGTCCGACACCCTCTACCTGGACGCCCTGGGCCCCTCCGGCCCCTACCGCCCCACCAGGCGCAGTGCCGTCGAGGACGTGACCGGAACCCGGGTCGCCGAACTCGCGCTGGTGTCGGAACTGTTCGCGCACCGCGCCGTGAACGCCCTGCGCGCGGCCGTCCCGCTGCCGTCCGACGAACGGATCGCCGCGCTGGAGCGGGCGGGAAGGGCCTTCGCCTCGACCCCGGTCGGCGGTGTCCCCACGCAGGAATACGAACGCCTCGTCGCCCGTGTCTCGGGAACCCCCCTACCGGCCGTGCGCGCGACCACTCGATCCATCGCGAACGCCGCGCTGGAGGCTCACCGGGCCGCCCACGCGGCCCGCCCCCAAGGAGCGGTGGACGACTGGCGCTCCCCTTCGGCCCGCGCGGGCGGGGCACTGTGGTCCCGGCGCGGCGGCGTGCTGGCCGTTCACGCGCCGGGCAACCACCCGGGCGTGCACGCGCAGTGGTTGGAGGCCCTGGCCCTGGGCTACCGGGTCGCGGTGCGCCCGTCCCGCCGGGAGCCGTTCACCCCGCAACGGCTGGTCCAGGCCCTGCGCACCGCGGGGTTCCCCCAGGACCACGTGGCCCTGCTCCCGTGCGAACACGGGGTCGCCGACACCTTGATCCGCGACGCCGATCTGGCCATGGTCTACGGCGGCGACGACGTCGTGGACCGCCATCGCGCAGACCCCCGCGTGCTGGCCCAAGGGCCTGGTCGCTCCAAGGTCCTCATCACCAAGGACCACTCGGCCGCGACCGTGTTGGACACGGTGGTGGACTCGGTCCTCCACCAGGGCGGAACCGCGTGCGTCAACGCCACCTCCGTGTTCGTCGAGGGCGACCCTCGACCCCTGGCACGGATGATCGCCGCTCGACTGCGCGGGCTCCCGGTACTGCCGCCGGACGCCGAGGACGCGGTCCTGCCGGTCCGGCCGGTGGCCACCGCGCGAGCACTGGCCGGGCATCTGGCGGCCAGGGCCGCCGACGCGGTCTCACATGGGGAGGACGTGGTCGCCGACATCGGCGACGGCAGCGCCTGCCTGCGACCGGCGGTGCACAGCCTGGACGGTGCCGACGCCCCGCAGCACCGGACCGAGCTGCCCTTCCCCTGCGTGTGGGTGGCGCCCTGGTCGCGCTCTGACGGCATGGCCCCGCTCCGCGACACCCTGGCGCTCACCGCCGTGACCGACGACGAACGGCTCATCGACCGATTGATGTCGGAGCCGACCGTCAGGAACGTCTACGTCGGGGCGCATCCGACCCACTGGACGGTGCCGGGCGTCCCGCACGACGGCTACCTGGGCGAGTTCCTGATGCGCAGCAAGGGCCTGCGCCATGCCTGAGCCGATCGCCGGGACACGGCACGGCACCGGGTGGCGCGCGAACACGAAGGGACGAGAATGATCCACACGACCGGCTGGGGGGCGACCGTCCCCGGTGGCCCCCTGGAACCGATGGACGTACCGCGCCGTGACCCCGGCCCGGGGGACGTCGTCATCGACATCCTGTACTGCGGCGTCTGCCACACGGACATCCACCAGGTCGACGACGACTGGGGCAACTCCCACTACCCGATGGTCCCCGGCCACGAGATCGTGGGCCGGGTGCGCGAGGTCCGGTCCGGGTCCGGTGACCTCGCTCCCGGAGACCTGGTCGGCGTCGGATGCATGGTGGGGTCCTGCGGCGACTGCCCCTCCTGTTCCGAGGGGTTGGAGCAGTACTGCGCCCGGGGTCCCGTACTAACCTACAACTCCAAGGATCCGGCCACGGGCCAGATCACCCTGGGCGGTTATTCGGGGACCATCGTGGTCTCGGAGGGCTTCGTCCTCCCCCTCCCGGAGGGCCTCGACCCCGCCGGGACCGCGCCGCTGTTGTGCGCGGGGATCACCGTGTACTCGCCGCTGCGCCGCCATGGGGCCGGCCCGGGCACCCGCGTCGGGGTCATCGGTATCGGCGGTCTGGGGCACCTCGGCCTCCGGATGGCGTCGGCTCTGGGCGCGGAGACGGTGGCGATCACGAGTTCGCCCGACAAACGCGACGATGCCCTCCGGCTCGGCGCGAACGACGTGCTCGTGTCCACCGACCGGGAGGCGATGGAGCGCTGGTCCGGCGGTTTCGACCTGCTGCTGAGCACCATCGGCACGCCCCACGACCTGAACCCCTACCTGGAACTGTTGCGCCGCGACGGCACGTACGCGCTGATGGGCTCGCTCGGCCCGACCCCACCGGTGGTCGGTGTCCTCCTGGCCGGCCGCAGGGCCGCGCTGACCTCCTCGATGTTCGGCGGGATCGCCGAGACCCGGGAGATGCTCGACTTCTGCGCACGACATGGGATCACGGCCGAGGTGGAGACCGTGCCCGTGGAGCGGATCGGCGAGGCCTTCGCGCGGACGGCGGCCAAGAAGGCCCGGTACCGGTTCGTGCTCGACCTGACCTCCGCCCGAGGGAATGCGGGGGCACCATGACCGGGAGGATCTTCGACGCGCACGCGCACCTGGCCCCCGTTCCGGGGGCCACCGAACGGCTGCTGGCCACCATGGACTCCTGCGGGATCGACCGAACCATCGTGGTGGCGGGCGGCGTGGTCGACCCGGACGTGCTGTCCCGCCAGATCGCCCAGGGCGGGCAGAGTCTGAACGACGCCGACAACGAAACCGTGCTGTCCGCCGCGAAGACGGCGCGGGGGCGGCTCATCCCCCTCTTCTTCGCGAACCCGCACGGCGGCCCCGCGCCCTACCGTGAGGCGGCCTCCGGGTTCCGGGGGCTCAAACTCGCGCCGGGCGTACACGGGGTCGCTCTGGACGACCCTCGGACGGAGGCGCTGGTGGAGGTCGCCGCACAGGTCGGACACCACGTCTACCTGCACTGTCTGGGCCGCCCCGGGTTCGGCGTGGCGGACCTGGTCCGGTTGGCCGGGCGATTCCCCGGGACGGTGTTCGTGCTCGGACACGCGGGCGTCGGGGACATGGACCTGCACGGGATCGACCAGATCGCGCCCGATCCCGACATCCTCCTGGAGACCTCCGGCGGCTACACCGCGGTGATCCGAGCGGCGTTGGAGCGTCTGGGTCCCGACCGCGTGCTGTTCGGCAGTGAGTACCCGCTCCAGCACCCCGAAGCCGAACTGGTCAAATACCGGCTCCTGGACCTTCCCGAGGACGTGTCGCGCCGGGTGCTCTGGACCAACGCCCACCGCTTGATCGACGAGGAGACCAAGTGAGGACCGCACTCGCACGCGACCTACCCGTTCTGGGGGACTGGCGCGGCTTCGACGAACTCCACCGGCTCCAGGAGGAACGGGTGGCGTGGACCCTGGAGCGGGCGCTCAGAACGCCTTTCCACCAAGGGCGACTCCGTACCCCGTCCTCGATGACCGGGATCGACGACCTCTCGGACCTACCGGTGACCGGCAAGTCGGACCTGCGCGACGCCTACCCCTTCGGTCTGCTGGCCGTGGAGCGGGAACGGTTGGCCACCTACCACGAGTCCAGCGGCACCTCCGGTGCTCCGACCGCCTCGTACTTCACCGACGGCGATTGGGAGGACGTGGCCGACCGGTTCGCCCGCAGCCGGGTGGGCCTGGGCCCGGCCGACACCGTCATGGTGCGCACGCCCTACGCCATGCTCACCACCGGCCACCAGGCGCACCGGGCGGCCAGGGCACGGGGCGCGACCGTGGTGCCCGCCGACAACCGGACCCTCGTGGTGACCGGTGCCCGGGTCGTCCGCCTACTGCGCGACCTCGACGTCACCGTGGCCTGGAGCCTGCCCACCGAGTGCCTGTTGTGGGGCGCGGCGGCCCGATTCGCCGGGATGGACCCGGGACGGGACTTCCCGTCCCTGCGTTCCCTGCTCGTGGCCGGTGAGTCCTTGACCCCGGCCCGCCGCGCGGCCATCAGTCGTCTGTGGGGTGGGATCCCCGTGATCCAGGACTACGGGTCCACCGAGACCGGTTCGCTGGCGGGAGAGTGCCCCCAAGGGCGGTTGCACCTGTGGGCGGACCGGTTCCTCCCCCAGGTGTACGACCCGGCCACGGGTCGCAGTTCGCGCACCGGCATGGGCCACCTGGTCATCACCACGCTCTACCGCGAGGCGATGCCCCTTGTGCGCTACGACCTGGCGGACCGGGTGCGGATCCGCGAGGAGGCGTGCGAGTGCGGTTGGTGGCTGCCGACCGTCGAGGTGCTGGGCCGGGAGGCCGAGGTGCGCGGCACCGGGGTCGCCCAGGTGTCCCAGTCCCGCTTGGAGGCCGCGGTCTTCTCGCTCCCGGAGCGCTACGGTGTCCTCTTCTGGCGGGCCCGCACCACATCCGACCACCTGGAGGTGGAGGCGGAGGCGGTGCCCGAGCACGCGGACCGGGCGGCCGCCGAATTGGAGGACGCCCTGCGCGCCGCGCTGGGAGTGGAGTGCCGGGTCCGCGGCAGGGCCCAGGGAGAACTCGTGCCGGAGTCCGTCCTGAGCCGCACCGACGATTTCGTCAAGCCGCGAAGCCTGTTCGGCGCCGACGAGGACTGGGACCGGGCCTTCGACTACCACTGACCGTGCGAGGGTTCTCGAAGGAACCCCTCCGTTCCGTGTGGACACCGGTCGGCGCAGGCTCACCCGGCCGCGTGACGGGGCGCTCCGGCGTGGGGTGACTCGATCAGACGGTCGAGCGGTCCGCGTCGTCGGCGCGGGAGGCCTCCGTGTCCGTGTCCGATCCCGCGCCGCCACGACGTTCCAACAGGACGGTGTCGCGCCATCGGCCGTGGAGTCGGGCGATCCGCTCGCGCACGCCCACGGTGCGAAAGCCCGCCTGGTGGTGCAGGGCCAGACTGGCTCGGTTCTCGGGGAAGATCGAGGTCTGGAGTGTCCATAGACCGCCGGTGTCGGCCTCGGTGACCTGGCGGTGGAGCAAGACCTTGCCCACACCGCGTCCACGCGCGTCTTCGGCGACGTACACCGATGCCTCGGCCACCCCGGCGTAGACCGCTCGGCCGGAGGCCGGTGCGGCCGCGGCCCAGCCGACCACCCTTCCATCGGCCTCGGCGACCCAGCGGTGCCCGTCGATCCATTTGTCCCTCAGGGCTTCGGCGTCGGGTACCTCGGTCTCGAAGGTGGCGTGCCCGGTGGCGATGCCCTGGGCGTAGATCTCCCGAACCGTCTCCAGGTCCGTGTCGGTCATGGCACGGCTGGAGACGTCGGCGGGCAGGTCGGTGGGACAGCACGGTCGGGCGTTGAGTACGCCCATCACCACGTCGGCGGCGTGGGGCAGTCCGGTGCAGCAGGCGGGGTTGATGGCGACCCGGGTGGAGGTGCCCACCTTGGTGAGGGTCACGAAGCCCACGTCGGCGAGTTTGCGCAGGTGGTGGGAGACGGTGGGTTGGCGAACGCCCACGAGCCCGGCCAGTTCCCCCACGCTGACCGAGCCGGGGCCGGTGGCGATGGCGTGCAGGAGACGCACTCGCATCGGTTCGGCCAGGCAGGCGAACCAGGCGGCGTAGGTCTCGGCGTCGACCGAGGGAAGCGAACGTTCGGTGTGTTCGAGAGGCACAAGGGTCATGTCCTCATTATCGACGACGATCAATGGTTGTGTCCATCGATGATTATCGATAAAGTCACGGTCCATAGACAAAAATCGATGAAAGAGGTGAGTCATGGCCGACGAACGTCCCGTCGTGGTGATCGGAGCCGGACCCGCAGGACTGGCCGCAGCAGCGGAACTCGTGACCCGCGACCTTCCGGTCCTGATCCTGGAAAGGGGTGACACGGCCGGGGCGGCGGTGTCGGAGTGGGGGCACGTGCGGCTCTTCTCGAAGTGGCGCGACCTGGTCGATCCGGCGGCGGAGAAGCTACTCGCCGTCTCCGGTTGGCGACGCCCGGACGACGACGGGTACCCGACCGGCCGCGAGTGGGTCGAGGACTACCTCGCTCCCCTGGCCGAGGCCCTCGGCGACCGGGTCCGCTTCGGCGCCGAGGTGACCGGGGTGAGCCGTCTCGGTCGGGACCGCGTCGTGGACGCCGGACGCGCCGAGCAGCCCTTCATCGTGCACGTGCGAACCCGTGATGGCCAGGAGCGGCTGTCGGCCCATGCGGTCGTGGACGCCTCCGGCACCTGGCGCACCCCCAACCCGGTGGGCGGTGACGGCCTGCCCGCACTGGGCGAGGCCGCCGCGGCCGAGCGGATCTCCTACCGGATCCCCGACCTTGGTGAGGAGAAGATCCGGATCCGTCATGCCGGACGGACCACCGCCGTGGTCGGGCGCGGGCACTCGGCGCTGACCGCGCTGGTGGCCCTGGCCGCGATGGCCCAGGAGAGCCCGGGGACGAAGGCGGTGTGGGTACTGCGTCGCGGTGAGGTCGGGGACGCCTTCGGCGGGGGCACGGCCGACCGGCTCGTCGAACGAGGTGCCCTGGGCCGGCGAGCCCGCGCCGCCGTCGAGGCGGGACACGTCGAGGTGGTGACCGGTTTCCGTACCGCCCAGGTGCGATCGGTGGAGGACCGCCTGGTCCTGGTGGGCGAGGACGGTCGCGAGCTGGAGCCGGTGGACGAGATCGTGGCGCTGACCGGGTTCCGGCCCGACCTGTCCTTGTTGTCCGAGGTGCGTCTTGGTCTGGACCCCACTCTCCAGGCGCCGGTGGAGCTGGCCCCGCTCATCGACCCCAACCGGCACTCCTGCGGCACCGTCTACCCGCACGGCGCGGCCGAGCTCTCCCACCCCGAGGACGGGTTCTTCCTGGCGGGAATGAAGTCCTACGGGCGCGCCCC